>JAEOUE010000269.1 GCA_016839515.1 Candidatus Hodarchaeum mangrovi
GCTAAACTTAATTTACTAGAAAATCTTCTATATCAGGGAAAAAGCCATGAACTATTAGATACTTATGAACAGCTAAAAGAAATTGGTGAAATAACACGAATAGCCTTAAATGAGACCCAAATTCTTGAAATCCTGATTTTATATGAGCTAGATGAGTTTCAAACAGGATTAGATCTCACTGAAAAGATATTCAATGTAACCAAGCAATCTGAAGACCAATTATTGGAATTGAATGTAATACTCTTAAAAATAAGGGCATTTTTAGAGCTTGGTGATTTAAAAACAAGTTATGCCATGATAAAAAAAGCAGAAGAATTTCTTCACACTAATAAAGATAAATTGGTTGAACATTTAAGAAGAAAAGAATCTGACCTAGACTACTTAAAAGCTAGGGTTTTCCTAAGAACAGCAGAGTATGATAGTGCGCTTGATTCAGCACAAAGAGTATTAATCAATAGGAGAGAAAACGAAAATCTATATGAAATTGCAGAATGTCTTAATTTATTAGGGATTATCAACATTTCAAAAGGTGATTATCAGAAAGCAAACGAATATTTAAAAGAATCATTAAAGAATTTTAGTAAATTTGATAATAAAAAGGCAATTGCAAAGATATTCAATAATCTTGGGATGAATTACTGGAGAAGAGGTAATTTACTTAAGGCATTAGACTTTTTTCGAAAGAGTTTAACTTTGGCGAAAGAATTGGAAAATTTTACCCAAATAGCAGTGTTACATTTAAACATTGGCCTTATTTATGGGTATCAAGGGGAATTGAATCTAGCATTAAAGAGTTATCAGAAAAGTCTGGCGATAAGTAAAGAATTAGGTCAAAAAACTACTCTTTCAATGTGTTTAAATAATATTGGATTAATATTCCATGCAAGAGGGGATTTTACAAATGCTTTACATTATTATCAAGATTCATTAGGCTTATTGCAAGAACTAGGTAAAAATCATGACATAGCAATTTGCTATAATAATATTGGAGAAATTTATTGCTCAATGGGGGAATATAAAAAAGCTTTAGATCAGATTAAGAAGAGTTTATCCTTATTTCAAGAGATCAGGGCTATTCCTGATATAACTCTTCCTTTATTCAATCTTGTAGAACTTTCACTTTATTCAGGATTTCCTCAAAAAGCCCAATCATATTTACAGCAACTTCAAGATATAGACAAGAAGGAAAAGCATGGAATAATTAGTCAAAGGTATCGTTTAGCTCAGGCATTGATTTTGAAAAGTGGTAAAAGAGCTAAAATGAAGATAAGATCTTCTGAAATTCTTGAAGAACTAATGGAGGAAGAAATTATTGATCATTCACTCACTGTACGCGCAATGTTTGAGCTTTCAGAGTTGTTAATCGATGAATTAAGAGCGTATGGAGAAGAAGAAGTCTTTAATCAAGTCAAAAAGTTGATTCAAAGATTAGATAAGATAGCTAACGGACAAAAATCATACTCTTTAATGATTGATACATTAATTCTACAGGCAAAAATTTCAATGGTAGAAGGGGATTTAATTGTTTCACAGAAGTTCTTAGATCAAGCGGAACTAATTATAAAGAAAAAAAGGATTCATCAGTTGGTTAATAAACTCCAAGAGGAGAAAAAGCAATTAAAAAACCAATTTGAGAAATGGGAAAGCCTTATTCAGAGTAATGCACCGTTTGGCTTACGATTGGAACAAGCACAAGTCTCTGAATATATCAATGAAGTAAAAAAAGCAAAAAGAGAATGGGGAATATAATCATAATATTGCCTATTGGCTTTATACAGAGAATATTAAGATTAATGAATTGAATTCATTCTTTTTCTGAATTCACCAAGGAAGGAAATGGACTAGCCAAAATGAAGGTAAAATAGCTTTCTGGACCTATTTCCTCAAGTGGTTGCAAATTGAGTTCATGGTTTTCTTGAAATTGATAGAGAAACTGATTGAACTCTTTTTGAAAGAGCTCGCCTAATTCCTTATTCATTATTCCAATAGACATTAGTTCCTTCCCAGTTAGAATATTTTGGATAAATTTGTCGATTTCTCGGCTTTTAAAATTAAATATATTTTCAAGATTTCGTTGAACTGCTAGTAATACTATTTTTAAAAACTCTAAATCCATCTCTACTAATGCTTTTTCTACAACTGCACCTAAATCTCTAAATTTACGCATATGTTGGCTTGGGCTTAGTTTCCAATAATTTATTGTAAAATTACGAATTGATTCTGTTTTTGAGATAAAAACTATTCCTGATCTCTCGAAGGTTCTCAAATTTCGTGTAATAGTCGATTGATCTTTGTTTGTTAAATTAGCAAGTTGTTTTACAGTTAATTCTTTATGAATTATTAAATTCCAAGCTATTAATGCACGAGTTTCAGAGCTAAACAGCTTTTTAAAAAAAGTTCGACTGTTTACTCCTTCCTCTATGGTTTTATTTGCCATTTTGAATCGGTCTCCTTGAACATACTTCTAATTGACACAATCATTACATTTATATATAAACATTTGCATTGTGCATACAGATGTAATGTGCAATACATACGAGTGCATTGTGCGTTTTAATCATGTATTTACATCGGAGATAAAGAAATGAAAGGAAGAAAAATATTAGCAATAATCGAAGAAAATACAAAGTATTTTGACCTTTGTTACTGGAAAGAACGCCGAAAAAACCCTGATTCACCCGATTTAAGAAATTGGACTACAAAAAAACGAAGAAACTTTCAGAAACTTTGGTATGGTGAGAAAATTGACTCCTGAAAACAAGAGTTATCTAATGGGTTATCTAGTCATCTGGAGTGGGCAATTGATATCGTTATTTGGATCAGGACTGGTTCAATTTGCCATTATCTGGTGGTTAACCACAACCACTGGAAGCTCTTTTATTCTTGCCCTAGCAAGCTTTGCAGGTTTAATTCCATTGGTTATCTTTACTCCTATTTCAGGGGTACTTGCTGACCGTTGGAAAAGAAAACATTTGATTTTATCAACTGATTTCCTTCAGGCATTATTATCGTTTGGATTAATCTTTCTTTTTTACTTAAAATTGGAAAGTTTTATCCTAATCATCGTTATATTATTTCTTCGCGGTATGTTTCAAGCAATTCAATTACCAGCATCCATTGCTTTGGTTCCACAAATGGTACCCAAAAACAAAATTAGTAGAGTCAATGGATTGAACTCTATCCTGAATAATATAATTTATATGGTTACTCCAGTTGCAGGAGCAATATTTCTTGAAATCGCTTCAATTGAGTACATATTATGGATTGATGTCTTTACTTTCTTAATCGCTGTAGGAACATTAGTAGTCGTCTTCGTACCTTCTGTGTCGAAACAAGAAAAAAATAGCGTCCAAAACTACCCTAAAACATCTTTTAAATCTGAATTCATTGAAGGATTAACCTACCTGCGCGTAAATGGATTTATGACCCTTATACTTGGTGGAATGTTCGCGAATATTTTGATCAATCCTCTGTTTTCATTATTGCCTTATTTTATCAAACATATCCATGAAGGAGGAGCATTAGATCTTGCTCTCATATTAGGAGTCTTTCAAATGGGCAGCCTAGTTGGAGCACTGTTCGTAATGGTGAAAAACTTTCAACCACAGTTTAAAAATATAGTGTCTGCAGTTTTTGTTTCTTTTATAGGATTATTTTTACTGGGAATCTCTCCTCCAGGATTCTTCTCTATAATAGTTCTTGGAAGTCTAATTGCTGGTTTAGCATTAGGAACCGTTGATATCATGATAATTAGTATTCTACAAATAAATATACCCGGTGAGTTACAAGGAAGAGTTTTTTCTATTTTATTCATGCTAGTCAAATCCATTCTTCCAATTGCTGTTCTTATCACAGGTGGTCTTGGAGAAGTATTCGGATTATCGGTGATTTACATAATCAATCCTCTACTTGGATTTGGTTTGGTTATATATCTAATATTTGGATCACGAATCTCTAAATTTGATCAAAATATGGTTCAAAGAAGAATGATGATTTCTACATCTAATTGAAAAGCATAATGAACTAATATGAATATAAAAATCAAGATAGGAAGAGGAAACAAAAGATCGTAAAATGATCGAATGGAGGAGGTGATAACACTTTTTTTATTTTTTTTACTCTAAATCCGAATGCTAATATACGATTTTAACTCTTATTATTGGTTTGTATCATAGGATATGTTTTTCTCAATCAAAACAACCTTAAATGATAGAATACAGTATCAATAAAAATATCTATATCCATTAGATTGAGACAACTTAAATCTAATTCTCGTTCATCGCTACCTCAAGGTTTGGAGATCCATCAGGTAATAGAATCCCTTTCTTTATAACTTGCATTAATACACCGTTGGCAGACTTGGGATGGAAGAAAACTGAAAATATACCTTCAGTAGGGGTCATACCTGCTTGTGGAATTCCAGCCTTTTCAAAACGTTCAATTGTATACTTAATATCAGTAGATTCTAATGCTAGATGAAAAAGCCCCTCACCTTTTTTCTCAAGATACCGCTTAGTGGGGCCATCTGTTAAAGGAGTTACAAGTTCAATAAAGCAATTGTTTCCCAAAGGAATAAAGGCATAATCAATTTCTTCATCTTCACCTTTCCCGGTAATATAGCTTTGTCTATTAATTTTAATAGTTTCAGGATTCATTTCAAGAGCCTGACAGTATTTTAAAACCGCTTTCTTCAGATCTGTGACGACTATTCCAATGTGATGAAAATTTGTTTTCATGATCTAACATCTCTAATTAGAGTGGCTATCTAGAAAACTCCAGAGTTCTCTCACCAATTATGGTTTATTAAATATATTTACTAGATGATATTACTCAGTTATTTAACTAAATTCTTTGAAAAATCCTGAACAAATTAACGTTTCCCGTTGCTAATAATTGTAAAACCTTCTTTTTCAAGCAAAGTTTTATGCTATTTTAGTCCTCCTGAAAATTTCTCATTAAATAAACCTTCTGGTTTTAAAATTCACCAATAAAAAATTAATAAATCTTTTCCTTGTTTTGCGGCCTCCCCTACTGCATTTGTAGAAGTCATTATATATTCAGTAAGAGAGGAAAATTTGATTCTTACTTCTGGTTGAAATGAATTAAAATTAGATTTTAGTTTGTTTGAATCTTGAGAATAAAGCTAAAACTTTTTCTTTTTCACTGTAAACAACGATTAGCTCTAAAAAAATAATTAGTGAAAAATATAGAAAATTGTAGGTGTTGAAAAACAAAACTGGTGGGATAAATAGAAAAAGAATACTATTAGTTAAAAAATTATCATAGGTTTTATTTTTCGTAATAAACTTCTTTACCAGTTGCATTACAGTCATTAATCCTATATAAAGAAGAAAAAAACTTTGCCACGATATAAAAAAAAGTATTCCTCCTAAGGGGGCTCCTCCTTTCCCACCGTGCCATTTATGCTGTTCAATCCATATCCAGAATGAGTTTATATGACCAAGGAGAATACCAACACTAGCTATTGCAATATGTCCTTCAATATTCTGTAATTGGATAATAATTCTAAAAACATAATCAATTAATCCTAGGGCAAAAATTGCCTTCCCAATGTCAAATAATCCTACAATTATTAAAGCAGGCCATCCTAATAATCTTCCAGCGTTTGTTGCCCCTAATTGTCCTGTTCCCTCTTCTGTTAGATTAATCCCACGAATTTTTGCCCAATAATAGGAAATAAAAACTGAGCCGCAGAAATATCCTAAAAGACCACTAAGGAATACCTCAAAAATTAATTTTTCTTCCCCCTATATCCTTATTTGGCAAAGCGAAATAAGCAATTAATAATAAACCAGGGCCAGTATTTGCTGCAATCATTGGATCAGCATCGCCTTCAATAATTTGATATTGAGGAAAATATTTATTTATTTCTTGCTTCATTAGTTTTGAATCTTCCTTGCATAAGAAATCACTGATACCAACAATATTCGGTTTTATATTTGTATCTATACTTTTAGATAACAAATTCACCATTATATCTAACGCTTTTTCTCTTTTTCGGGGCCTGTCAACTAAAAATATATCTGAATTTCTCATAATTAGAATTGGCTTGATTGAAAGTGCATCAGCCATCATAGTTGCTATTTTTATACTTATTCGACCTGTCTTATTAACATATTTTAACGAATCTAATGTCCCTATAACTTGAATCTGCTGACAATACTTTTGAACCTGTGATAATAATTCTGATTCATCACCAATTTGTTGTGCAGAAATGGCCGTCGCAATTACTACCAACCCTAAACCTAATGTTGCTACACCAGTCTCAAATAATTTGATTCGAGACGGGTCTTTCATTCTTTGAATAGCTGTGTTTGCTGAATTGATTGCACTAGTTTGTTTCCTAGGAGGATGTAAACTGATAATGAAATCAACATCATCAATTAAACTACTATAAGCATTATAATATTCTCCTGGTGGGGGAGCACCAGTTCTGAAAGTCTTATTTTTCTCTGTTATGATTTTACTTAAATCTTTAGTAAAAAAATTCTCGCCACTTTTATAGCGTTCCCCATCTATGTATATATCTCCTGGAACAACAATAATTGAATATTTTTTTTTCAATTCTATTGGTAATTCGCCCATTGAATCAGTAACAATACCCACTTTCAATTGGATATCCTCCCTATTCGCTGATTCTTTTGTTTAAGAAATTCCATATTCTGTTGCTCTAAAGAATGGAAAGTAATAATTTTTACTAAGTTTGTAAGCGAATTCAACTTTGCTATTACTTCTGTGGGATTATTACAATGAATATGAATTTTAACTTTTGAGTCATTTTCTGCTTTTGTAATGATTAAAGTATCACCTAAATCATCTAATTGGTTACTTAGCAAGCTTAATGACCAATCTAATCCTGGTATTAATGCAATTATCTCATATTTCTTCTCAAATTCTTTGAAATCTATTTCAGGTTTAATAAAGTAATTCAATTCATCAGATATAGGGATAATCTCTAATCCAACTTGATATATTTCTCTTATCTTTATTAAAAACCCCTCAAGAATAACAACTAGCCCCATTGCACCGGAATCAACTACCCCAGCCTTTTTGGCTTCTTTAAGAACATAGTGAGTATCTTTTAGAGCAATTTTGGCATCTTCAAAAATAATATGTAATAATTCATAGGGATTGGTTACTAATTTCTTCCAAACTTCCGCTGATTCCCCAATCGAACGTGCCACAGATAATATTGTTCCTTCTCTTGGTCTGATTACAGCATTATAAGCAAATTCTGCCGCTAATTTTAATCCTTCTACTAAAACTTCGATATCAAGACTTTTTTGATTCTTCCAAGCTACTTCTAATCCTCTAAAATACTCAGATAAAATACTTCCTGAACTTCCAGCACACCCTCTGAATGCTCCTTGGGATACTAGTGACATAATATTCCCACAATGGTTATCATGGGGAACTTTTGATAGTTCGTTAATAATTGACTTAAACGTTTGTACTAAATTAGTACCTGTATCGCCATCAGGGACAGGAAAAACATTGATAGAATTCAACAAATCGTTATATTTTTTAAGGCATTCAAAAGAACTAAATAGCATTAAATAGAGATCTAATCCCGAAATAAGCTCTGGGTAGGTTTTATCATCTTCAAGAGCGAATTTATAAAAATTCATACTTGAAACACCCATAGATTCTTCATTAATTATTTATAAATTCACTTTAAATAGAATCTAAATTTAAACCTTAAATATTTATCTTAAAAGAAACTATTAGCTGAAATAAAAATCTTAATTACAATGAAAGAGCTAAATTGAATAATTCATTAATAAAATATGCTGAAATTTAAAAGTTTAGCTCAACTTTCTTTCTACATCATTGCAGAAAGAAAGAAGTAGCTTATTAAATGCTTCAGATTCCGATTTATGAAAACTATGGTCCCCTTCAAAAGGAATTATTTTTGTTTTAGGGGGTAAATGTTGTTTTAGTAAATCATAATTTTTTGAAGGATTTATGCTGTCCCTTAATCCATAAGTTAATAAAATGGGAATATTTAATTTTTGAAAATTTTTAAGAAATTTAATAATCCTTTCATTATTTAATATTAAATTTACCGATGAAAAAGCTTTAATTATTCTTTTGAATACAATCCAAGCTGCCTTTCCAAACGAACTGTTCTTTTTTACTATCCTTTTAGATTTCGGGAGCTTTGGGATTGATGGAATAAATGAATTTAGAACGCTTAATGGACTAACAAGAATTATTCCAAGAACATCTTGTGGAAACATTGAGGCATATGTTAGTGCAATTGCTCCCCCAATGGAATAACCAACAAAAATAAAAGGTTTCTTTAACTTCATATGGCTTTTTAGTAAAAACCTGAGATTTTTAAGATCGTAGATAGGACTTTTTTTCTTCTGAATATCTTTTACAGTTTTTGTTGTGAAACTAAAAATATTTGGAGCTATTACATGATATTTTGATGTAATATTTGAATTATTTAATTGCTGTTCCCAATGTTGATGAGAATTGCCTGAAAATCCATGTAGTAACACTAATGGTCGACCTTCACCATTTTGATGAAGTGAACTTGAAAAATCATCTCTGCCAGATTGAATCAAATTTAAAGACAATCTCCCTTTTTAATTAATTACGATCATGATGAAATGGTGATATGTATTTTATATAAACATAATTGGATAATTTTTTCGTAATATCATATCAAATTATCACGTATTCTAGCTCTTTTTCTTTCTTTTGCCTTTTTCAGAGGAGATTGTCCAATTAGCAGACTATTTGAGCTCAGCAGAATTAAAATCATGATAATACCTTTTTTTAAAAAATAATAAAGTTATATTTTGGATTTTTTTTAGGAAAAACTATCAAAACAATATACCATCGAATTTGTTATGATTTCGATTATTTTATTCAAGTTTTTTTATATTCATATCATCTCAATCAGAATTGGGAAGAAACTAAAATCTAAACATTAAATTCGTTTATTATCATTGAAAAAGATCTATCTTATATTAATTTACTATAATTTTTTATGGGTGAATCAGAATGATAATTTGTGGTAATTGGATTTAATTAGAAATATCAAAAACCAAGCATAATGAATTATTTAATAAGATAAACTAGGGGAAAAGAAAATGAATGGACAATTTAGACAAAACATATCAGAACTCAAAAATTATTTGGATTCAGGTCAACTTGATAGAAAAAAGCATTTGATAAAATTCCAAAGTTCTTTAAGAGTCGCAAGAAAGAGTAATCAGGATGATGAAGACTTAAGAATTTTAGGCAAGATAGATTCTTTCTTTTTTGAGAAATGGCGTGTACCAAAAACTAAACAAATAATTGGGATTCCTGTACTTATTATAGCTGTTTTATTGGCTCAAATATTATATTTTAGTCTAATAGTAAGTAAACCATTATTTTTACTTGGAATAATTTTCTATTTCGTTTTTAGTTTTGCAAACTATACCCTTTCACATGTTATTTATCACTGGATTTTTGGTATAATCCTAGGGATACAATTTAAATCAATTTTTATCTTTAAATCCTCATTTAGAAAAGCAAGATATCCTTTTAATCTGATTGGGAATTTATTACCAACTTTTGGTATAAAATATGATACTTATTCTTTTCTTAAGGCCAAAAAATGGAAACGGACTATGATGTTTATCTCTGCGCCCCTATTAACCTGGATTTGGTTTTTTATTAACTATATATACCTTTTAGTACAATACCCCTCTGAAATATCCTTATTATTTACAATTGGAGGTATATTAATAGTTTTTTTTGTAATTAGTCAATTTTTAAGCTATTATGGAAAAGGAGACATCTGGAAAGCTACTCTCGATTATTAATAAATTAATTAAAATTCTTAAAATTCCAAATTAGAATTAATCTACGAAATATTTGCATATTTCTTTAAAAGTAAAGTCAAATTAATCACCAATTAAATAAAAAGGGCTTAATTATGGTTTTAAATTTAATATATCCTATATTAGTCTTGACTGGAATTCTTTTAGTAGTTTGGACCCTAATTTCGTATTTTACAACCAGAGCCATAGAAGAACCAAAATATATAGTGCTGAAAAAATACCCTAATTTTGAAATACGTGAATATCTACCATATATTATTGCTTATACTGATATTTTAAGCTCTTTTAATGAATCAGCTAATTCAGGGTTTCGAATACTGGCTAATTATATTTTTGGAAGAAATAGCAGATCTCAGAAAATTAAGATGACTGCACCAGTTATTCAGGGAAAAATAGAAATTACTACAGAAAAGATTGCAATGACTAAACCAGTTATTCAAGAAGAGAGAGGAAACTCCTATCGAATAGCCTTCATCATGCCTTTAAAATATACATTAGAGACCTTACCTAAACCAGAAGACCCAAGAGTAAAGATTACAGAAGTAGATAAGGAAATTAGAGCAGTATATACTTTTAAAGGATGGGCAACAGAGAAAAGAGTAAAAGCAAAGCAGGAAACCTTTATTGGATTACTTGAGGAAAGTTGTCTCCCCTTTAAAAATATTAAATTAGCTCAATATGATCCTCCATATACTCCCCCCTATATGCGGAAAAATGAATTACATGCTACTCTAGATACCGACTATACCTCATATTAAGTTTAGAACTTAATCCCATTAACTACTTAATCTTTTCTTGAATTAAATACCTAAGAGTGAAATAATCAAGAATTAAAACCGTTATTTCTTGGTAAAATTCCTCAAATTTCTGTAAAACTCTTTACAGTATTTAAATCAAGTCTTTTAATTACCTCAATAAGTAGTGAAACTGCTTTTTCCACATCTCCAAGATCTAAAATACCATTATGGCTGTGGATATGCCTTGTAGGTATTCCAAGAACAAGTGAAGGACAACCAGATCCTGATAAATGTATTCTTCCTGCATCGGTTCCACCACCCATTACTACACTATCTTGATATTCTATATTAAATTCTTTAGCAATATCAATGACATAATGACGTAATCGAGGATTAGGAATCATTGAAGCGTCTCCAGCTAAAATTGAGACACCCTTGGACATCTCTGAAGGAGCTTTTAACTTCGGGACATCAGGAACATCACCAGATATATCAACTTCAAGAGCAAAACCAATTTCTGGTTGAATCATTTGAGCTGAAGTTTGAGCCCCTCGAAGGCCTATTTCTTCTTGCACAGTTGCTACTCCGAACAATTGGTTGGGATGGGCAATATTTTCTTCTTTAATTTTTCTTAACACTTCTGCAGCAATAAATAGTCCAATACGATCATCAAATGCTTTACCAATAAGAAGACTCACTTCTTTCCTATTCTCTTTTTCATCCTTTTTTTCAATCTGGGTTCTTTTAATCATCTCAAATTTAGAATCAGGAACAATTGGATCTCCTATTTGAATCCCAAGCTCCTTCACTTCTTTATCACTTTTACATCCTACATCAATAAACATTTTGTCTTTAGTAAGAACTTTTTTTTGTTCTTCAGGATCTAATACATGAGGAGGTGGGGCTACAATAATTCCACGATGTAAATCTCCCGTTTTAGTCTTTATGATAACTCTTTGGGTTAAAAGAGACTGATCCCACCATCCGCCTACCTGATGAAAGCTGATATATCCTTTCTGATTAATACCAACAACAATAAAGCCGATTTCATCGACATGGCCAGCAAGCATGATTTTAGGACCCTTATCACCAACTTTGAAGATTAAAGAACCCGTTTTGTCATTAAGTACTTCATCAGAAAAAGTTGAGACATATTCCTTTACGATTCTGGTTACTTCCAGTTCATGTCCTGAAGGACCAAACGCATTACTCATTCTTTCTAAAAACTCAAGATTCAGATTCATACGATCTCCTCAATAAAAATTGCTATTTTTTTAAAAAAACTGTTATAAAAAAGATTAGATATCTATTTTGTAACTGATTCATATCATAATCTAAATATTTTTTGTGAATATACCAACATATCAATCATGAATTCTCAATATATAAATGACAAAAATTTCGTAGTTTAATCTTTTTGAATCAATTTTATTTAATAATTAAGCGTTTTCTAATCAATATAAGACCGATAGAAAGAATTACTAAAACAGAAAATTCAATTTTTGTCGTGTGAGTAGTGTAATCATCTTCAATCTGAAAGATCAATAATCCTATATTTCTATCTGCAACAAATAAGATATCATCACGTAGAAAGATATCATTCGTCCCACAATTATCATAAAGATACCGTATTTGTTCGACAGGATTCGTTATTGTGCTGATATTAATTATTTGAATTCCACCTGAAATATCAGAAATATAAGCGAGTTCCTCAATGATATGAATTGAATAGCAGTTACTACTACTGTTAACTATTTCCGATACCTTGGTTATTTGAGAAAGATTACTAATATCTAGTATTTGTATACCATAATGATAATAACAAGCAAATGCATAATTATCAACAACCTCAAAAGTGATGAGGTGAATATTAGGATTTGCAGAATCAATATATGTATCTAAAAGATTCAGGTCAGTCCTATTACTGATATCATAAACAAGGAATCCTTTCTGGGCACACGCAGCATATAACCTATTTCCAACTCGCTGTAAGTCTGGAATATCATCTTCAGTTAAAATTGTTGCAACATGAACTGGATTGGTCAGATCACTGATATTGGTGATAGTAATACTTTCTTGAGCACTAATATGACCATTTCCTGTATAGATAACGTCATCCACTAACTGAATATCCCAAGAATAGTCATGAGGGAATTCAGTAAGCACTGTAGGATTCTCGGGTTCAGTACAATTGATAATCCAAATTCCGCCATACCCATTCCCAATATACGCAATATTATTTTCCAAGATGAATTGATGAGCATAACCATTACCAGCTTGTGGTAGAAGAGCAACTTGGGTTGGATTAGAGAGATCACTAATATCAAAAATTCTAAA
>JAEOUE010000270.1 GCA_016839515.1 Candidatus Hodarchaeum mangrovi
GGGAAATTGGTCATGTTGGAAATGGAAGTACAAATTTGAAAACCACAATAAATTATTTTGAAGAGACGAATATTACGGTGAAGATTGTGGTTTTTCCTTTTGTTGCAGGAGAAATGATCTTCGTATGGTTAAGGGATCAACAAATCTCGATAAATATTAAGAACGGAATAATAGGAATACAAATGTATGAAATAATCTTAGAAGTTCACTTCAATAAGAATCTATAAGAGGGAATTAATAATCAAAAGTGTCAGAACTCTCATAAACACGACATCCCTGAGGACCAATCTCAAAAGGAAAAGTCGATTGTTCTTGATTTAATCCACGCATTTTGATAACCTCTATTGACCGTTCACGATTCCTTCCGATCTTCTTATGGTAAATACGCACCACACCATAAGCAAGGAACTCTTCAACAGTAAATGCTTCTTCGCTTGAACCCAATTCAAGTGTTGCTAAAGAAACGGTTTTTCGACCTGCTAACATTCCAAAAAATTTGTGTAGTTCACGACGCATAGAAAAGTTATCCTTAAAAAGAAAAGAAAACGCGTTTAGAGGATCAATCATTAATCGAATAGCCCCAGTACTATCAATAGTATCCTGCAGCTGATCAATCATAAAATTTAAACTAGGGCCACCATCTTTCATACCCTGTTTATGGATTGAGTAGAGAACATTCGTTGCTGAATAATCTAGAATAGTAAGAAGTTCTTCACGTTCAAAGAATTCTAGATCCCATCCAAAATTGCTCATAGTAGTCAAAACGTGAGAACGAGGCTCGTTCATGGTAACTAAAATACCGGGCTCTCCCTTAAGACAGCCCTGGACAACGAACTGAGTAGCAAGAGTAGTCTTACCACTACCGGGTCCCCCTGCAATGACTATTACCCATCCCAGAGGAAATCCTCCTCCTAAAATAGCATCTAAGCCTTCAATGCCTGATTGAATAAGTTCAATGCGGTTAGACATAATCAATTACCTTTCAGTTTGCTTTTCGTCTTTAAATATTTCTAACTCTCGTTCTAAAAGCCTAACCTCACTAAGAGATAATGTTTCTGGCGATAATGTCAGAAGTAAATTTGAACCTTGGATTAATACTTCATCACGTATATGCTGAATAAATCGAAGAACAGGTTTGAAATCATTTTGCATAATAAGATATTCAATACCATCAAGAAGAACGATTGTTGGAGAGGAAGCAGCTATAAATTGTTGAACAATATGCGAAATTCCATTCAATTGAACAGGATCAAGAGTCATATTATCCTTCTGACGAGTAAGCCAGTAAATTGGAATCTGCTCAAGTTGAAAATCCTCTTTGAGATGAGGAGGATAACAGCGGGAAATACAAAGACCTTTCTTCTTCTCAGAAAGAACTTTTTTAAATACTAAAAACGCTTTAGATGGCTCCTCAAACTCAAATAAGTAAGTAACACCTTTCCGAAGAAGAGAGGGGGGAGTCGGAGGTGTAGAGCGAGTCTTCTTAGGAGTCTTCCGTCTAGGCAAATGAGTTTCCTCTCATAACTATTATGATTAGGAAGTTTTTGCAGGTCTTAATCATGTCATCCAATGTAGATGACATGATGAACATATCATTACAGGATGGATTAAACCAAAGCGGTCATCAATGGTGCTCCATCAGCTAAAGGATTAAACTATCAAATCCTCATTGAGACACTCCTTAAAGAAGCATATTGTAATGCTCTTGAATGATCCAAAGTGTCTCAAGAGAGTTGTTGAAATGCATAGACATTTTTCTTAAATTATCTTACCCAGTTAAATTATTGATTCTCGTTTGGGGGGATAGGACCCGAGAACTATCTGATTATCAAAAATATATTTACTCAAGGAAGATAAAAACCTAAGTATTTATTAGGAAAATAAGAAATGAAAGTTATAAAAAATCACTCCTAAATACCTTAATAGAAGGATATATTGGATGAAAAAACAGTGTTTAACCGGAAAATACTTATTCTCATAATTATAATAAGCTTCTGGACAAGCATCGTAAAAGCACAAATAACATCCGATTGGGGGGATGTTGTAGATGTTAATTATTCATTATGGGAAGATGCTGCCCATACAATACCTGTATCAGGTAATATTGATCAAGATCTGACCTATATCTATCTTTCTGCTTCCTCAACAGTACCAGAAAATATTCTAGACATGTTTCCCCAAGCTAATGCTAATTATATTCAAAAATTTAAGGAAGCACTGATTGGATTGGCAGTTAATGAACAAAAAGATTTTGTTATCCTTAAAAAAGATCATCCATATGAAGATAGGGGAGATCTATTCTATCAAGTTAAATTGTTAAAAATCCATTATGATGCGTCAGAAGAAGAATCATCAGGGACAACATCAACTACCACCCGAACCTCACCAGTAAATGATCTCTTTGCACCAATCATAATTATTGGAGGAGTAGTTATAGCAGGGGTGTTATTCGCTATCTTCACAGTCCGAAGCTCACGACAAACACAGAAAGTACTCTCAAAGGAAAGGAGCAGTAGTGTGATTCGTGAAACTGGGATCCGTGAGCAAAAAAGTCAATTGAAAGAACTGAGAGAATTGACCGAAAGCTTTGGTGAAAAGCCTGAAGCACCTGAGAAAGGAGAAGTAAAATTCCGTCGACGACGATGAGAGGAGAAATGCATTTCAAATATTTAGGCTAATAAATTTTAAATTTAATTTATATACAGTTTATGAGGAACATAAACAATATTATTTTCTGTTTTATATTTCTAAAACTATAGAAAAATGGAAAGAACTTAAAAGATACTTGAAAAGAAGAAAAGAAGTTAAATCCCCCCAACAGAAGGAGCTATAAATGAATTACCTATTAATACATCATAATGTCCTGTTGTTTATTTGAATCATTTACAGCACTTGAGGAGAGATCAGGAGCTAAAATCCGTAATAAATCATTACGTGTCAACAAAAAAATACCTATTTTCTCTGCTAAATAACGAGCAGGGTCAGAAAAAACATTAGCAATAATTAAAACTTTTCCTAAGGAACGATTATCCTTTAAAACCTGCTCTGAGCGAATAATAATGTCAACACCAACAGCCCGTTTCCAATCTTTAATAATCACCCCAATAGGATCATCATTAGACCCATTCTGTATAAGAAGATTTAGACGGCTGTCACTAAGACGATGAAAATTACGATCGACAACCAATCCACGTTGCCGACAGTACTCTAAGGTTAATTCTTCTAATTCTAATAATTCTATATTATTTTTCATAAAAAACCCTCAACAAATCAAATATAAATATAATCTCCACCACACCAATAGAAAACAGGAGGACTGACATTATTCCTCAGTCCTCCGAGATAATAAGAGAGCAGCTGGTTCAAGAGCAAAAACCTTGTCCCTAAGATGATGATAAACAATAAAAATCTCCGCAGCAAATGCAATCGGAGAATCCCATTCAAACGTTAGTAATTTAGAGCGATAATCCTGCGGATGTTTGCCCTCCGAGAGAAGTTTAGATAATAATAATGGTTTTAGATGATAATTCATTGTTGATAAATTAACAAGAAACATATCCGCAAGTTCAGAATTACGTAAACCATCAACACGTGCATCAGAGAAAAAATTTCGTGCGCGATATTGTTCGAATAGAACAGCAGCTAGAATTTCTTTGCGTTTTGGAGTCAGCATCGCAATAAACGAATCAGATTCATCTTCAGAGTCAATCGATTCAATTAATTGTTTAGCAACTGAAAAATGATACTCCTCAAGAATACGGGAAGTGAGAGATGCAGTCAATTTATCAGTACCCTCAAAACGCTTTAATAAAATCAAACGATCAAGACAGACCTTGGCAAGAAATAAAGCAAGATGAGGTAAGCCAAAACTGTTCTCTATGATAAGATCAAGAGTTTTGGAAGAAAAAAGCTCAAAGGGGGAACGAGCACCAGCCATACGCTTAAGAAGCAAGTCACGTAATTCAAGCCGAGAAAAAACAGGATAAAAGAAAAAATCTGAAAAATAACTGAATAAATACTGACGTAAGTCAGGAGAAAGGCTAGCTAAACCCAATGAACTCATCAGACCAACAAATATGAATCCATGAGGAAGTCGAGAGTTTAAAGCCTGAAAAAGTTCACTGAGACGAGGAATAGCAAAAGAACCAGTCAGTGTTAAATCAATGCCATCAACAAAAAGAATGATGGGGGTAGTAAAAGAAGCAAGAGATGTTAGAAAGCGATCATAATTAATGGGGCTAGCATCCGAAGAAAGAATTTCACCATCCAAATTAAACGGTGCTTGCCAAGAGAAAAGATCAACATAAACGGATTTAAAACCATGTAAATCTATTTGATCCCAATTACGAGTAAGAAACTGAACCATAGAAGACTTACCCGAACCACGTAAACCATGTAAAAGGAGATGACGAAATGGAGACGATGAATCAGCCTGAAAATGACTGAAACAACAGGCTCCTAAGGTCTTAACTAAATCCGAAAGAACCATATCCCTTTCGATAAATAGATTCTCGCCAAAGAGATCCCGAGGGGAGAGAAAAGGATCACGCTCAAACCCAAAAAGCTCATAGGAGGACTTACGATGAAGCTGACCAGAGGAACTACGCCGAAGATCATCGCGAAGCTTTTGGAAAAGCGA
>JAEOUE010000006.1 GCA_016839515.1 Candidatus Hodarchaeum mangrovi
GCACAGAGCCAAGTAAACCATCCACCAGACCTACCAATAAGGCAGAAATACCCAAAGCAACTGATTCTGTTAAAAATATTCCACATACTCCTCGTTTTGTTAACCCAACACTTCTCATTATACCAACTTCTCTTTCCATCCTCAGAGTTGATACAAGTATGCATATGAATTGAGCTATAGCAGCCAAGATAAAAGATTCAATGAATAATACCTGAAAAAGAGCTGATTGGAATTGTAGACTACGCTCCATCATTTCAGCGAAAAAAGTAATTGCCATAACTTCTTTAAACTGATTACCAACCTCTAAAGAATGCTGTAAGGAATCTAGGTTTCCATTAGCATCACAAATAAACCATTTCGCCCAAATAGATTGATAATATTCTTGAAATTTAGTGGTTGAAATGTAGAGGTATTCACCATCTCCTAAAAACACGTTGGCTTTAATAACACAAGCTAAAGTAACATTAACAGTTGAATTGTCAGCGATTTTGATTGAAACATTGGATCCTAGTTGTAAACTAAGTTTTTGAAATAAGATATGGGAAATCAAACCATAAGTACGATTATTGAATGATTGGTTGAGATAGGAATAGGATGCTCGTTCTCCAATGGAATCAACAACAGCTTCTGAGAAAAAAGCATATTGCAGTGGATCGACACCATAAACGTACCCTTCCACTTCTGAGATCTCTGTTCGTGCTTCTTGGATGAATGAAGACATTTCTATGCGTGAATTACCTTGGAGAATCTCTGAATAGTTAATAGGTAGGGGATTTAAATCTGAAGTTTCCGCTACTATGTCAATCGCTCCCCACTGGCTCTGAAAATAACTAGGTACTCCTGCTATTACTGCTGCGCTTACTAATCCTACAACAATGATAAAAGTCAGCGCTAAAGCGGATGTCATAATTGTGAACAGCTACTTTTGAAATTCCCTTGCAATATTACGAGTAGATATTGTTCTCGTGACAATGTTAAATCCAATTAACATCTTCATAGCAATACCAGGAAGAAAAACAAGAATTCCTACCTCAAGAAGTAAAGTGCCAATAAATATCAATAAAACAGTTAAAAAGTGAATTGAAAGAAGTTCAAAATCAAGAAAACGTGATGGTCCAACAAAAAATTGTAAACCGTAACCTACAACTGAAAGTAAGAATCCCGTTAATATTGTATACTTCCATGAAGCATTAAAAGTTTTTGAATTCCCTCTTCTCATACGTGAATGAATATTCTGGACAACAGGCATAGATATCGCTAAAAAGATAGGATATAATCCCGAGATTAGTGCTACTAACATACCTGAAAGAAATGTAGCTATTAAGGAAGAGGAATGAAGAGAAAGCCCTTGAAATTCCAATCCAGTATAAAAGTTATCCATAATACCAACTAGGAAGTTTGAAAAACCAATACCAGTCACAACACCTATAGAACATCCAATAAAGGAATAAATTAAAATTTCAGCAGCTACAGATTCAATTAGTTGATAAGAACCTGTCCCTACTGCACGAAGTATTCCAAATTCCTTTGATCTATCACGTATGGAAATAGCAAGTACATTTGTGATAAATAAGAATTCTACAACAAAGCTGGCTAGGATAACAAGATTCATAGCAGTTTGGTATGCTCTTATCCCAGTTGCTTCTATTTCGGATATATCCTTTTCAGTAAAAACGTAATATGATACTCCAACGGCATCTTTAATGCTTTCACCTGTTCTTTTGATATTTACCAAATTATCAACTTTGACGTCGATTTCACTATTTAAGACTTGCATCTTCCTATTATCTGGAATAATGTCATATAGAGTATCGATATCTACAAGTATAAAAGTAAACCCAATTTTGTTACCAAAAAAAGGTTCATCACTCATTACTCCCCCTATAGTAACATCAACAGATCTAAAATCATATCCTAGATTTCCTAAATTTATCACTTCATCAATCTGAACACCTGTTTGCTCTTGAATCCGTTTTGATATGATTATGGTATTTTCGTTAACAATACGGCTACCTGATGTAATATTAAGACGAGAAAAATCTGGGTGTGAAGAAGAATCAATTCCGTATACTAATATATTAGCGCCTGTTATTGTCTCCCCGATAAATTGGTTTACACTAGTATAAAA
>JAEOUE010000271.1 GCA_016839515.1 Candidatus Hodarchaeum mangrovi
AATTGAATTTAGTGAGAAAGGAGAAATGATCACTAAGAATTTTCGACGATATCAAATCCCTCATCTATCTGATATGCCCAAATATACCTGTATTTTTATTGAAAATCCCCAACCAAATGGACCGTTTGGATGCCGCCCAATGGCAGAACATTCAGTCATTGGACCTCCACCTGCTATTATGAATGCAATTCAGAATGCAACTGGAATTTCGATTAATGTATTACCTGCAACACCCGAGAAAATATTAAAAGGATTAGAAAAACAGAGGGAAGCCTAATGGAAGTTAGAATAACAGTCAATGCGATCAATTACACTATTGATGTAGATCAAGAGACCAGTTTGTTATATGTTATTCGAAATCACCTGAATTTGACCGGCACTAAAAATGGATGCTCACAAGGACATTGTGGTGCGTGTACAGTTGTTTTGAATGGCAAAGCTGTTAAATCATGTCTGCTAAAACCAAAGAAGTATAATAATGCTCAAATAACCACAATTGAAGGAATTCAACATGGACTAATGTTGCATCCTATTCAGGAAGCGTTTATCTTAAAGAATGCTGTTCAATGTGGATTTTGTACACCTGGATTTATCATGGAACTTTTTGCTTTATTTTTAAAAGAACCGAAAGCTGACAAACAACAGATTGAGAAAACTTTAGAGGGTCATTTATGCCGTTGTACAGGATATTTACCTATACTTGAGGCTGCATTACTTGCACAACGTTTAATTCAAGGGAAATAAATTAAATATTAGCTATCTTCTCTTTTCAAAATTACCAAATGTTCAGTCTTTATTCTTTTACTTTTTCTCCCTGTTGATGGATTTTTCTCTAATTTAAAAATATTTCTCGATTTTATGGTATCAATAAGTGTAATCTTATGATACCATCCACAATTTTGGAAATGTTCAACAATAATATCATCAAGTGGTATGGGTGTTGAATGTATAGTTGCTGGGCCAAGAAAAATGCATAGATAGTCCTCTATCTGTCTACTAGTCTTTTCTAATATATTTAATATGGAATAAAAATACCTTTCATACATTTGGAGCAATAATGGGGACTCAATCTTTTCTTTTATGCTATAAAATAAATTAGAATGTACTTTGATGGGATGGACATTGTTGTAAGGTATTTCTTGCTTAGATAAATTTTTTATGTCTGTATCATTAAATCCTAGCCAATATAAAGCAAGTTTTGTTGATCGAATGTATTCTTGAGCCTGTAAATAAGGAGGGGATGTCAAAAGAAGGCCATATTTTTTTTCTAATCGCATTTTTTGAGAATTTATTCCAGCTTCAATAATAAATTTAACATCTTGAGGATTTAATTGATTATAAGACCTTAAATTGGTGATAAACTTCCTAATTTCATTTTCCAAAGTTAAAAAAAAGTTCTTTTTCCAATCATGTTGTAATAAATTCGTAATTTTTTTGCGAGAATAATTCGATTTTATTAATTTATGAATTTTATCATCAGCTAGGGAATAATATTGAGTGATTTTAATTAAGGGTAAAAAAATCAGATTTTTTTGTTCTGAAGGGAGTGAATGGGTATACCCCCAAGCCTGTGTTAGAATAGGTAGAAATGTTTCAGGAAACCAATACATTATTCGTGACCAATTAGGATAATATTTTTCTGTTGAGTGTTGAATCTCTTTAATAAAATAAGAGGGGGAGAAGTAGGAAGGATCGCAAAGAATTGCATTATGAATCGTCTGAAGAAGGGGATTAAGATCCCAGAGCTCATAATTATACCCATAAAGTCGTGCAACAATTCCTACTGTTCCATATCCCGCAAATGGATCGAAAATAGATTTATTTTTTTTTGGATGAAAATTTTTTAAGACGTATGCTACTACTTGTGGAATAAATTTAGCAGGATACCGATAAAGGGCGAATGCTCCATGTGTAGTTGAGGGAATCTCGGATATCATTGATCTAAAGGAAATTGATTGTTTAAACAATAAATTCCAAACCCTTTCTTCAAAGATTAACCTTTCCTCTAAAAGAGTGACTCGAATAACCTGATGATATGTTTTTCTACAATATTAGGGAAAATTCTCTTTTACCAATCTCAAGATTATTGTCTTTTATATTTTGTCTTGTGAATTATAAAATTATTTAATTTTACAATCTCAAGAATTTTCATATTCAATTATCAAAAAAAGTAGAGGTGGTTCTTAATCTATCTTCTAATACAAATCTTTAGTCTATTAACTCATTTTGGCTAACAACTTCTGAGTTAAGATTGAAAGTCCATTGAAAGAGTTCTCGTGCTTTATCGATATCAATAGTTGCAACGCTATTATGAATGCAACTAAATGAACGGCATTTTTTCTGTTTTATATCTCCCCATTTCAACCCCCATCCTTTAAGAATCCCAAATATAACAGCGAAATCCTGCCCTCTTTCAGTTAGAACATATTGCACACGGATAGGCATTTTATCACTAATTACTGAGCGTTCGATTATTTTATTTTCTTCAAGGAGTGATAATCCTTCAGAAAGAACCCTAGCTGAAATTTTCTGACCATATTTTCCTTCAATTTCATTTTGAATGTCTGTAAAGAAAGAATTTGGGTGCATTAACAATTCACAGATTATTAAACTAATCCATTTTTTACCAAGAACCTTGATTGGTAACATTGCAGCACAATCATCATTTTCTTCAAACATTTTCGAAAATTCCTAATATTTATAACAGATGCAGTGATTTTTCTTTTTTTAAAACGAAAAGCATTTTTACTTGATTTTATTTAATTATATCACTATTGTTACTAGGTAATAATTTTGTTACTTAATAAACTTTCTACACAAAAAATAATCCCCTTCATTTCTTACATTTTGATTAAAGAAAAGTACTTTTCTTCATAGATTGTCTTAATATTCTAATTGTTTTTATAAATAATTTCTAATTTTTTAAATACTAATAAAAGGGAGAGAGAATATCAATGTCTATGATTGTAGAAAATCTCTCAAATGAAAGAAGGATTAAAACTATTTGGATCTAAAACTGAATTAAAATAACAAAATATACTCTATCGTGGAAATAATACCAATGAGATTTAATAAGAGAATCTCTCAAATAGTGTAATTAATATATTCATTCTGTATTCTGTTAGATAGAAGCGTTGAATTTTAAGAAAAATATCTTAAATATCAACAAATTTGAAATTAAATTCTCGTTTCTCTATTTGCATAAGGGCGATAGAATTGTTTGGAGCAAAATATTTATCAGTTGGCGAACCAGGATTAATAAATTGAATCTTATGAAAAATTTTTGCTTCTGGCTGATGAGTGTGTCCACAAACGATGATATCAGGTAGCTGTTCTTTAGAAAATCTCTGAAATCTTGAAACAATTCTTTCATAATAGCCTGAAGGGCCTCCATCACCATGAATCAGGCCTACTGTAACTTCCTCAATTCTAATTCGAAGGATGCTTGGAAGGGCACGAATTACATCTGAATGACACATATTTCCATGAACCGCTTTAACAGGAGCGGTATTAGCAAGATCTTCTATAACCTTTAATTCTTCAAGATCACCGGCATGAAGAATAAGGTCACAATCAGAGAAATACCTAGTTATGGATGAGGGGAGATTTTTCTTTCGGGAAGGTATGTGTGTATCTGAAATTAGACCAACTTTTTTCATGAGGGAGTTTGAAAATTACTAATTTAATTTACTTCCTCCAAAGAGATATCAAAAAAAAGAGAAGGAGAATGGTTATTTTCTTCTTCGTAGAATTAGAATGGGGATCATAGCTAAAAGGAGGGGTAGTATAGCAAATCCAGGAGTAGAAGACACAGATTCTTCTTCAGCCACGGTCCAGAGGCTAAAATGAGTCGTATTGCAATAAAGAGTTTCCCCTTGCATCCATTGATTTTTGGGGACTTCCCAAGCGTTACTAGATTCATTAAAGAACATAAATTTTAATTTTTCCATATTTTTAATACCAAGCTGATTTTGGATTTGGTTTGTAAAAGTATATGAGAATTGAGCTTCTATGCCAACAGATTCATTCAATTCTATTGCCATTGTTTGAGTTCTAATTTGATGTCGAGCTTGTGTCATGACTTTTGGTGGTGTTTCGTATTCTGTTATGGTAAGCGATGCACTCTTATTCAATTGAAGCTGTAAAGAAAAACCATGTTGTGTTTTGATTTGATATTGATTACCTGATTGAAGGGTAAAAGCTGTACCATTTTGAGCATTGAAGGGTGTTCCTGGTGTAGGATTTCCTTCTGATATGGTATCAAGGGCTAAAATAGTCCATAAGGAGAAGTGTGTTGTATTACAACAAACAGTTGCACCTGTTGGAGTATAGTCAACCCAATTTTGAGCAGCGTACTGCCATTGGAATGTTGTTGTATTAAAGAAAGCCCAACGGTATGTAGAAACATTGCCCTCACCTATCTCAGCGAATGTATAGTTCCGATACATTGTAGCATTCATTGATACAGATGCATTAAGTTCAATGAACATATAACGATGGACAGCACGAGTTCTATTTGGTAAAGGACCGACTGGGTTATGGTCACAAGAATTGAGATGCAATTGAACCGATTCATTAACATGAAGACGGATTAGAGTACCATTCTGTATTCGAAGTTGATAACGGAATCCTGCTGAAATATTAACTCGACTTCCGTTTTCAACATTAGTCCAAGGAAGTAATGGGGGTTCATAAGCTTTTGTTGCTAATTTTGGTAATTCATTTAAGGAAGTCACAGTACCTATAGATGAGGTTTCTAAAAATAATACTCCTAGTAACACCATAATAGGAATGATTTTTTTATTTTTCATTTTATATCACATCATATTTGAACTAATACGTATGTTGAAGTATTAAGTCGAATAAATAAGATATTTTCAGTTTTAATTTATTTGAGTAACACTTTTTTTCCAAATGATATTAATGAACAAAATAATTGAAAAGGGAATATTTATTGCACTTAGTTATTGGGTTTTACGACGTCGTTCCAAGGCAAGGAGAAATTTGTTATATTTTTCTGAGTTGAAATGATATTTTTGACCATTCAATGTTAATAAATTTAATTTTTCAAGTTTCTTACAATGGTATCGAACCGATTCCCGTGATTGGCCAATATAATCCGCTAAGAGTGAGAGTTCCCAAGATTTTGATTCTTTGAAAGCTTGTGCTACTTTGTAACCTCCCCCAGAAATAATGGCAAAGTAAATTTCTAGAAATATTGGATCAGGAGTATTATTTAATAAATAATATATCTCATATTGTCCAATAACTGTCCTATTAATTAGCCGAAAGTCTTCAAGAACCTGTAAATGCCACCTCAGACTTGATGTGCCTATATCTAACTCTCTCTTCAGTTCTCGAAAATGAAGAAAATCTTTTGTTACAAGGATATCCAATATTTGATTTCGATATTCATTATCCGTAACATCATAATCATCAAGTCGTCTAATAATGGGGGGATATAAAATATGACCAATAAATAGAATTGGGCCTAAAAATAGGGTTTCTAGCATCTTCCGATCTTTTGGTAAATCAAGAACGGTTTTTTGTTGTATAAATAACCATTGTGACACCACATAAACTAAACCAAAGATTAGAAGAAATAATCCTCCTATAATTGTTACTGTATTGAGTATTTCATCATTGAATAATAATTTTGGGATTATAGGAAAATCTGAATTTTCCGAAGGCTCAAATTCTACTAATATATTTAATCCTGTTCCAATAATTGAGGAAAGAAAATTTGAGAGATTTTCAAGGGAAGCAGAAATCGTTACTGGAGAAATCGGAGCACTAATAACATACCCTTTTCCCTCTTGAAATGCATTTATACATGCATTACCATTCGATGTATTCTGACTTTGAGCAACCATTAAATGGTGATTAATAGCAGAAGTTATTCCAATTACTCCTTCTACAGAAAATTTTGAGTTATTTGGATAAAAAATTGGTTGTTGACAGAGAGTCTCATTGATTACAGTGAATTCTAATTGTTCTGATATATTTCCAAGGGGGTACTCTTTCTGGCCTTGGGAATTAATTACTAATCCTAATAGTGAATGAAAAGAACCAGAAAAACGCCAAATCTGACTTGAAATAATCCCAAACAATCCCCCATTAGAGATAAAACTAGATAATTGGGGTGTAATTGAGTCATTTAGGGGATTAGGAATTTGATTGAGGGATAAAATAATAACAGAATAATCCATAAAGATATTATTTGAGTTAAAAAGTTGATTCAGGTCATCAGAAGTCTTAATATCGAGAAAATCGGCAGTAATATTTAATGTTTGAGCAATAGAGAGAACTAAAGCGTTATCAGCATTATTTTCTGCTATAAAGAGAAAATTCCTATCTTCTAATGTGGTATATCCTTTACTCAGGATTCCAATAGGAGTTTCTGTGAACCAAAGAAAAAAAGAAAGTGTTAAAACTAGGAGTGTGAATAAAATTGATATCCTATGTATTTTCAATTTCTAGACTCCTCTTAGACCTCGAATATTTCGTATGCTAGCTTCCTTTTCTCAAGATTCTTGAATGGATTTCATATAAAAGGAAATTGGATTCACTTTTTTCCTTTACGTTAAACAAATGTTGAACTCGCAAATTTAGCTACAAATAACCGTTTCATGATGAGAAATCAAATTATTCAACCAAATATTAAAGATTTCACCACAACTGGAAAAACACGGTTCTCTACAATTGGTTTTCCGATATCAATAAATGTACCTTCAG
>JAEOUE010000343.1 GCA_016839515.1 Candidatus Hodarchaeum mangrovi
ATTAATGTTCAAGATACTTTTAAAATAATTGGAATTGGTCTTTTTTTTAAACAACTTGAAGAAAGTCAATAGATTTTCATGAAATATTATAAAAATAAGTAAAAATTAAAAAATTGTTAAATTTTGTTCTAAAGTGAAATGAAATCCTTAACGTAAAGTACGATTTGGATTCTTTCTTAATTTAAGGCGCATTCTATATTTTCGGATCTCATCAACTACAGATACACTAAAGGCTCCTAAAAACAACGCTATCCAATAATATGGATGATTCAAGGGTACTACATGAAATGCTATCCCTAATGGTGTATAAAGAATTAACAATTGTAACCCAAGCGATAAACCTGTAGCCCAGAATAAATGCTTGTTTGGAAAAAGATAAAATGGCTTAATGTTTGATGTACACGTATATACAAACATCAATTCACAAATTACTAAATTTGTAAATAATATTGTCTGAGCTAATTCAATCGAATAAAAGTATGCATCTGTTCCCCGAGTCATATAATCCATAGTTAACTGAGGGTCTATCCCTGTTTGGGCCCAACTGGGAATAAGAACTGTCCAAAGTAATAAATAGAGGGAAATGTCTGTAATTGAGGTATAAATACCTAATAATAATACAGGACCCTTAATTTCCTGTATTAATGTGAATCCTTCTCTTGGTTTTTCCTTCATTACATCAGGATCTGTCGGTGTAAGTCCTAGTACCATTGCTGGAATACCATCTGTAGCAATATTTAACCAGAGAATTTGAATTGGTTCAACAGGAATGCCTAAAAAGATATTTTCAAAAATTTTCATAACAATGTAAGCCACTAATATCAAGAATATTTCATCAAAGTTCGTACTCAGCATATATCGAAAGAATCCTTTTGTAGTTTCAAAAATACCTCGACCTTCTTCAATAGCATTTACTATGGTTGCATAATTATCGTCAATTAAAATCATATCTGAGGCTTCTTGAGTCACTTCGGTGCCTTTTAATCCCATAGCTACCCCAACATGCGCACCTTTTACAGCGGGAGCATCATTAACCCCATCTCCAGTCATAGTAACTATCCTGTCAAGTTCCTTCAATCTGCGTAGAATTCTTAATTTATGTTCAGAAGTTACTCTAGCAAAAACATCTACTGTCTTTACTTTCTCCCGAAGTTCATCATCATTCATCTCCTCTAATTCAACACCCGTTATTGCTTCATTTGATTCGGTTAGTCCTATTTGATTGGCAATGGCGATAGCTGTAATTTTATGATCTCCAGTTATCATTATCGTTCTAATGCCTGCCATTCTAGCTTCCAAGATAGCATCTTTAACTTCATCTCTTGCGGGGTCAATAATACCTACTAAACCAATGTAGGTAAAATCATTTTCAACTGTTTCTAAATCATAACTTTCAGGTAATTCTTTATAGGCAACTCCTAAAACCCGCAATGCATTACGAGCAAAATTTTCATTTTGATCCAATAATTGTTGTTTAAAATTGTCTATTGTTTCCTTTTGACCATTCTTCAAGATGGTAGTAGCATTTCGCATAAGTACATCGGGTGCTCCCTTTATTAACGCTAAGTTTTTTCCATTTATTTTTCCTACTACAGTCATCATTTTTCTATCAGAATCAAAGGGAATTTCATCTAGCTTTTCAAATGGTTCATCGATTCCTGCTTTTAAAGCTAGCACTTTCATTGATATTTCAGTAGGATCTCCAATCACAGAGACTTCGCCGGTATTTTGATTTAATATATTTACATTAGAATTATTGCAGTAAAGACATACTTCTAAAAACTTCTTCAAATCATCATTAATGCTTACTACTTTTTTATTTTGCATGATATTCCCTGAAAGATTATATCCCACACCCTCTACGTCTAGTACTTGATTATTAAGGTAGATCTGTACGACTGTCATTTCATTTTTTGTTAAAGTTCCAGTTTTATCACTGCAAATAACATTAACTCGACCCAATGTTTCAACTGCAGTTAATTTTCTTACTAACGCATTTCGATCGGCCATCTTTCTCATGCCAATACTCATCACCACCGTAATAACGACCACAAGGCCTTCTGGAACTGCCGATACTGCAAGACTTATAGAAATTTTAAATGCTTCGATAATCTCTTCGATTTCTTCAATCTCAAATGCTAAACCTTCAGTTGCTAGAATAATTATAATCTCTGTAATAAATACTGCAG
>JAEOUE010000272.1 GCA_016839515.1 Candidatus Hodarchaeum mangrovi
AATGTAGATTATGATTTTAATAATCATCCTGAATTCGATCTTGTTCTGGTTCCTGGAGGATGGGGAACCCGAAAAGAAGTTCAGAACCCTGTTCTTATAGAATGGCTAAAGACTCAAAAAGAGAAAATCCAATTAATAGCGAGTGTATGCACAGGAAGTTTCCTTTTGGCAGAAGCTGGTTTATTAGATGGTTCGGAGTCAACAACACATTGGCAAAGTATTGAAAGGATGAGAAAAGCCTATCCTAAGGTTTATGTATTTCAGGACCGACGGTTCATGCTTTCAGGAGAAGGAAAGATTATAACTTCTGCTGGAATTGCTGCTGGAATTGATATGAGTCTTTTTATAGTTTCGGAGCTTGTTGGGAAAGAAGTTGCGCAGGAAACAGCAAAATACATGGAATATTCTTGGTAATTAAGTTTAGACTTTGATTTCTTAGTTTTCTGGAAATTTTTTCATATTAAAATAAAGATAGAGAATAATTGGAATACTAATAATCGCGAAAAGAAATCCAACGATGATAATCGGTTCAAATCCGATAAAATAACCTAATATAGAAAGAATAAAGATTAAAATAGCTATTAATATAATTTCCGACTTGGAATAGCGAATTTTTAATCTTTGCAAGGCTATTCTTTCTTTATAATCTGATATTGTCCACTCAAAATTTGTTCAATTCTTTGTTGTTTTCCTCGGGCAAGGATATTAATAATTCGCCCATTTTCTGATTTGGTTGGAAATTCGTGGATTACTAATTGGTAATGTTGTAAAAGTCCAAAAATAACCCGTTGTGGTTCAGACAAGCCCTTGAGAAGGGTGTCACTTTCACTTTTAAATTTATTAAGAGTTTGATCCAATTCATCTTTCGATATTGCTCCTTTTGGAATATCTAATTTTTTAAAAATTTTCATAAGTAACTCCTCTAGATTATGGACTTTAGATAGTGTAAAATCATCAGGAATGGCAATGATATAACTGGAAGAGGAGGATTTTGTCATCAAATTTTCTTTCGTTTTCATTAAAGGTTACTCCACACTAATACTAAAAAAGGAACAACTTATCTATATAAGGATTAGTAAAATATTATAATTAATTAATCTAGCTCTGGAAGAATGACTAATTCCAGTTTACATTAATTTATACTAAAAGAGCGAGTGTATCAATTCAACAATTGCTCATTTTTTAGTCAATCAATAGTGACCTTCAAGCCAGTATTCAAAATTGAAATAATTAGAAAAAAAGAGGGAGATAATTAAGCATAGCAGTTGAAAGAAGAAATTAAATTTCATAGAAGATAAAATTTTAAATTGATCTAAATTGCTAATCTGAAGGAAATGGCAATTATAACAAATAGCAAAATTTCAGTATTTTTGTCATACAGCATCTTATTTATACTGTTATTGGTTGTATCATCTTCATCAATTTACTATAGCATATCATATATACCCTCTGAACCGCATCCTGCTAATGCGATGTGGATTGAACCGTCAAATGCAACAATTGTAGATATTGGTGATAAATTTAACGTAACAGTCTTTGTAAATTTAACACAAAATAGTTTTGCATGGCAAATAAAATTGTTTTTCAATTCAACTTTTCTCACAGCTACAAAAACAGGGTATACAAATGGTAATAAAAGTAATTTCTTTTCTGAACACTCATCAATAATTGTAACTCCAACAATTAACAATGAAGAGGGTTTTATTCTACAGGGAGAATCCTTGCTTGGTAACGATGAAAAAGCTTCTGGTTATGGAAGTTTAATTTGGATTGAATTTAATCTGACACAGATTCCACCTCAGGATCGTTCCACAATATACTTTTCAATTCCTTATGGCGCTGACACGTTTATTTTAACTCCTTATATTGAGTTAGTTCCAATGGATTCAGTTAGTGGGGTTAATCTAGCCATTAAATCCACCAGCTTACCACAAATTCCTGATTTCATAGCTCTAATAGTAATTACTCTCATTCTAGTAACAGTTGTTGCTATCTTGGTAATAATGAGAAAAAGAAGAAGGAAGTCTAAAGATAGTGAAAAAAACCAGAATTAGATCAATATTTTTGATAGCACTCATACTCTATGCTAGCATTATCAGCTTATCCTTCAACGCTGTTCCTATTAATACACCTCCTTTTAGCTTATCAGAAGCTTCCTCTGAGCCTGCAAGTAAAGATATTCTGATTATTAATGATCCAAAGAAATATGCCTATTTTGGATGGTATAAACCAACCGCTTTTAGTACCATAATATGGGAACTCTTTAACGGAACTATTTTGTGGGCATCTAGCTACAACCAACCCAACGAGACAAAAATCGTGTTCTTCCGTGAACCTAATGACACCTATGCTGTAGAAGTAAACACGTGGCTAATCAATGCAGGATACTTAGCAGAGAACATTATTTTATATCCAACAGCAAATGCTGCAACTCTCTTTTCCAATTATTATGATGATTTTGATTTGGTAATTTATTGGAATATTTATGGTTATGATTCAATAAATATCGTCAGCTCGACAGTTCCATTCATCACAGTATCCGCAATGCAAACTGATGAGATGGGAATCGGCAGTGGTAACCCAACTATAAGTTCCTTAAATGAAACGTTTTACATTGTTAATAATAAATACTACCCAACTGAAAACTACCCGTTAGGTCCATTAATTTTGGATGATACCTATAATTATGAAGCAACAGAAGCCTCATCCGAGGGAACAGTTTTAATTCAAGCTGAGGTGGAGAGTATTGCCACTCAGGTTGAAATTTCTATTATACAAGATATTGAGGTTCAAGCTAATGGTAGTGCCAATATAAATTTCACAATTATAATTCCTGAATCCCCGTTAGCTGGTCTCTTGCGTCAATCATTTTTCTCTAATACATCATCTCTTCAGTCTGATGTCGAATATGATGTACCAGACAATATAACAATTATTGATGATACCCGTTTAGAAAAAGGTATTAAAACAGTAGCATTACAAGGTGATGTGAGTGATGGGGATGGAAAAGTCGAGAGGGAGGATCTTGAGCTCATAGCTGGAAACATTGGATCAATGGTAGGTGATAATAACTGGAAAGCTGAGTTAGACCTCAACTGGGATGGAAAAGTTGATGTAAAAGACCTTGCCATTGCTGCACAGAACTATGATAAAACTTTAGATGGTACAGGAAACCTCTATATCGTAGGATATTATAATGGAACATTGGTTAATTGTACAAACGTGTATTATCGGGGACCAGAAGGATCAGCGAAAACAAATATATCTAGGTCGGGGTATATTTGGTACAACCTTCTCCCTGGTAATTATACCATTTATGGAATCTATAATGGCAGTGAAATAAGTACAAATGCTCTAATTAAACCTGAAAAAGTGACTTTTGCACAACTCAATTTTGGAGGACAAAGCCCTCCAGCAGAACGAACAGATCATGCACCAGTAAAAGAGGCATTAAACCAAGGAATATCTATGGAACAGCTGGTTCTCCTAGGTTTTGACATGAATATAACTCAATCCAAAATAATACCATTAAGCACAACGAATGAAACCAGAATTTCATTAAAGGCTCGTTCATCAAATTTTGCAGAATATCAAAGTGGTTCAGATTGGAGAATCTATATTGGTGCTTGGAATGATAGTGACAAAGCATTGGTTGCTGAGTTCTTGTTTACAAAAATACAATATATGATGTTAATGCTTCAATCTTTTCCAGGTGAACAGAAATATATTGCTAATTGGTTAATCAATATAAGCTTACCTACTGGTTATACGCTTTATAATCAAAGTATGCTTAATCAGTTGAATTGGACAATTGATTTTGGAGAGGGGACTTTTATTCAAACCAATGTAACAGAAATCTCTGGAAATATCATTGTAGATGAAGCCCTTGTCGTAACTGAACGAAATATAACAGCTAACGAAACATATCTAGCTACAGCCTTAGGACAATATAAAGTATTTGCAATTAATTATTCCCATCCTTACATTCCTCCTAGTATAATCACAAAAAAGATATGTAAACCAGGAGGCGATTGGTCGAAAACATGGAGTTATACAATTGCTCCAAATCCTTGTGAAAAGACTTGGAGTGTTGGTGGAACCGTTGGTCTAGATATTACACTGAAAGCAACTCCCATATTAAAAATACAATGGTTTATGGGATGGGAAAGGAAATGGACATGGAAAGGGAATAAACTTCAATGGTTTGAATCATGGATGAAAATAACTCCTTCAGTTAAGGTAGAAGCTTCTCTTGGTGTGGGAGTTAGTTACAGCAAAGAATGGACTTACAGACTGTTAACGTTGTCTAATAGGTTTTATTTTTGGGCAGGTAGTGTACCAGTCTGGGCTAACTTACAATTAACTGTAGATGCTGGTATTGTTTTTGAAGCTTGGGGAAAAATATCAGTCTCAACTTGGGTTTCATTGGAAACAATGTACAAGGCTGGTGTTAGATGGGACGAGTCATCCGGTTGGAGTACCATCTGGGATAGTGATGTAAGTGTGAATCGAGGTAAGCCTCAAATATCAGGATCTGCTGGACTAAGCGTAACACCGAAGGTAACCTGTAAACTGGCATTCTTGATATATGATGTTGGCGGTCCTTTTGTTGCAGCGGTTCCTTATGCACCAATTTCAATAACCTATTATTCTAACCAACCTAATGAATGGTCTATCCAACTCAGATTCAAAATTGAAGCAGGAGTCACCCTTGCAGGATGGCTAAATAAAATTTTAAATCTTACTTCATATTCAAAAACAATTAAGGACTGGCTCCTGAAGTCATGGAGCGGTAATTGGTAGCAGGAATTTCTTATACCTTTTTTTCAAATATTTTAAATGAATAAAATATTAAAGGATTTCTTTGGGAATAAAATCATCTAGTTGAACATATTTTGATTTTAACTTCAGTAAAAATTGGAATTAAAGCATTTTTTGTTTTTCGGAATTAAGGAATGGAATTTGCACTTCTAGAAATTTAATAAAAGGAATTTTTAAGAAGAAAATCCTCTTTATTCTCTTTTTTAAAAGAAGTATTGCTTAAAATAGGAATAATCTTGATAATAATATAATAAGAAAGTCATTTGTTGTTTGATTGGATTGGAAAAGTATATATTGGATTATAGAGTGTGAAATGGACACAAGCCTAGAAGTGAATATTGAGACAGATACGAAAAAGATTTAGATAATAATGACAAGAATTATAAATTTAAAGAGTTAAAAAAAATTTTTATCAAAGTAACGAACTAGGAATGAATTTTGCATTGGAAATGCATGCTTTAGTTACATTTGGATTGATAGTTAATCTAATTGCTCGTTTTATAGGAATAATTGTATCCTTTGACATGTATTCCAAAACAAAAGAAAATAGACATTTTCTACAACTATTAGGTTGGATTTTTCTGCTAGTTTCGGTGTTTTTACCATTTGGGATAAGTTTAACACAAGATCTATTTATTATCAACCTCCTTCGTATTTTAAATGTAATAACCCTAAATATTGGGTTATTTTTGTTAATTACTGGACTCTCGATTTATTTCATTGAATATCCAAGGAATATGGTAATCAGTAGTTTAGTAGTAATTATTCTGGCACCTATAATCGCATTTATACTTCTTGACATCTTAATAGCAATCAATATTTCTATCATCTTTCAATTTCTTATCATTATGGTTTTTCTTACTCTAGTATATTCTAATCGAAAAGAAATTAAAAATATATTACAATACAGTTATGGATTGATAGTAATTTTAATGGTATTTCTTGTTGGCTACGTTGTTGTTAATGTTTATATTATTACACGTGTCCCTGATTATAATTATGGGTTATACATGAGTACTGATGTAATAGCAATAATAGCGTACTACTCATCAGTAGCAATGGTAACTTTACTGGGATTAATGGTTTTTTTACATTTAGAACAAGGAATCTATATTAAAAAGAAAAATCTCTTAACTGATGACTATTCACATAAGATTGGCAATATTTTACAAATTATTATGGGTGCAGGCACAACAATTAAGATATTATCTGATTCAAGCGAAGTTAATACAACCACTGATTTAATTTTAGAGAAAACTGAAGAAGCAGGAGAATTGATAAAAAGAATTAGAGAGATGTAAGGACGATTAAAAATCCAAAAAGTCCCCGAAAATATTTTATCCGCTCTTTCTACAAATTACAAAAGAGAGAGGAAATCTAAAGGATCAAAAGTTTAAAAATACTGAAAATTTTCTCCTAATGTTATTCGTAGGATGAGAAGAATCTTATTAATGCAGAAAAATCGATTTCTTATCGTAGATGTACTAAATGGTGTTATCCTGCACGATATTTCTTTTTACCCATGATGAAAGCCATTTTTGAGCTAAAACATGTAGAGATTTATCACCTTTATGTACACAAGTAACTAATCCAGGTTCAGGTCTACCAGGATGAGTGTACATTGCATAAATACACGAATTACAAGAAATACATTGTGTTATTGGATCACCTCGCCCTTCCATCCAGCGATTGGGTAA
>JAEOUE010000021.1 GCA_016839515.1 Candidatus Hodarchaeum mangrovi
CAGCCATCATGCTCAGCATATAAAAACCAAGGTTTCTTCCTTTTCTTTCTTCTGAAGAAGCATCTACAACTAATGCTTGTCCAACAGGCCAGACAGCAGCAGATGCCACTCCAGATAACATCCTTAATATGAATAAGGAGAAAAAATCGCTAGCTAAACCATATCCTGCCATTAGGAAGGTATAAACAGTCATTCCAATAACTATAATTGGTTTCCTTCCAGAAATGTCAGAAAGATCTCCATATGCGGGAGAGAGGAGAAATTTCATTAATAAGTTACCTGCGGTAATTATCCCTATCTGAAAAGCAACTCCTATGATAATATTGTTTCCAATTATGATCTCGGACAACAATTCATTTGCATAAAGTGGTAAAAATGGTACAATTACCGAATACCCCGAAATGATGATGAACGATGCCAAATATAACGAGGTCAAGGTTTTTACAGAATTCTCAAACGGAGGGGTAGCTTTCATTCAATCACTTCAATAAGCTTTAAGCCCTTTGAATTATTCGGACTATTCCCTTACTTCCATCAACTAAGACGCGGTCTCCTGTCTTCAGTCTTACAGATCCGGTACCTGTACCAACAACTGCTGGAATTCCTAATTCTCGGGCCACTATAGCGGCATGAGACAATACAGCACCTATATCTGTTACAATCGCTCCTGCTTTCGAGAAGAGGATAGTCCAACCTATGTTAGTAGTATTTGTAACTAGAATTTCACCTTTCAGGAGCTTATGCCCTTCACTCGGATCATCAATGCGCCTGACAATTCCTTCATATTGTCCTGCGGATCCAGCTTTTCCTTCAATAGTATTCTCATCCTCAATTACATACTCTTTCAAATCAGGATCATATATAACAATATTTCGATGAGGATTCTCTGCCCACTGAAATGGATCAAATCTACCTCTTATCCATGTTGGTAAGGTTGGTAATTTCTCATTTTGTTTATGAGTTTCACGTCTAAGAGGAATATATGCAAGTTCAGGGATATCATCATCTTCTATTGAGAGAAGTTTGCATATTTCGTCAATTGTTAAATAAAAGATGTCATCATTTAACTTCGTTAATTCCCCTGCTCTTAGTAGAAAAGCTCTTATCAGACCCAATACTCGTGATAATTCTGTCCTTACTAGCTCACGTTTCTCACAGAATTCATTAAATTCGTCAATTGTCTTCTTAATTTTTCTTGCCTTTTTTTGACCAATTTTACCCGAAATTTCCTGAAAAGTTTCGAGAAACATTTGTTCTCTATCTCTTAATAGACTTCGAAAATCGATTCCTGATTCTTTAAACTCCTGTATTTGACTTTCTAACCATGAAGAATTTTCATAGGGACGTGGAACAGATAAATAATTTTCAAAAGTATCACGATGACCATATTCGTCTAAATATTCCTCTTGAGACATTTCACCGACTACTATTCTATGTAAGCCAACTAGTTGTCCCGCAGATGCTAATTCATCACTTCCGATGCTAATAGTAGCATAAAATTTCTCAGAGTCTTCTTTATTAAGATTTTTATCCAATAAGCTCGTTAAAGAACGATTTTTATAAGCAAATTGTTCATTCACATAATCTTGCATTGTTTGAAAATCTAAAAAAACTGCCTTAGTTTCTATCCATACCTTTAATAAGTCCTGTTTTTTCTCTATTTCAATAATTTTCTTTCGAGTTTCTCTGCAATAAATCGAATTTTCAGAAGCAAGATGGTCAAAATTCTTCATGAGTTTCCTTTTTCTTCGATCTTTTGCCAATTCATCAGGAATAATCTTAGTCAATACTGTCAAAAGACTAATTTTTAACAATGGAATGGTTAGATCTTTAGGAGGTGTTCCCATCGTCCTTTCAATCATTTCTCGAGCTCTTTTATCGCTTCTTAATAACTTCAGGAGGAAAGAGTACATGAATGAAAAGTTAAGATATGGACGACCAGCAATACATCCAATAACTGGTAATTCATACTCAAAAATTTGTTTCATTTTATCATATGAGATTAAAGCATTATATAGGATCTCCCATACCGACCAAGAAGCAGGAGTTAATGGTTTAGGAAATACTTCAGCCATAATTTGATTACTCCAAGCTAAATCCCCTGAAAAAGTTGCATTAGTTTTGAAAGTAACAGGATCGATAGCCACAAAAGTAGTTATTGGTCTGGATTGAAGGATATACACTTTTCCTTTAGAAATTGTAAATTCAATATCTTGGGGAAGACCTAATTCCCTTTCAATCTTCATCCCTAGTTTGTATAGCTGTGAGGAAAATTGTTGAAATTCAACTGGACCATCATATTTACCCTTTGGTTTTTTAAATTGAAATTCTATGGCGTCTTTCTCCCCAGATACTAACTGATCTCCTAATCCGTGTATATAATTACCAACCATGTGG
>JAEOUE010000273.1 GCA_016839515.1 Candidatus Hodarchaeum mangrovi
CCCACTTCTGATAATAATTTATTCTTAGCTTCAGCTGTTTCTAAATGACTACTTGCCATCGCTCCTGCATGTCCGAACTGAAGTCCTGCAGGGAGTAGTTTAGCTGCAGTTCCTATGCACCACATAACAAGGGGTTTTTTGATTCTACCATCTTTTAAGGCATTTGCCACATCTACTTCCCCTGTTCCCCCTACTTCTCCTAAACAAACATGCATTTTTATCTTGGGATTAGCTTCAAAGCGGAGTAGATGATCTAAGAGGGAAGATCCTGCATAACGATCACCACCAATAGCAATTGCTTCATAAACTCCATCAGAATTTTCTGCGATCATAAAATTTAATTCATTACTCATCCCACCGCTTTTGGAGACGAGTCCAACACTCCCTGGTCGATAGAGCTTTGATAAAACAATGTTCTCTATGGTTCCTGCAGTATTTCCTATTTTAAATGCTCCTGATCTCATACCCCCAACAGTGGCTGGGCCGATTATTGTTTTTCCTCTTTCTTTTGCTAATTTCAAGATTTCTCGACTTTGACGCTCTGGTATACCCTCTGCAATCACCGCAACAGTTCGAATAGTATCTGATTCTAATGCTTCTTTTGTTGTTGGATAAGCAGATCGAAATGAGGAGAAATTTATCATTACATCGGCATTAGGATGTTTTTTAATTGCCAAAGAGAGTCTTCTATAAATTGGGATAACAATTTCCTTTCCTCCCCAAAATACTTTATGATATCCAATTGCTCCTGCTTGACTTGGACGAATGATGGCTGCTACTGAGGGGGTGTCTCTTTTACACACAAAATCAAAATCTAACATACGCTGGATTGCATTTGCTTGAAAACCGTATACAATTGCTTGAGTTTTTCGATTAAATAATTCGAATTGTTCAGTCATTTTCTATCTACCTCTACTCAATCTCCTTTAAGGCTAATGGAACCACACGTGTCATATGAGTATATCTGTCATACACCTCTATTGGGACTCCTATCTCTTGTCCTAAATCCTTCATTAGCTTAAGACCCTCTACTTCATTTGGTCCACCTCGTCTAACAAAGATTTTAACATTTGCTTTCTTTAATTTCTCCGCTGATTTTCTTAATGCACTGACTATTCCTGTGAAGGTGGCTTTAACATCCGTAAAATTTGCTATTCCACCTCCAATAATGAGGATTTTTGGTTTTCCTTGTGGATCTGGTTTTTCAGTAATTAAATCAATCAATGTTTGGGCATATAGTTCAGTATGTTCACGATTTGGATTTCCAGAATATTCGCCATAATTTGCTAATTTATGCGCAAATCCCATATCTGCAATTGTATCTGTATAAATAACACTAGATCCTCCTCCGGCTACCATTGTCCAAATGGGAGCATCCCTATTAAGGATTGTAAGTTTCAAAGATGCACCAGTCTGTCCATCCAAATGAACAATAAATTCTTCTTCTTTGGATAAGACTTGACCGAAAGCTCTTGGGAATTCTATTGGATTAACAGGATTTCCCCAAGTTTCAGTATGCAGGAAGGCTGCAGTATCATCTAATCGTGCTTTAAGATCAAGTGGTACAATTTTCTTATCTTGTGTTACTGCAAATGGATTGATTTCCAAGAATGCGAAATCTTGATTCACATAAACTTGTAAAATTCCTTTAACAAATGGAATAAGCACATCACTAAGATTTCCAAGATCAGGTAGTTTGCCTGCTAAATCAAAAGAAGCTATATCTGTTCCAATAGGGACAGGAATATGAATAACTTTATCCCAATTTTCTTCAACAAAGATACCTCCTTCAAAAGAGAAATGGATTATATCATTCTCATTATCAGAAGTAATTGAAAGATAAAATTCCTTCTCATGAGGAATGAATGGTTCAACAAGGAATCTATTAAGGGTTCCTTTAATACCACCAATTTCAACTTCTTTATTTAATCTATCAGAACAAAATGATTTCAATTCATCAAAATTGGCATTTAACAGTAATAATTTAGCTTTTCCGCGCTTTCCGAATAATTGATCAGGTTTTGCAGCTAATTTTTCGGTTTTAAGCCACGGATTTTCTGAAACTAATTTATTCCAATCTGTTTCAGGTGTTATTACCGCAAGTTTTCCATGATAATTATAGTTCGGGAAATACCTTGGTAACTCCGACATTAACAATTTTTTTGCTGAATATTCATATATTGATTTTTGTGCCATGTTATTTCCTCTCTTATTCAATTAGAAGAAATATTATTGTGAAAAATGCATGTTAAGAGTAAATTTATTTTCTTTTGCACCCTGAGCTTAAATACTTTCCCTCAAAAGATCTGACAAAAGATCATTATTAAATAGCTATTTGGCGTTAATAAAGGATCTAAATTTGAGAGAAAAGGTAAAAAAATTACTAGAATCTAGTAATGCATCATTATGACAAATAGAGATAATTTTTTATCAATTGTAACGCAATATTAATCAGAATAAGGGATATAGCTATATTGATCTTCGTTTACTAAATCCCAAAAATCCTTCTCAGAAAGAGTTAGATTCTCTATAATCATTTTCTGAATTGTTTTTAGTAGACTATGATGATTGATTTCATCATTAAGTATTGCTCTAATAATTATCTTCTCTGATTCATCATCAATTGTTTCAAGAAGTTTATTATATGTATCAATAGCTTTTCGTTCTAGCTCAATATGCTCTGATATATTATCTTTGATATCAGAACCATATTTCTCAGCTATAGAGGGAGTTGTTTTTGTATGTAGGCTAACCAATGCATTCAATAATGTTGCATGTTTTTTCGAGTCAAGGGCAATCCCCATAATTAATTCATTGATGAGAATATTTCCGATATCTTTTATAGTTGATTCAGCCTTCTTATGAATATGATTTTCTAGTTCAATTTGTTCTCTATAAAATTCTACTCTATTTTGCTTACTCATTAAACTTTAACCACCTTGTAATGGATCAGAATACATGTTTCAATAGCCAAATTTAAAATTTTATA
>JAEOUE010000019.1 GCA_016839515.1 Candidatus Hodarchaeum mangrovi
ATGAAATATTGGAAGAAATTGAAAATCTCGAAGAACGAGTTAAAGTTGGTTTAATTCCAAAAGAAGATGCCAAGGATCGTGTTAATGAATTAAACAAACGTTTTGTTGAAATAAAACTTGAAAAGAAACAATTGAAAAAGAAAGGCGCACCAATTCCAATTTTTGAGCTTATGGAACAAAAAGAGATTTCTAGAGAGCGTCTGTCTAAGCTTGAAGGATTGAAACGTGAAAAAACCATTACAGAAAAGACTTATGAAAAAATGCAACAAGAATATAAAAAATCCATTGCTGATGCTGACCAACAAATAACTCAAGAACTAATTAAAATGGAAAATTGGAAAAACCAATTAAAGAAAGAATTAGATCAAAAAAGAGAATTACTTGAAACTTTATTTGTTAGAAAATCCACAGGTGAACTATCTGAAGATGAATATAGTAATCAACGCGAAGAATTAACAGAAGAAATTAAGAATTGGGAAGCAGCTCATGAAGAACTAAAAAATACACTTAAGAAATTGAAATAATCTTTCTTTTTCTTTTTTAATTATTTGATTTCTTTTTTTCTGAATTATTTACTCCTTCATTTCCATCTATTTCTTCATCTGTTGTTCTTGTTTCCCAAGGACCTAATTCAATTTTCATATAGATATCTTCTGAATTAGGACATTCTATACGCAATGATATGCTATGCATATCTCTTTCAACTACTTCTGGTGTCATACAACCTTCTTCTAATTTATCTAACAAAAATCCAATGTATCTTTCAGAGAGAACATTAAGACTTCCATTTATTAATTCCTTACCAAGTTCACCAGGAAAGTATTTTACTGTTCTACCGTCACGAATAATTTCAATTAAATCGGCTTCTGCTAATCTTGTTATATGATGTCTAACAGTATCATGATGGATCCCTATTTTGTCTGCTATTTCGGTTTGATAGCAACCAGGATTGTTAATTATATGGTCAAAGACTTTTGCAGCCGTGTCATTTTTTAAAATAGCAAAAGCTTTTTCCGCTGATTCTGATCTTAACATTTTTGGGAAGAAAAGTCGTTTCCCACCAAATTTTGCTGATTTTATTAATCCATCCTTTTCAAGCATTCGTAAATGCCAAGAGAGTGTTCCTTGTGGTGCTGCTAGAGCACTCACAATTTCATAAAAATAGGATCCTGGAGTTTCACATACCAATTGATAAATTTCTCTTCGCATTGGATGCATTAAAAGTGATAATCGTTTCTCATGAAACTTTTTACTAGACAGAGGATTCAATCTCCTATTAAATACTAATCAATATTATAACATACTTATTGAGTAACTATTGTATGAATATTTCGTATCAATAATAAATTAATTATCAAATGTTTTAGCTTACTTATGTTAAAATCACCTTCATTAACTTTTAGGTCATGTTTTGCCGTAAAAGTAAGTATTTTTTAATAGTAAAATATTGATAAAATACAATAAAAAGTGGGTTTTATTCTTATATATAACTAGAATCTTTACCCACAGAAAAAAACTAATAAACCAATAAAGAATAATTTTAATGAAGAAATTGTTAAAAATCTCTTATGAAGGAGAGGCAGTAATGACAACAGAAGTAACAGTCGCTAAGATGTGTAAGCTAGAAGTAGGGCAACCTATTCAATTACCCCAGTCATTTCTAGATGCTTTAAAACCTGAAGAAGGAAATTATGCTGTAATGATTCTCGCACCCAGCACTAAGATTATTCGAATCATCCCCACTACAAGTGATAAGGTTTACAAAGTGGGTATTGAAATAGGCAAGCTCAGTCCTGACTTTTTGAAAAAGATGGGTTCGCTCTTTATGAGGGCCGGAATCAAAACACTCTATTCCACTGGTTTATGTTTCACCCAGGAAAGCTGTGTTTATGAAGGTTATATAGATTCTAAAGAATTTAAGAACGTAAACATGGAAACAATTAAAGAAGAATTGGCTGACATTGATGGTGTGTCAAAGGTAGATATTTCCATTTTAGAAATACCATAGGGGTACCCATTGCCCCTCCTCTTACTCTTCTATGCTTAATACAGCAATAATTTCATTAAATAGTTTCAATTTTATCTTTTCATTATTTTTAATATTTTATGATGTTAATTTCTTCTTAGTGGTCGATTTACTTGATGATTTAGATTGGCTTTTCATAGGGCTTTGATTTACACTTTCAAGAATCTCTAGCATTTGTAATTCAGATTTCGATGATAAATCATCTATTTGATCAAGAATAGTTGCTAATTGCTTCTCAACCTTTTTTAGTGTATCAGTTCCTGCCTTATCAATTTCCTTTTCTAGAATTTTTAGAGAATCAGTTAGAGGTTTAGTACCATCTTTCAATTCATCTTTCATAAGCTTAGCTATAGCTTTTTTCGATTCATCTGTTAATTCTACTTCAGATAATCCTGATTTTTCTAATTCACCAGATGTTTTTTCAATATTGCTGATTTTCTTACCTTGATTTTTTACTTCTGTAGCTAACTTATCAATATTAGTATTTATTACTTCAAAAAGAACCATTTGCTGCGCTAATATCTCTCTTAGATTGTTTAGCTCCTTTTCCAAATTAGGTATTAATTTAGCTATATCCTTTCTAGTATCCAATACTTCCCCAAACAAACCATCTATTACTTTATGAAAACTTTCAACAGTTGGAACTTGGCCTTCTGGGGTTTTGATTACATCAATATCAAATGATTCTTTTGTTTTAGGTTTCTTACTCATGCTAAACAACTCTGAATTTTATTCAGGTATTTTAATATTATTAAAGTTTAACTTCCTCAGTGCCCCCGGGTCTCAAACTTTGTTGACAAACGGGGCATTTACCTTTTACTTTAAGCCATTCAAATATATGGCTGTCATGAAATAATGAATGACACATTGGACATCGAGATATTTTCTGATCTGATTTCAATGGTAATTTACAAATCATACATGTTGAAGGTTTTTTCTCAACTAGTGACCATTTGCCTATAATTTTCAAGTCAAAATTAAGATGCTTGCCAATAATAGAACTTGCATTACTAGATGAATTCTTCTTTAATTCTTCAACTGAAAATTCTACAATATCCCCAGTTAAATTATTATTTTTAGTATTTGAAGGATGAACCTTTTTTTGGATTGATGTTGTAAAATCAATATTTTGTCCTTTCATTAACTCTTGCGTCCAATTCATCTAAATTCAATTATTCTTTGAGGATTAAAAGACTTTTGAAACACAAATCCATCATTTTATCTTAATTATTTACATAACTTCTGAAAAAGATTTATATTGTCGGAAATTCGCATAAGATTTAATACCTAACAACTTAATATTTATTG
>JAEOUE010000011.1 GCA_016839515.1 Candidatus Hodarchaeum mangrovi
CAATTTATTACCTTTTAGATTCTTTACTTATGAGCTTGTTATGATTCTTCTTACACCATTAGATCTAATGATCATTATTCCAAGCCTTTTATTTCTTCTAATGTGGGTCCTTATTTTTCTTCTTTTATCTTGGTTTATCCTTCGTTGGGGGGAAAAGAAATTCCTAGGATATGGAATATAATTTATAAATAATTAAATCTTAATTTCAATTTCCTTTCTTCTAGGTTATTCATCATAAGAAGTTAATCTAGCCCAAGATTGCAACCGTGTTCTTAATTATGTTATTTCTTCTTTCATTAATCTGGAAAGTTGTACTATTTCCTCTATACAATTTATTATATCTAATGAAATGCCTTAATCAGTATATTTCCCTTTTGAACTCTTCTATTATAACCCTTAATTTCATGATTTTTTTCTATTGAGTAGTTAAGCTTTAAGTGCCTTTATTAAACGACTGTAATCTATTATTTTATTATTAATTGTTGAAAAATGAGACTTTTTTCTTTGAAATCCTTTTATTAAAAAAACCTATTTAAAGTCTTTATTCAATCATTATTGTTTTAATTAATGAGTGATACTATTCTTAGTGATCTTGTAAGTGAATATTTCGAATATCTTGTTTGATTCTACAATATACCAATGAAAACATTCAATGTTAGAATTCAGGATTATTCATTCGACATCGGATTAGTTCCATTAATTCTTGAGTGAAAATATCTTTTCTTTTAAACTCAGGATTTTGAATCTGACGAAATTTAAGAATAATTTCCTTTTCTTCTTCTGTAACGCGCATAATAATAGTTTTTGGATTATCTGTTATGAATCGGCCTAAATTATCGCGTTTCTGAGTCATTTCCATAAGTATCTCCTGTTTTTTTCCTTGTTACATGGAATTCATGGTCGTTCCTAAAGATTTTCTAGAGTTAAATAATAATGTCAGATTTTGCATTAACAAAATATGACTATTACAATTTTTAAAAGAATAAAATTCAAATGAAGATTGTCCCAAATCTTAATGAGAACTTTTTTTTCCCATTCTTTCAATTTTTTTTAACATATTTAGTCGTAATTGTATAGATTTTGTCTTTAACACATCATCGCAGTGTATTATTAACTATTTAGAGCAATTTTATAGTGATATTAAACAAGAAATCCCCCAATTATTCTTATTTTCTACTCATTCATTACTTAAATGCGTTCGATTGAAGTAATTTATGTTCTAATGAAGATCAGAATTTCAAATATTCTTTCAAATAAAAGGAGTTCCAAGAAAAATGTCTCATTTTCAACAATTAAAACTAAAATAATAGATTGTAGTTTTTTAATAAAAACACTTAAAGCTTAACTACTCAATAGAAAAAAAATCGTGAAATTGAAGGTTATAATGGAAGAGTTCGAAAGGGAAATATACTGATTAAGGCATCTCATTAGATATAATAAATTGTATAGAGGAAATAGTACAATTTTCCAGATTAATGAAAGAAGAAATGACAAAATTAAGAGCATGGTCGCCATCTAGGGTTAGATTAGCTTCTTATGACAAATAACCTAGAAGAAAAAAATTGAAATTGAGATTTAACTATTTATAAATTAGATTCCATATCCTAGAAATTTCTTTTCCCCCCAACGAAGGATAAACCAAGATAAAAGAAGAAAAATTAGGACCCACATTAGAAGAAATAAAAGGCTTGGAATAATGATCATTAGATCTAATGGTGTAAGAAGAATCATAACAAGCTCATAAGTAAAGAATCTAAAAGGTAATAAATTAATCCATTGTGTTAAAAAGGGAGGAAACAAGTAAAGGGGAATCAATCGTCCTGATAAAAAGCTTAATATCCAGTAAAATCCCATTCTGATCCCCCATACCCTTTCTAACCAAAATGCTAATAGTCCAATGATATAAAAAATGAGAAATTGGCATAATCCAGATAAAATTACAAATAAGCTAAAAATAAACAATACTTGAGGGTTAAGCTGTATTATAGAGGGTGTTAGTATTTTTAAAAGTCCAATTGCTATAGGAACCATTAGTATTCCATTAATACTTAATTTACTAAGATACTCTGCAAGATG
>JAEOUE010000274.1 GCA_016839515.1 Candidatus Hodarchaeum mangrovi
CGTGAGTTATGAACTTTTAGTAAGTAATCGAAAATTAATTTTCCCTACCATGATTGGATTAATAATTGCTCTTGCGGTTGTTTCCCAAAGTGGGATTCTTGTTGAATCTTATCGAGAACAGATCTTTAAGGAAACTGTATTTCAAGATAATAATTATGATAAATATGATGGACATGTTAAGATTGAAGTCTGGGAAGGTATGTATGACCTTCAATCTTATTTAGTAAGACTTACAAATTATAATATCTATAATGCAATTCTGAATCAGACTCTTTATGAATTGGATTATCAAGATTATATATCTGAATATTTCTGGTATTCAAAACTGGATATTGGTTTTTGGATAGAAGAAAAAGAATTCATAGGTTATAATAAGAATAACCTTTTTTCATCCTCAGAAGAAAAATTCTACTCAGAAATAAACAAGACATTAGCTAATCGTGCAATGGGGCGCCTTCCAGAAAATTCTTCAGAGATTATTGTAATTAGACCAGATCCTCAAACAATTCCTTATGGGAATGAGGATTTCTTCTCAAACATCACTCTAAATTCAGAATTAAATTTAACAACACCTGGTTATTATATTGAAGGGGATAGACGAAACAAAACTGTTTCTATCGTAGGAATACTGGAATTTCCCTATGAAGAAGATTACTATTATTATGAGACCCCCCTAATAGAAGCAATGTTTCAAGCAGATAACACATCACTCTTACTTGATAAATATTTGAGAGCTTTTAGTTATTGGAAAGACTATGATTATTCATTTTTGACTAAACCAGAATTTATTTCAGAATTATTAACTGAACTCACCTCTGGTGTTATAAATCCAGAAGTTGGGGGAAAAATTTTTGGAAAAATCTTATTGGATGTTAATGAATTTAACACATATAATTATAAGGAAGAATACCAAAAATTACGTCAACTGGTTCTAAGTCTTGAAAACAATTATCGCTCAAATGGATATGAAGCATATATTAGTTCAGTAATCTTAGATAGAATTGGTTATTTTGAAACCCAAATATTCAGCTTAATTCTTACCCTTGTATTTGTAAGCCTTCCTGTTCTAGCCATCGCTCTTTATTTAGTTGTTTATTCATTTGGATTGATCCGACGTCAGAAACAAGAACAGATTGGAATAATTAAAACACGAGGGGGTTCGTGGACACAAATTTTAGCAATTTTAATAGGTGAAATGATAATCTCCACATTGATTGCTATTTTGATAGGAATGGTTGTCAGCTACTTTTTTGGAGACCTGGTTTTACGTTCAACAGATTACTTACAATTTCTTGGTTCTCCTGTTAAAGTGATCTTTACTCGTAACCTTTTTGAAACGCTTTTAATTTGGGGATTAATTTTTGCCCTTCTGCTCAATTTTCGCCGAATTATTCAGATGAGTAGACAGGATATAACTGAAACATTAGAACCAACTGAAAAACGAGATCCTCTCTGGAAACGGTACTATTTGGATCTTACTATCTTTGCAATCGGTACAGCAGTCTGGATTTCTGTACTGGCGCTTCAACGATTAGCGATGTCTGGTGATATTGACTATAATACTTTTATTTATCTAATATTGATGATTCTACAATTACTCTTTCTCCCTGCACCATTTTTCATGTTTTTCGGCACAATAATGGTAATTTCACGGTTTTTCCCATTTCTTATGAAAAAACTTTCAGATATTGCATGGCGAATCGAAGGTGGAGTCAATTCATTTGCAATTAGAAACATTGTTAGACACAAGCAAGCTGCAAATCGAGCAGTTTTATTGATCACCTTAGCATTATCATTTTCCATCCTATCATCCTCTCTGATTTTTTCTCTTGATGAAACAGAGAAAATGAAGCTTTTTTATAAAGAAGGAGCCGATATTTCACTTTACCAAGATAAAATATTGAATAAGACAATTTTAACTTTGCTTGAGGAGAATGTTACGCAACTTTCAAGTATATCAGGGATTTATCTGGCTGATCATTTTCAATATGGATCTTATTTCAATTTTTGGTATCGATTTCTATTTGTGGATCCTTCCACATATGCGAATGTTGCCTTCAATAACCCGATATTCAAATTAAGTGATTCCCTTCCTAATCTTATGAATAAAATTGCAGATAACCATTCTGTAATTTTGTTAAATAGGAATTTAAGAGAGTATCGACCTCAAACATCAATTGGAAACAACTTTTCTCTTCTCATGGGAAATGACACGAAACAAGAACAAGTAGTGTTTAAAATTGCTGGTACTTTCAAATATTGGCCTCAATTCTATCCTGAATATTATCATGATTATAGTAGATATTATTGGATTATTGGCAGCCTTGGAATGTTTGAAAAATTAAATCAAACAAATTATCTAGATCATATTCAAGGGAAATATCAAGCGAAATTAACTTCTTTTAATGATGTAAAAGAAGCTGTTGAAATTATCTCTAATGTTACAAAATTAACACCAACGGCACCAGCTCTTAAATACAAAGAATTCCATGATTCGTTTGACAGGATTTTCACTCTATCCATATTGAATTCAGACTTACTTATCTGTATTGCCGTTTCTGTTGTAGGAATTATCATGTTTGCCTTCTTTACTTATATTGAGAGAGGAAAGGAGATTGGAGTAGAACGCGCGTTGGGAATGACTAAAATACAAACCGCTCAATCTTTCTTGGTTGAAGGATTACTTATCCTAGGATTTGGGACTGTTATTGGCGTGATAACAGGAATTTATTTTGTAGCAATGTTTCTTCAGGCAATTCAGTTTGGAGAATATGTCCCTCCCCAAATTATAAGTTATCCAACAACCCTTTTGATACAATTATTAATTGGGATTTCAATCATAGCAGGGATTGGTACCTTAATCCCCTCAATCATGGCATCGAGAAAGGACATAAGTAAAATACTCAAGGTGGAATAAAGGAATGACTTTTCTAGAATGTTTAGACTTAATTAAACTGTATGTAGACCAACAAAGTAAAATACAGGTACCTGCATTACGAGGAATCGAATTAACAGTCAAAGAAGGGGATTTAATAGCAATAATTGGACCCAGTGGATCAGGAAAGAGTACATTAATCAATATAATTGGGGGGATTGATAGTCCTTCGTCAGGAGACATTATTCTAAATGAAGAAATAATTACTAAAATGACAAAAAAGCAGTTAACTCAATTTCGTCGTCATAAAGTGGGGTTTCTTTATCAAACTCCTGAACGAAATTTAGTCTGGAACCTCTCTGCATTGAAAAATGTCATGCTACCTATGAAATTAACGGGTCGTTGGTCACGAGGGGAACAAATTAGACGTGCGCAAAATCTTCTCAATGATGTGGGGCTTGAGGGACGGATTAAACATAAACCTCATCAATTATCTGGTGGAGAAGCACAAAGAGCGGGAATAGCAGTAGCATTGGCTAATGATCCCCTATTAGTCTTAGCTGATGAACCCACTGGAGAATTAGACAGCACAACTACATTAAAAATAATTGAATATTTTAAATTGCTTAATAAGTCACTTGGAAAAACCTTTCTTGTCGTAACACATGATAATCGTTTTGCTAATATGACTAGTAGGGCATTACGAATTCTAGATGGAAGAATTGTCGGACTTCACCGAGCTATTGATTCAGAACTATCCTTAGATATTCGAGAAGAGGTTATTTTTGTTGATGATCATGGAAATATGCGTATCCCTGACAGTATCAGACGTGAAGCCAATATAAAAAATCATGTGAAACTAGAAATGCGAGAAGGATTTGCAACGATTATCCCAGTTCGAGGTGATTAAC
>JAEOUE010000344.1 GCA_016839515.1 Candidatus Hodarchaeum mangrovi
AATCCATTAAGTACCTTTCTTTTCACTTGCTTCTCTGCTTTATTTAAATCTTCCATAAACCATTTGTATTTATCTAAAAATTCCTGCATTTAGCTATCGCCTCCTTTCCAGCATCTATCAAATATTTTGCCGGGATTAAAAATGTTATTTGGATCGAGAATTTTCTTAATATCTCTTAATAATGGCATACCCTTTCCCCATTCCTCATCCATCCAATTTGAGCGATTGATGCCAATACCATGATGATGAGCAATGGAACCTCCCGCGTCTAATACTGCCTTTATAGCAGTATTCCAAACTTTTTGATAGAATTCAAAATTAGACCCTTCCTCCATCTCAACTCCAGCAAAAGAAAAGTACATTCCTACCCCATTTGGATAAAAATGTGAAACATGAGCTGTAAATAAAACGATCCCTTTAATAGCTTTTACTTTTTCTAATACATTATGATATATATTAGCCGCGTTTTCCCAGGAGGCCGCTATTTCAATTGTATCAATCGTCAAGTGATATTGTGGACTTGAACTAGTTTCCGTTACATTAAATCGGGTCTCAAACCAATGTTTGACCGGCTCATCTCCACAATCTACACCTCTGAATTTTACACATTCTCGTCTAGTGATATCTTCTTCCAACTGCACTAGCTTTTTATTGCCTTCACAAACGAAAACAACCATAACTTTTCCATTAGCATTTCCAATATGTGGAAAATGACGTCTAGTTTCGTCTTTATCATAGATCCTAATTACAGCAGGATATAGCTGTTCTCGAAGGATCAGCCTTACTGCTTCTAAAGAGTCTTCAAAAGTTGAAAAAGCGTAAGATATAAGAGACCTCTCTTCGGGATAAGGCCAGATTCTTAATGTAGCTTCTGTAACAATACCCAATGTTCCTTCATTGCCTAAAAATAATTTATTTAATTGAGGACCTGTAGCATTCCTTACAATTGGTTTAAATTTAATTATTTCTCCTTTTGGTAATATCACTTCCATCCCAAGGATAATATCCTCGATTTTTCCATACTTCGTTGAGAATTGCCCAGCAGCTTTGTGAGCTATCCATCCCCCAACTGAAGAGAAATACGATGATTGTGGAATATGCCCTGAGGTATAACCCTTAGCATTTAAGAATCGTTCTAAATTCATCCCATTCATTCCTGCTTCCACAGTTACCGTTAAATCTTTATCACTAATGCAAAGCAATTTGTTAAATTTTTTCATATCTATGATAATACCTCCTCGAACGGGGATAGCTCCTCCAACTACTCCAGACCCTTCTCCATAGGGAATAACTGGTATTTTTTCTAGGTTTGCCAATTTTAGAATCTCACAGATCTGTTCTTTAGTTTCAGGCCAAACAACATAATCTGGTAATCCCGCAATCTTCCCTTCTAATGTCCAATTATGCCCGACTATTGTCCCATCTTTCGAATAAGCGAGTAGATCAATCGGACTATCTGAAAAGTTAGTTTCTCCGAGTATATTGCGCAATTTTGATTTGACCTTATCTTTATCTTTAATTTTTACCTTATTTTCCTTATATATCAGTTCAAAATCATTCAAATCCATAAATATCAATTTTGAAATTAATTCGATTAAATAGCTTAATGAAAAATATTACTTTAAAATTACTTCTTTTAAATCAAGTTTTAACTAAAAAGAATAAAATTATCTTATTGTCTCACCAGTTATTCGGTCCACTTTAAAATGCCTAAATTCAGCTTTTTTGATAAAAGATTCTTTTTCCTTTAATAAAGTTTCTAAAACCTCAGGTGGAAAAAGATATTGAGATAATTTAAAAATCATTTCTTTAGTTTCAATACAATTATATAACTTTAAAATTTCAAGAGAATAAATGAGTTCGGAAATGAGATCATAATTCATATCCGCGGTAAATTCTAAAATTTCAAGATTTCTGTAAATTCTTGATATAACGCTCTCTAATAAATCATAATCTTTTAGTTTTTCTAAAGTATTTCGCATATAATTACAAAATAAAATATAATATGTTGCTTCTGAAGTTATGAAAC
>JAEOUE010000275.1 GCA_016839515.1 Candidatus Hodarchaeum mangrovi
TAACCGTTTCCAAGAATCTTCAATTGCTAGAGTACGCTGCTTCGTTGCGCCTTCTCATATCTCCTGCGGAGGACTGATCATTTCTACAATATTCGATATTATCATTGAATCAGGAAAATTTATTTTAAAGGATAAAATACCTTCACGATCCCCCCTAATCATTGCTAGTAATCTGTGAGGTGGAGTTAGTAAAACATTCTCTTCATAAGCAAAATATTGTTCGTATTTTTTCCCTTCAATCACTTTTGGAGAATTGGGATCCTCTTCCACTTCTAATTGATAAAGGATGGATTGTTGCGTTTTAAAAGAAGCTATAGGATAAAATTTCTCTTTAATTAAATCTCGAATTTCAATTGATAAAGAGAGATCTTCAGCTATAATATCACGAGCACCTGAAAGACATGTTTCTATACTTTCTAATTTATTTTCTACATTCACAAAATCTTTTGCTATACTCTCTAAGGTATATCCTTCTAAACCTTTTTGATATTGAATTTTGTCAGCCAATGGCTCCAATCCAAACTCACGTGCTATTTGGCCTCTAGTCTTTTTTTTCTGTTTATATGGTTTATAGATCTCATTCAATTCACCCATTGACTCTGCTGAATCTATACTTTTTTCTAATCCCTCCGTTAATTTTCCTTGAGACCTTATATTCTCAATTATTCGTTGTTTTTCATGCTCTAGCAAATTTTTTTCTTTATAAATCTGATCTATTGATCTTATTTGAACTTCATCAAGAGAATTTGTCATCTCTTTGCGGTAACGAGCAATAAAGGGTACAGTATTTCCCTCTTCGAGTAAAACTAAGGTATTTTCTACTTGATTAATAGTGATTTTAAGGTCAAAGGCAATTGAATTGATAATTTCTAATTTTATCTCATCTGAATTCGGAAAAACAGCCATAAGATCCATCCACTTTTGATTATTAATTGAAAAAGAGCTTTTGAATCGTAATACAAGTTATAAATATTGTCTAAATAAAAACAAAATATATACGAGACGAAAGTCTAAAGCTATAAAGTATTTGAAGGATTTATCAGAGATTTTAAATCCTATTTGTTTTGAAGAAACATAATATAATTAACTCATATAAATTAATTATTTAGATGGTTCTTTTGATATGATAATTGGTTTAATTCTTGCTGCTGGAGAATCATTACGATTCAAACAGAATAAACTTTTTGCTGAAATTAAACCTCCAAAAAGAGTGATTGATTACCTGATAGACCATTCCAATAGATCTAATTTAGATAATATTGTATTTGTTTTAGGGTATTCGCCTGAACTGATAATCAATGAGATAAAAAACTTTAAATCCCCAAAAATTAACTTTATAATAAATAATGAATATAAAAAAGGAGGAATGACATCCTCGATTAAAACAGGATTTAAATTCATAATAAATAATTATAGCGATGTAGATGCCGTTCTAATCACTCCTGCTGATATCCCTTTTATAACCCCTAATATCTGGAACAAAATAATCAAAATTTTTTACCTAAATAATCAACAAACTAAAATTATAATTCCAACATATATGGGGAAGAAAGGACATCCTATTTTGCTTTCGAAAGAACTTTTTTCTTCGGTTCAAAGTCTATCTGAAAAATCTCATGGCTTAAAAGCCATTATCTCAAGATATTGGGAAGAAATCCTATTTTTGGAAATGTCTCATCCAGGAATTCTTTTTGATATTGACTATCCAAAAGATTTGGAACTAGTAAAACACAATGTACATAAATTTGTCGACTCTTAATATGCATAAAATCTCCATTTCCCTTCAGAAGGATTTTCAATAATGATATTTAGTTATGGAAACCGCCTTAATATAAAAAGGGGTTGGAAGGAAAATAAACTTTATTTGGGATAAATAACTTCGACTGATAGCATGATTACAATAGTTATAGAATTAGTTGCTACCTTAAGAAATCCGTTTCCTTCGAAAAAAAGAGTAAATACTGTCGAAATAGCTGATCAACTTGATCTTAGGCAATTAATAGAGTTCATTGGATTTCAAAAAGAAGATATTGAACATATGGTTGCTATTGTAAACGGTGTTCGGGTACTGAATGACTATATTCTCAAAGATGGTGATCATGTTTTCCTAACTCTCCCTATTGGCGGAGGATAACTAAAAATGTCTAAAATTACAAAATGGATCTATCCAACTACAATAGATGAAGCACTAATCCTCCTATCTGAGAATGATACAGAAATAATTGCAGGAGGAACACATATTGCAACACAGAAACATAAATCTCCAATTAAAATGGTTGATATTACCAGAATTCCGCTAAATTATATTAAAAAAGAGAAAAATTCTCTTAGAATTGGAAGTACGACCACTATCACTGAAATAATTGAATCTCCACTCTGTCTAGAAGTTGGTAAAGGAATACTAACAAAAGCTTGTCAATTAATTGCTGATACCCCTCTAAGAAATAAAATCACTCTTGGAGGAAATATTGCTAGAAAAATACCATGGGTAGGACTTCCAGTTGTACTCCTTGTTTTAGATGCGGAAATAATGGTTATTGAAAAAGGAAAAGAGGAGAAAAGGATATCTGCAAGAAACTTTTTTGAAATGAAAAAACTTCAAAGAGGTAAATTGATAAAAGAAGTAATTTTCCCTATAAATTCAGCTTTATTTACTCGTTATGAAAAATTTTGTTTAACGAAAGCTGATTACGCATGGCTTACCCTTGCATTCTCATCAAATATTGAACTAGGGATTATTAAAGATGTAAAATTTGCAGTGTCAAGGATCACTAATATTCAACGTATAACTTCAGTTGAAGAAGCACTAATAGGTAAAAAAGTAAATACAATAGATACGCAGCAACTTATTAACTTATTAAGGGCAAATTTATCGATTGTAGCAGATTTTCGTTCCTCAAAAGAATATCGTACAACAATTTTGGAAGTATTTCTAAAACGATTCATTAATGAAATGAAGGAGGAAACTACTTGAAACATCAAATAAATGTAACAATTAATGGAGAGAGGAAAACACTCCAAATTTACCTCTCCGAAACTTTACTTGATGTACTCAGAAGGGAAGGATATAAAGGTGTAAAATTTGGTTGTAATGAAGGGACATGTGGTGCATGTACTGTTATACTCAACGGGAGAGCAGTAAAATCTTGTATTATTCTGGCTGCACAAGCTCATGAAGGGAAAATTATAACCATTGAAGGAATTGGAACACGAGAAAAACCACACCCTGTTCAAATAACATTTGTTGAGGAGAATGTGGTTCAATGTGGCTATTGTATCCCTGGAATGATACTTTCTGCAAAAGCCTTACTTGATAAAAACCCAAATCCGACCCGAGATGAAATTAAATCTGCTCTTGATGGTAATTTATGTCGATGCACTGGGTATCGTGGACAAATTGAAGCAGTTTTAAAAGCAGCTGAAATAATTCGTGGTGAAAAGAAATGACTCGGCAATTTAAAGTTGTAACAAAAAGTATTCCAAAGATTGATGCTCTTAGTTTAGCCTTGGGTAAACCCTTATACACCGATGATCAAGACTTCCGAAACTTAGTCCATGTCAGGTGTTTATATAGTCCTCATGCGCATGCACGGATTTTATCAATAGATACAAGTGAAGCAGAAAAATTACCTGGAGTATTTGACATATTAACCTACAAAAATGCTTCTCAAGTCCTTCATACGACTGCTGGACAAGGATATCCCGAACCTTCAGTATATGATACTCGAATATTCAATAAAAAGGTGAAATATGTCGGTGATAGGGTTGCAGCTGTAGCAGCGGAAACAAATAAGATTGCTGAAAAAGCTGTTTCCCTTATTAATGTCAAGTATGAAGTTTTAGAGCCAATATTTAATTGGGATGAATCCTATGAAAATAAGATTGTAATCCATGATGAAGGGGAAGCAATGTATATTATTCCAGTTGAATATAATGCAAGTAAAAACCTTGTAGCCTCATTAGATGTCGAATGCGGTGATATAGAAAAAGGATTTGCAGAAGCAGATCACATTATTGAACGAATTACACGAAATCATTATGGTCAACATTGCCCACTTGAACCACATATTTCTATTGCATATTTAGATGAGTATGACAGATTAACAATCAGAACTGCCACTCAAGTACCGTTCCATGCAAGAAGGATTATCTCTTCTGTTTTAAAAATTCCTTTAAAACGCGTCCGAGTGATTAAACCTAGGATTGGTGGTGGATTCGGAACAAAACAAGAAGTGATAACTGAACTAATTACTGGAGCTTTTGCTCTTAGATTGAAACGACCAGTCAAATTTGAAATGACACGTGAAGAAGAGTTTGTTTCTGCTCGAACACGACATCCCATGACTATAAAGTTTAAGGCTGGTGTAAAAAATAACGGTACTATTACTGCGATGGATATGCAAGTCGTAAGTAATACAGGTGCTTATGGATCTCATGGTTTAACTGTAATGAGCAATACTGGTAGTAAATCTCTTCCCCTCTATCATTGCAATAATATCCGATTTGTTGGAAATACGGTCTATACAAATTTACCAGTAGCAGGTGCTTATCGAGGATATGGAGGAACTCAGTCAGCATTCGCAATGGAAATAATGATGGATGAATTAGCCCACTGTATAAAGATGGATCCAGCAAAATTCCGTCTGATGAATCATATTAAGGAGGGAGAAACATCTCCTATCTTTAAAGCTCTTGGAGAAGGAACTGAAGGGCACGAACAAATTATGGAATCTGTTGGTTTAACAGAATGCATTGAAAAGGGAGCCGAATGGATTAATTGGTGGAATCGCGAAGAAATAAAAAAGAAACATAGTACAAATACTAAAAAGCGGGGTTTTGGGATGGTAACTCTAATGCAAGGATCATCTATTCCATATATTGATATGGCTGGAAGCTATGCAAAACTAAATGATGATGGATCCTTCAATCTTTTTGTAGGAGCAACTGATATTGGGACTGGGAGTGATACAATTCTTTCACAAATATTTGCTGAAGAATTATCAATAGATATATCAGATGTCATTATTTTGTCTTCAGATACTGATATAACACCATTTGACAAAGGAGCATATGCAAGTAGTACTACTTACCTTTCTGGCCAAGCAGTTCTTAACTTAGCTAAGAAAATAAAAGCTCAAATATTGGAATATGCTGAAAAACTCCTAAATCTTCCTCGGGAAGAATTATACTTAGATAATAGGCAAGTTAAGCATAAAAATACTAATGTATCAATTTCCCTAGCTGAAATTGGTACAAAATCGTTCTATTCATCAAACCAGCGACAAATTGGAGCTGTAGCTTCTGAATTGTCTAAAAAATCTCCACCGCCCTTTGCTGCACATTTTGCTGAGATCGATGTTGATATAGAGACTGGTCAGGTCAAAGTGATACGTTACGTTGTAGGAGTGGACGCTGGAACTCCAATTAACCCCAAATTGGTTATTGGGCAGACAGAAGGTGCCCTAGTAAATGGTCTTAGTTATGCTCTTTATGAACAGTATATCTTTAATGAAAAAGGAAAAATGCTTAATCCATCATTTGGAAATTATAAAATTTTGTCTCCAATTGATTTACCAGAAATAAAAACCATTATTATACAAACTTATGAACCTTCTGGACCTTTTGGCGCAAAATCCGTTGCTGAAGTTAATATAAACGGACCATTACCCTGCATCTCGAACGCTATTTATGATGCCATTGGAATACGAATTACTGAATCACCTTACACACCAGATAGAGTACTAACGGAAATTAAACGTCAAAAGGTGTCTTAGATTAATGATTCTGACCTTGGAATTTAATATTTATGCACTTTTGATGGGTGCAGTTTCACTCCTCTCTATTTATTTGCTAATTTATACCCTTCTCTTCCGCCAACGAACGCAATTGAATATTGTTTTTGCGTTAATGATATCAAGTTGTGTCATATGGTGTACTGGATATACACTAGATATTGCTGCAATAGATTTTGACTTTATGCTTTTACTCATCAAATTTCAATACATAGGTATAGCTACCTTACCACCATTGTTCCTAATTTTTGTTCTTATATTTACAAAACGAGAAAATCTTGCCTTAAAGCCCCTCTTATTATTAATTTTCCTTCCATCTTTAATTCACTATCTTCTCATGATTACAACAGGAGAACATAAGTTATTTTATAGCGAGATCCAGCTAAATACAGATCCACCATTTAATAATCTCATGTTAACATATGGACCAGCCTTTTATAGTCATACTGTTTATTCGTATATCTTAATCATTTCAGGAATAATTCTCTTGATGTTATCATTTCTAAAAGAACGAAAAAATCCTATTAAAAATATCCTTTATGAAAAGCAGTTATTTATAATGGTTATTGGAAGCTTTCCTCCAATTTTAGGAAATATCATCAGGATATCAGGCATATTCCCTCAACTTCAATTTTTTGATTTAACACCAATCGCGTTTAGTATTACTTTTGTCCTTTTTACATATGCCATTATTGAAACAGGATTCCTTGATATAGTTCCAATTGCTCGTCATAGAGTAGTAGACGAGATTTTAGATGGACTAATTATAACTGATTTACAAAAAAGAGTAGTTGACCTTAATGTTTCAGCAAATCGGATTTTTGGCTTAGATAGAAACGATTTAGCTAGCTTTTACGGTAGAAATGTCTTTGCTGCACTTAAAAATTATATTCCTGGAAAAAAATCGGTAGAAAAATTAATTGAATTGGAGGAGGGTGCTAATAAAATCATTTCAGGTATAATAAGTGAATATGCTTCTGAAATAGAACTACCAAAAAAGCATGGAAGAAGAACTACTGAATATTTCGAAATTAACCTTTCACCTCTTCGAAAAGAGGTTGGTTCATCTCTACTTGGTATTGTTCTGAATATTAGAAACATTACCGATAGGAAAATTGCAGAGAATAATCTAAAAGATAGAAATAAAATGCATGAACTTGTTTTGAAATTACTTTCTCATGATCTTAGAGGCCATCTTTTTACCCTTCAAGGTTATGCTGAAATTGCTAAAGAAACTCAGAATATTGAGGAAATCAATGAAAGTTTTACAGCCATCGAGGCAAAGGGAAAGGCAATCTTAACTTTAATTGATGAAGTTACTATTTATTTAAAATCTTTAAATCAATTAAAGACCCAACAATATGAAAAATATGATTTATTGGAAATTATTGCTGAGATAATTAAACAAATCAAAACAGAGATTGAATCTAAAAACCTCTTAATAGAGTATTTATACCCTCCTAATTTAGAAATGAATATTTTAGCTAATTTAACCATAAAGAGTGCTATTTGGAATCTTTTACAAAATGCAGTCAAGTATTCACCAGATAATGGGAAAATAAAAATCCTTTGTGAAGATCATCAAACTGAATGGAAGGTCATAATTGAGGATGCTGGTTCAGGAATTCCCAAAGAATTAAGGAATAAAGTTTTTGAACCATTTGCAGCATTTGGATCAAAAGCAGGAATAGGATTAGGTCTTACAATAGTTTGGGAAACTATTACAAATTTTTCTGGTCAAATATGGATCGAAGACGCTATTCCTAAAGGAACTAAATTTATTTTTACTCTACCTAAATATTTAGAATCATATTAACTCAATTACTATATAATAACCTTTTACGATCTAATTAACTTATCTAAAAACCTTCCCAGTAAAACACTTGTCATCGCTTGACGATATTCTTTATTTGAACGAATATCAGTAATAGGAACACACTCAGTTTTGACTTTTGTTTTCGCTTCCATTATCAAATCAAAAGTAAGCTTTTCAGTCATAAGAAGCTTTTCTGTTTTTCTAGCTCGTATTATGGTCGGGGAAACCGCTCCTAAGCTAATACGAATGTCTTCAAGCCTTCTTTTTTCCTGATTAAACTGAGCTTCAATAGCTACAGAAACAACGACAATAGAAAGGGCGATTCTTTGTCGAATACTTGTATAATCCCCAATATAATTTGGTAGTTTAGGTATGATTAATTTAGTTACCAAAGCATTATTAGGTAACACAGTTTGACCAGGTCCAGTAATGAATTCTTCGATAGGAATAATTTTCTTGTTGTTAATGGTTTGAATCTGAATTTGAGCATCTCGAGCATAAAGAACAGGTAAACTATCAGCAGCAGGTGAAGCTCTACAAATATTGCCAATTATTGTCCCTAGATTTCTTATCTGAGGTGAACCAACATAAGCTACAGCTTTAACGAATGCTGGAAAATATTGCTTTATGATTAGACTTTCTAAAATTTGGGTATGAGTGGTTAAAGGTCCAATCTCGATGAATCCATCATTTTCGGTAATAAACTTTAATTCTTGAATTTGTGTAAGATTTAATAATCTTGGTGAAGCACCCCATTTTCCAAGCTTATTTCTTACCAATACTAAAACATCCGTACCCCCAGCTAATGGCTGAATTCCATCTTTAAACTTATTTTTTAGAGTTAATGCCTCCATTAAACTTTTAGGAGTTTCAATGTCGAGATTATACACTTTTAATCCTCCTTATTTCGGACTAGTATTAATTCTGCTGCAATTGATATAGCAATTTCTTCAGGGGTTTGACTAACAATAGATAGACCGATTGGGGCATGAATTTCATCTAGTCTCTGTTTTTGAACTCCTCTAGCTTCTAAACGAGAAAAGATTTCCTTAATTTTCCGTTTACTCCCGATCATTCCAATATATTTAGTTTTGTTAATCTCATCTTTCTTTTTTGTTAATAGATAATCAAGGATTTTTTCATCTAAATCATGTGAATAGGTTTGAATAATAATATAACAACCTTCTTCGAAAGTTAAACTGTCAATCACTTCAGGAATATTACCAGAAAAAGTCCGAACTGAATATTTTTTACCGATATTTTCAGCAATATAATCTTCACGATCATCAATGATTACGATCGAAAATCCTAGATTATTGAGAAGTGGAATTAATTGCTGGGTTATATGACCTGCACCAAAAATATAGATATTTGTTGTTGCTCCAAAAACTTCAAAAAATAATTGCATTTCTCCTCCACAAAGCATCCCTGTTGCTTCTTCTCCAGTTTCTACTAACTCAAAGGTCTTTAAAAGTGGTTTTTTCTCTTTCATTTGGTTTTTTGCCTGTTCCAAAGCTAAAGCTTCAATAGTTCCTCCCCCTATCGTACCCCATACCAATTTCCCATCAGCTGAAACAATCATTTTGGCTCCTACTCTTTGAGGAGCTGATCCTTTTACATCAACTACCGTAACAAGACCAATAGATTTTCCTGATTCAATGTATTTTGTTATAGTTTGAATAAAACCTTTCATTTACTGACTAACCTCCGTTGAGCAGCTCTTACAGCCTCATATATCTTTATGTATCCTGTGCATCTACATAATACACCACATAATCCTTCTTCAACTTCATCTTGATCAGCTTTAGGATTTTTTATTAGCAAGGCAGTTGCTGCCATAATCATACCTGGAGTACATGCACCACATTGAGCAGCACCCTGTTCAGCGAATGTAGTCTGAAGTAACTGAAGAACTTGATCCTCTCCTTCAATTGTTAACACATCACTTTGAGGTGGTAATTGAGCCATTAGAATAATACAGGATGTCACTATTTCTCCGTTTAGTATTACGCTACAGGCACCACACTCCCCTTGATCACATCCATATTTCGTACCTCTTAGTCCCAGATCTTCCCTTAAAAAATCTAATAATCTTTGATTAGGTGGAACATCTTTCGAATATTTGATGCCATTAACTATTATCTCGATTTTCACTAGACATCCTCCTGAATTTTCTTTTGTAAAGCAGCCCAAACTCTTTCAGGTGTTGCAGGAATTTCATTTAACCGGATCCCAACTGCGTTTGCTATTGCATTTGTAACAGCTGGAGCAATACCCATTATAGGTTGTTCTCCTATTCCTTTCGCTCCATACGGTCCTTCTAACCAAGGTTCTTCTATTATTATTGAATGAATTCTAGGAGTATCTTTCGTTGTCGGAATTAAGTAAGTACCAAGATTATTTGAAAGAATACTCCCTTCAGGGGTAAAAATAATTTGCTCATATCTCCCATAACCTAAACCTTGTAAAGCTCCACCTTCGATTTGTCCTTCAAGAGTTTGTGGATTAATTGCTCTACCTACATCATGAGCAGCCCAAATATCTAAAACCTTGACAATACCAGTTTCAGTATCAACTTCAACCTCAGCGATGTTTGTACAGAAAGCATAAGCTGAATATGCATCACCTTGACCTTTTTCATTATCAAAATATGTGTAGGGAGCGACATCCCATCCTGAAGCTGCAACTCGGCCTCTCTCCTGATAAATAAATTTAATTGCTTCTGAAACTGAAATAACAGCCTCTTGGGATGATTTTTGGTAGATATTTTGGTCTTTGATTTCAAGATCTTGAATATCTATTTCAAATTTTCCAGCAATCTTTTGATAAATTAAGGTTCGTAATTGTTTACAGGCATCTTGTAAAGCTCTTCCAGACATAATGGTAGCTCTGCTTGCTACTGTTGGTCCTGAATCAGGAACTCGACTTGTCTCAACGGGAGTCATATATATTTTGTCATAATCTACTCCCAATTCATCAGCTACAATTTGAGAAAGTACTGTTATCATCCCCTGACCCATCTCAGTTGTTCCTACTGCGAATCGTACACTTGCATCAGGTTCAATTTGTACGTAGGCACCACTTCGTGACATTATCCTCCCAGCTGCCCCTAGAAAACAGCCATAAAAGATTGTTGAAATACCTATTCCTTTTTGTAGATATTTTCCATTTTTTTGATCTTCTAGGATTTGCTTTATCGTTGGAGTAGGCTTTCGCTTATTATACCAATCACTTAGTTCTCTTGCTTTCTTTAGTGTCTTTTCTAATCCTACAGATTGAGTCAATATTTGACCAAAGGTAGTTGTATCTCCTACATGTAGGATGTGCTTTTCCCGAAAATCACTTGGATCTAAACCCAAAGCCTCTGCTGCACGATCCATCTGTTCTTCTGCTGGAAATATAACTTGGGGTGAACCAAACCCTCGAAAGGCTCCAAAAGGAACTAAATTAGTTGTAACAGCGTAAGCCTGAACATCTACATTTTCGCATCGATAAGGTCCTACTGCATGCATTGCAGCTCGGTAAAGAACAGCTGGTGCAAGAGTTGAATAAGCTCCTGTATTTAGAAAAACTTCCACCTTAACTGCTTTTAACATTCCATCTTTGGTTAACCCAGTTTTATATCTAACTACAGCGGGATGGCGTTTAGAAGTAGTTTCTATATCTTCCTCTCTGTTTAAAAGGAATTTAACGGGTTTTTTGACTAACCATGCCCCAAATGCTGCTAAACTACCTATCTGATTTGGAACATCTTCCTTCCCACCAAATGCTCCACCAGTTGTAGTTTGAATGATATTAACTTTACTCCAATCCATTCCTAAGATTTCTGCGACACACCGTTGCACGTAAAATGGACATTGCATGGATCCATAGACAGTAATAAAATCGTGTCCTTGAGGAATAGCAATACAGCCTTGTGTTTCAATGTATGCATGTTCCTGAGCTGGAAGACGATATTCATTTTCAATAATTATATCTGATTCTTCGAATCCCTTTTTTATATTACCATTTTTCTGCTGCCAATAAGACCAGACATTATGTGTTCCAAAAATATGAATTGTTGGATGACCTTTTGCTTTTACTGGATCAAAGACCGCAGGAAGCTTTTCGTATTCTATATGCACGAATTTCCTAGCTTCTTCATTCTTTTCTTGAGAAGAAGAAACCAAGATTACTACTGGCTCTCCTACATGATTTACGGTTTTTTCAGCTAATAATGGCCAATCATCAAGAATAACATGCAATATATTTTTACCAGGTATATCTGCTGCTGTTCCCACGACGACTCCTAGTGTTTTTAGTTTCTCTTTCTCAATATTAATCTTTTTTATTCTCGCATGAGCATATGGACTTCGTATAATATCTAGAAACTGTTCATCAGCAAATTTTAGATCGTAAACATAAGGAGCTTTTCCAACTACTTTTATTCTTGCATCTTTCCTTTGTAAACGCTTACCAACAGCCATTAGATCATCTCTACTAATGATATTCTAATTGAAAAGAAGTAGATTAAACTCAGTATTAATTTTATTGTGAAAACTGATTCATTCATAGATTGGATCTGAAAGATTTAGAACCTATAACTACAAAATTGACGTTCAATCTTGATTTAAGTGTATTAATTTACTCCATTGGAGTATCACGGATCAATAATAATAATATAAGATTCAGGGTGTCACTATTGCTGACATTAACGCTAATATAAAAATAAGAATAAATAGAAAGATAAAAAAAGCTATCATTGGTGATTCCTGAAGAAATTCTCTCGAAAAAAAACGAGCTATTTCTTTTCCTATACTGAGTTGTCTTCGCACTGATAATTGATCTCTATCAAAAACAGTAAAACCGAATATCTTTATGGTTGGAACCATATGAGTCAGACACCATATCACAATAAAGGGAATTGCAATTAATGCTAATAAACCAACAAGAAGAAATTTAGGATTTCCTAAGCTGAAAATAAAGATTATTAAGCTAAAAAATACTCCGAAAATCATTAAACAGAACCAATTCCAAGCAGAAAAGTATAATTCTTCTGGTGAACTGGTATCCCTTGAACGTTGCAGAACAGTTTCACGAAAATCACTTGATTTTCGTGCAGTATATTCTCGAGCTTTTTCTTTAGTGGAAATTGTTCCCATATCTATTTCTTCTTTAACACCATCTACAAATTCCTTTCCAGATTCCTTGATTTTATCAAAGATGCTCCTAGTTTTCTTCTTCTCACTCATAATATAATCCACCAATTATTTTTTATAGCGACTCTCCTTTTAATACCTCGTCTTATGGGATGAAATCTTAAGTTTTATTGTTACTCCAGGTGCTTTTAGAACTTCATATTTTGTGCCTGAACCAAAAACAATTGGGACTTCAGTTTTAATTAGGACATCATCTTTTGTAGGATCTGCTTCCCTCAACTTTATTGGTATTGAGAGAGTTTTCCCTAATTCATTAGATTCTGAAAATGAAATCCAGAGTGTAAAGTCTTGGTTTGTTGTATAGGTCATATTTTCTTTTATTTTGAGCGATCCTTCAAAAGGAATACGGTAATCATGCTTTAGTAATCCTTTACCTCCTACTTCAAAATAAAATTCACCTGTACGATCCATTGGATTTTTCTCATGAACATTCTCAACACGAATAGACATTAATGAAATAATATTTTGATATCTATTTGAATCAGATAGATCTGGTTCCTGACCTTTTGCATAAGTTCTTTTTCCTTTCACATATACTCTTCTACTCATAATTAATCCACTTGTTTTTTTCTGTGAAAGAGTCCCCTTTAAAAATATGTATGTTTTCGACCTAATCGGAGAATTGAATAGAAAGAATTTTGAAGTAGACGGAATTGTAACGCTCTAGGAATAAGATTTACTCACTTATTAGCTTTTGAGGTGTTATTGTGGAAATTCCAAATTTAGAAATGATCCGGGAAATAACAGATAAATTAAACACAGAATATGATTTACAGACAAGGTTAAATAGATATAAGACTCTTCCCGATCTTTTGAACCTTGCTAAAAAAAATAATTTAACGGATGAAGATGCAGCTATTCGTGCTTTATTCATAGCTGATTTTATTGTCACAACTTCAGAATTACCACCAGGAAATTCAGATGAAGATCGTTACCAATCAGTTATACAATCTTTCAAAGTAGGTACTGAACTAAATTCAACAGCTGATAATTTAATGCGAATTTTTTACCTTGCATATAAAATTGTCACTCTGATAAAGCGACAAGATCTTTTTATGGGTGGAAGAGGATTGGATCGAAAATCTAGCTTACTTCGTATCAAAGATACTTATTTTTTACCATATTTGAAGATTTCTACTCAAATGTTAAAACAAGAGTCATCTTGCATGCTACAATTAGGAATCCTTGCAGCTGCTCTGTTACGTGATTTCCCAGATAAGCAGATTCAAAAATATAGATCATCTCCACCAGTATCTAATATAAAAGAATTAATACCAGTTCTCTGGAAGCTCTTACTCGATTATGCACAAAAACAAAGTGTAGATACAAATCCAAATGCAGTAATACCAAATTTAGAAAAATCTCAATCAATTTTAATGTTAGACGCGGCAGAGAAAGGAAATTTTATATCCCTTTGGAATGTTGATCCACCAAGTAACTTTACAAGTTTAAAAGTAGAAATTCAATCAATGGATTCTCAATTAAATAAATTATTTGATAATAAATCTCTTATTTCCCTTCGATGTCAAATTCAAGACGCAGAGGATTTAGATCATATATTTATTGTACGAGATCCTAATATTATATCTCATCCCATTCTTGTTCTAGCCACACCAGCAGATGAAATAAATCTCAATTGTGTGAAAAGAATTCTTCATTTAAGAGGACTAGAAGGAGAAGGGTGGAAACCTGTTATAATGGATACTGCTCAAGAGACAAAAAATATAGAACCAATTTCATCAGGTCCTCTAGTGAAACCAGAAATAACACCAAAAGCTGGCAAAGGCGGATTGCTTAATCGAATTAAAAATCTATTTAAGAAAAAATCCGTTGAAGAAGGTCCAGCACTAGAATCTAGTATAAAACCTATTCAGAAGAAAAAATGGAAAGATATACCTGCATTTGTCCTCGGTAGTGAATTTTTGGCAAAATCATTAACTGTTGAGGCAGTAGGTGATTTTGCTTTATTTGAAGAATTTGATACAATTCGAGAAGCAAATTATTCGATTATTGGAGTTTTAGAGTCAGAGTTAGAAACAAAGAAAACTCAAATCATGATTAAAAAGGTAAATCAAAACCTTTCAGAAGTATACCAATTTTATGAAGGAATATTATCTAAACTAAATAAGTTATCTCAGTTCCTTTTCAATATTCAGGGGAATCTAGTGATAGATGAGGTTTTCTGGATGAATGAGCACGATGAAAAATTCCTCTTATGTGTTGATCAGGGGAATTTACGATTGGTAGGAACATTAGCTGCCTCATATCGAGACAAAATTGCAGATCTACAAATAAGAGCTTCATCAAAGGAGGAATTACAACGTCGGTCGATTCATATGCGAAACAAGCAATTCTTAGGAGCTCTTGGTGCTAGAACAAATCCTGATCTTCGGGAAACAATCGATAGGATTTTTGGCCAAAACTTTGACTGTTCCAAGGCGGTTTTACTTGAGTTCTAATCTCAATTAGTGATTTTTTTTTTATGTTTTCGTTTAATAAAAGAACTAAAGTTTTTTATTGTAAAAAGGCCTCTTATTAAAACCATGAGTAAAGAAAATGATTTGAGTAAATCCTACTGGAAACCTCTTCTAATAGCCATCTTACCTTCTTCCTACTTCTGGATCTTAGCAACATTTTTCTTCTTAATTTATTCATTTGATATGCTTTGGTATGTAAAGGAATTCCAAATTTTTAGTTCAGATAATTCCATATTAAGTGAATTAATAGTATTAAGTGTAGTTGCAGTACCAACAGCATTGGGTATAGGATTAACAGGGAATTATATTGATAGAAGACCAGAAAATTTAGGAAAATTGATACTCAGTGGATTATTAGGGTCTTCAATAATGTTACTGGCCGATACTGTTTCGATGGGAATTAAGAATGGAATTTTAATTCTATTTGCTGTAGGATCAATGGGATTATTCCTAGGAATTGAAATTACCTCTGCTTTTGTGCTATTTAGTGTATTAACACAGTGGAATTGTCGCGGGAGGGTATATGCTCTTAGCAACCTATTATTTGCAATCTTTACATTTCTATTAATTTTTGTCTCAGAGATAACAGAATTAAGATTTTTTCTTGCATTTCCTATTATTAGTATTTTTGGTATTCTTATCTCCCTTTTTCTCTTTTTTCCTATTACTAGAATGAAGTTTTGGCAAAATGATAAATGGCCAACAAAGGATATTCAAATTTTTAAACGATATTCCGTTCAAGCATATTCTCTTGCTCATATTTCAATCTATTTAATGCTTGGATTAACCATAGGATCCCTAGCACAAGCAGGATTCACTATATTTATGGATATTACGATGGAAAGTCATGCTACTTTTTGGATTATTGTAATTCTCGGAACTATAATATCTATTCTTCCTGCAGGAGCCTTAGCTGATCGTTGGGGAAGAAAAACGCTAACAATATTGGCTGTATATGGAATATTAGGAGCTTCATTACTGGTTGGATTTATTGAACTAAATTTTACTACTTTTACTCTTGCTTCATTGTTAATTGGAATAGCATTTGCCTTTCTACATCCTACACTTGATAGTTCCCTATGGATTGATTTAGCTTCAAAGGATTCTATTGGTAGATATTTAGGAATTAATGGTTTAACTTTAGGTGCAGGACTCGCTGCGGGCTTTCTTATTAGTTATTTTCTTTTTCTTGACATAATTTCCTCTATCTTAAATTATATGGTCTTCTTCTATATAGGCTTAGCTGTATTAACTTTATTCCCTTTGTTCTGGACTAGTGATTCCTACCCTCCCCTTGAATTCTTCTTATTATTGGTTATCAATGAAGCAGGAGTTCCAATCTTCCATTATCAATTTGGACATAAAAAAGAACTTCGTGTAGACCTCCCACTTATTTCTGGGGCATTATCAGCTGTAGGTACCTTTATGGTTGAAGCTACTGGGGAGGAAGAGGGAAGATTAAATTTAGTAAATCATGGTTCTCATTTTATTCTTACGGATGAAAGTAAGAGAAAAACTAATATCACAGCAGCGATTTTTTCAAATAAGAATGACCATGAACTCCAGGTATTATTAAGAAAATTCCTTCTAAAATTCCACGAGAAATATGAAACGGAATTAATTGAATGGAAAGGGAATCTTGACGCTTTTAAGGATGCTTATGTCGAAGCAGAACAGATTTTTGGTCCTCTTATTACCCTCTCTCGTGATGAACAACTTGTAACCAATATTTAATGTTTTATTAAAATACCAGGTTATTATTACAATCTATATATTATTGTGATAAACTGAAAGGTTGACTTATTATTAATTTAGGAAAAACTAAAATAATGAAACCTTAATTTTTACCTATCTTTCTAATTCTTATTGTATTTTTGATTTTTCTACCTAATTCCATAATTACCTTTGCTTCCATACAAGGATGCTATAAACCATACGTAAGCTGGTTATACCCTGAGAATGACTTTAATCTTTCCAGGACTGTTAAAATCTATTTAAGTAAGGTTTAATCAGATTATTATGAATTTATAGCATATAGTCTTTATTATGAGATAAACCAAACAAAGGAGTTCGTCTATTTTCTGGATTAAATGATAATTCTTATTCTCTAAATACTACATTATTACCTCCAATTAATAAATTGAAGTTAATTATGTAGTCATTTGATACCTATATTACTAAAGATGATACAGTTATAGTTAATATTGATCAAACGGTAACTGCAAGTCCCTTCAATCCTGAAGTTCTGATTGATCCAGACGAGTGTTCCCTAAAAACCTTCGTAGTGTTTAAAGTAATTCACTAATGTCTCCTCAACTGGTCCTAAAATGGTATTATTAGTCAATGGAGAAATTGGAGTTTTGTTCATATTAAATTCTAAGATGACAATATTAGGATTCAAACGTTTAGCATGAAATGGAAAATCAGCGACAGGATAAACTAATGAGGAAGTTCCAGCCACTATCAATAAATCCGTGTTAGCAAGCCTTTCAAAACTAGTATTAATCGTAGTAGAGTCTAAACTCTCACCAAACCAAACAACAGCAGGTCGAAGTAATCCATCACATAAAGGACATTTGGGTAAGGAATTTACAATGTTTAAAAGGACTATATTTTTTTCCCCACATTCTACACACCGTGTTTTCATAATTTCTCCGTGCAAATGTATAACACATCTTGATCCTGCCCTCTCGTGTAAATCATCGACATTTTGAGTTAAAATTACGATATTACATCCTTGGGATTCTAATTGAGCTAATATAGTATGGGCAGGATTAGGTTGTGCTTTTTGAATTAGATTAATGCGCCAATAATACCATTCCCACACAAGAAAGGGATTTTTGTCAAAAGCTGAGGGAGTTGCTAACTCTTGAGGGTTATAATTTCGCCATAATCCGTTTGATCCGCGGAATGTAGGAATCCCTGATGGTTGGGAAATTCCTGCTCCTGTTATTACTGTTATTTTCAGTTCCTGTAAATTAAATTTTATGGAAGACATTTTTAATGTCCTTAATTAGTTTAATCAAATTAAATTCATTAAATCGTAAATCCAAATTTAAAATCATTGAAAATTTAGTTATAGGTTATGTTCATTTCGAGATTCGTCTTATTCCGAATTTAGAATTTTTGCGATAATAGCAAAATATATAAACTAGAAATTAACAATTGTTACTTAACAATAGTTAATTAAATAAATGGGAATTAAAATGATAGACGATAAAATTGATCAGGAAATCTTAGAAATTTTAAGCAGGGATGGAAGAACTAAATTTACTACCATCGCGAAGAAAATTAATCGTACTGAAGGGACCGTCCGCAATAGAGTTCGAAGACTCAAAGAAAAAGGTGTTATTCAAGGATTCCGCGTTGTTACTGATCCTGAAAATCTTGGATTTGAAAAACAAGCTGTTATTCGTTTCTCTATGGAATCATCTTATGAAGCCTATAGTCAATTAGATCAGCTTCCATATATATGCCAAGGCGCTAACTGCAAATTACTTTCCTTATATCGTTCCAATGGTGATAGTACTTTTATGCTTGAAGTTATGAGTAAAAGTAAGCAAGATTTGGAATTCTTTATTAAAGAACTCAATAAATTTGACGGTATCGATGATTTAGAAATCCTGGAGAAGGAAGAAAAGATTTACGATCATCTTGCTTAATTGTTTTCAAAAATTTCCTTTTCCTCCTCTTTTTTTAAATTTTTATCTTGATTAAAAGAAAGTAATTAGTTTTTTATAATTTTTTTATTTTAATCCCCCAAGACATCATAGTTAAATGATGGTTCTATTTTTTATTAGTTCCGAGAAATATAACGCTAGGAACCCTGAGGTATTAACTTGAAAGAAATTCAAATAACTTTACCTTCGGATCGTAAGACACTTCTTGATGAATTAATTAAAGAATATTCGGTTAACGCCATATCATATGACTTTGGACCTTCCATCCGTTACGAACTTACAGTTAGCAATTATGAAACTAACATTTTTATCGAAGAATTAAAAGCAAGAGGAATTGGTACAGCCTATGGTACGATTCTTGTTCGTCCAGTTTCTCTTCTTATCTCCAGTCGAGGTTCTAAAAATACTATACCCTCAAGTGCTGGTGTAAATAGACAAGAAATTCTTGCTAATCTTGGAGATATTTCGGGTTTTGCTTATGATTATCTTCTTCTTAGCTTTCTTGCGTCAGCTTTAGCAGCCCTAGGATTGCTCAATAATGATGCTGTTGTAATTATTGCATCAATGATAGTTGCTCCTCTTTTAGGACCAATTCTGTTAACTTCACTTGGCTTATTAACACTAGAAACAAGATCATTCATCACGCGTGGGGTTTTTGCAGAATTTACGGGGATTATCACAGTAGTAATAACAGCTGCTTTTATTGGAGGTTTTTTCAGTTATTTATCAAGCATTAATATTTTACCACCAATTGACCTGACGACAGAACTTTTAAACAGAACTAGATTAGACCTAGCTTCAGTATCCCTTGCAATTCTTGGTGGATTTGCAGCAGGTATAGTTGTAGCTCGGGGTCTTGACGTTTCAATTGTAGGTGTAGCAATCGCAGCTTCTTTATGCCCTCCTGCTGCTACTATAGGTATTTTAAGTTCTTTAGGGGAAATAACACTAGCTATCCAAGCTTTAGGGTTACTTCTATTGAATATTTTTGTAATTAATTTATCTTGTACATTGGTTTTTTGGATTTTTGGAGTGAAAAGTACTGGAATTTCTAAAAGACAATCAGATAAGGTTCGACGTTTTATTGCAATTTGGATTATTATAGTAACTGTTTTATTATTATTAATTCTGATTCTTGCTAATATTATACGATAGAAGTATTAATTCTCTCCTTCATCTTTCTCCCCTTTATTGTTATTTAACTGTACAATACATAATCGGCCTTCAATTACATCAATTTTCGCATTAATTTCATTCTCATTTATCATTTCTAGAACAAGAGATTCCAATTCAGTTGGATCTAGCTCAACACTTCTGGCTAACGTTTCAATTGGAACACTTCCCAATTTACGAATTTTTTCAGCCAACTCCGCACGACTTTTTCTTCGTAATAAACCGTCTGATAATGATCCTGCTACACTTAAAACCCGCTGGAGATCACCTTTTTGATATGCATGATAAATATCGTAAAGAATGTTAGCAAAAGACCCGATATTTCGAGTTAGGGCATCTTGTACTAATTTAACACCAATCTTACTTTTATGCTCTATAACTTCCAGAGCAACAAGACCAGCATCAAATTTTAACAATCCTAACCAAATTTCATCGGATTTAAGAGTTTCATCTCCATAAAAGGATAAATATGATCGAATCGCTTGTCTTTGTAAGGTAACATCTCTAGAGGCTATCATCCCTATTAATGAACGAACATGTTCTCGTTCAATCGGTGTAAGCGACTTTTTGATATGAAAATTGACTAATTGTTCAATAAACTCCTCAATGAATTGTAAATCTTGTTTAGATATTTGGTTGATGATTACTACCTTCTGAGTATATCCAACAAAATCAGGAGAAGAAAGATCTACTAAGAACCAATCAGATAAAGCTTTTAAAAAGACTAATGGTCTAACTTTTATGAATTCCACGAAACTAGGAATTAATTGAGCTGAATGTTTATCTAATTCTGCTGTTATCTTTTTAGCTGCATGTGTAGCCATATCACTATTCTTAGAGATAGCTTCTATTATTCCATTTAAGATATTCGTCTCTGTCTCTTGAGGTGTGTTCAAGAATTTCTGAATAGCTTCTGCAAAAGCCTCTTGACTTTCAAAATCTGCTATAACTTCTTGTTTTTCTTTTTCAGGAGCTGTACTTGAAGATGATTCAAGCATATCAGGATCAATAACAATAGATGATTGTTCAGGAGAGGGAGTTTCTGAAGTGAGCTCCTCCATCAAAGATTCAATCATTTCTTGGGTAAGTTGTAGGGAGGGATCTGGGAAATCAAAATTTCTTTTCTCTGTATCTTCGAGTTTGATAGGATCAGGTTTTTCGGTCGGAGTTAGTATTTCTTTTATTGATGGAAGTTTCTCCTCTGTCACTTCCGACTCGTTGGGTGGTTTTTGTTCGCTTTCTGTGACGATTTCCTCAGGTGTATAAGTTAATCGAGTAACTAAATCTTCCAAATTTGTATCTTTCTTCTTTGGTTCCTCGCCTTCAACTGAAAGTTCACTTTTTGAAATGCCCATACCTTTGAGGACTGCTTCAATGACTTTTATTCCCTCTGATTTAGTCAAATCCTCCATAATTACATTAAAACCTTTAGATCGAAGTGCTGTAACTTCACTGGAATCTTCTGGGCCAACAATTAGGTGATCGACAACACCTGCTCCTAATTCTGCTAACCCTTGCATTGAAGGTTTTACACCTAATAATTGTAGAATAAATTGTTCTCTAAAGGAAAATTTAGAAGGAATGAGTAAAGTAGAAGGAGATTTGGATTCTTTTAATACTTTAGTAAAGGATTTATGTAATAGTAGGATTGCAAGGCTGCAAGGATCTCCAGGAAGAATTAATATCGCATCTGATTCTTCAATTATCTTTCTAATTCGGTCATTAATAATCTCTCTATTGGAATCTAGTCCAATAACTTCAATTAATGGTTTCGTCTTTTTCTTCCCTTTACTCTCTTGAGTCTCTTGTAATAATCGTTGTAACTCTTCGAGATCAGTTTTAGTTTCAGATTCTCTACTAATATGTCCTGTAATTTGAAAATAACGAAGAGGGATTAATTCTCTTTCAGTTCGTATTTGAATAAATTCTTTTACGGGAAATTCTAGATTATACACTGTAATATGCTTTGAGGCATAATCAGTTAATGCCTGAAAGAATTCAGTAAAGTCTTGGTTTACCTTATGTCGTTCTGAAATCCATTGAACTAAGAATCTTTCTGTATCTGTCAGTGGTAATTTAGTTTGAGCAATTGGTTGTGAAAATACTTTAGTAAGAGAGCTCTTGGTCAAATCATCTGGTACTAATGCATTGGCAAGCTCTACTAACTCAAGATGATACCAAAATTCAGTAATTTTATTTTTATCCTTACTGGTATTCCCATTTTCGGATAAAGTAAAATCTGCGGTTGTATTCAAAAGGATCGAAAACTCAAGGCCAGAAATCAGGAAATTTTTTAACAAGGGGTTTATTTCAACTCCTGTTGAAATAATCAATAGCTTTTTAGTTCCCATGTCTTGGCCTCTTTAGTTTAGAAACAAAAGATCAGATATTTTAATATTTAGCTAAAATTTAACAAAAATGTCGGTTTATTACTTTCTTTTCTAGAATTCCCACAATTAATTAAAAATCATATCTTTTTGTAAAATTCTCTCTCGCAATTAATTTCGAAAATAAAAATTCTAATCTATCTTGTTTTTTAAATTTCTTTATAAATCTTGTTAACAAATATTATCATTATTATAAAAAAACTATGAAGAGTAGAAGCAAAAGAGAAATAAAAGCAATATTTCAATATAATTTATCAAACTTTATTGAAAATACCTCTATTTAGAATTTAAATACTCAAATATAATACAAAAGATTAAGATATAGGATTTTTTCTTTAAATTCTATCTTCTCCCATATTTTTAAACTTAGATTAATACAATAAATTCACAAATACAGTAATTTAATTAAGATAATTTGATAATAAATACAAGATCTATATGCAAAAAAAGTTCTAAAAATCTTGTTTCTAAGAATTCTCTAATGATAAAAATAATTTTTTAAAAAAAAGGTGTCCTAAATGACAATTAGTTTTGATTTGCCAGAAGAAGCACTAATGATACGCGAAACAGTTCGTGAATTTGCCCAAAAAGAAATTGCTCCTATAGCTGGAGACCTAGATGAACAAGAAAGATTCTCTTATGATCTTACAAAAAAGATGGGAGATTTAGGTTTAATGGGGATATTCCTTCCAGAGGAATATGGAGGAAGTGGATTAAGTTATTTATCATATATTATTGCTGTAGAAGAACTAGCCCGAATAGATGGTTCACAAGCTGCTACCGTGGCTGCACATAATTCTTTAGGAATCGGTCCAATTTATTATTTCGGAACTAAGGATCAAAAGGATACATATTTGCCACAACTGACCACTGGTGAAAAACTATGGGGATTTGGATTGACAGAACCTGAAGCTGGATCAGATGCTGGAGGAACTAAAACAAAAGCAGTGAAAGAGGGAAATGAATGGATAATAAATGGATCGAAAATTTTTATCACGAATGCATCTGAAAAAATAAACCTCGGTTCTACTATTCAAACTATTACTGGAACAACACCTGAAGGGAGAAAAATATATACTTGTTTTCTGGTAGAACAAGGAACTGAAGGTTTTGAAGCAAGGACAATGCATAGAAAATTAATGTGGAGAGCAAGTATTACCTCTGAATTATATTTTACTAATTGTCATGTTCCAGAGACCAATATACTAGGTAAAATAGGTGAAGGATTCCATCAAATGCTTGATACTTTGGATAAAGGACGATTATCAATTGGAGCAATGGGTTTAGGGTGCGCACAAGGTGCATTTGAATTGGCTTTAGAATATGCAAAGCAACGAAAAGCTTTTGGGAAACCTATTTCTCATTTCCAAATTAATGCCTTTAAACTTGCAGATATGGCTGTAGAAATTGAGGCAGCTAGAAATCTTTTATATAAAGCCACCTGGTTATTTGATCAAGGACGTTCAGAGTACAACAAATTTGCTGCGATGGCTAAATTATATTGTTCTGAAGTATCTAATCGTGTAGTAAATCAAGCTGTACAAATTCATGGTGGTTATGGTTTAATGAAAGAATATCCAATCGAACGATTCTACCGAGACCAACGTTTACTAGAGATTGGCGAAGGTACTTCAGAAATACAAAGGCTAGTTATCGCTCGTCAATTAGGATGTTTTAAATAATTACTCAAATTCTTTCATTATGTAAAAAAGAAAATATAAGTGTGTCCATTGTATCTCCCCATGATACATATTTTTCAGGTACTGAAGGAAGAGGTTCACTAGCTGGGGGATTATTCCTCGCATATCGGATATAAGAAATTTGAGCAAAATGATGTATCGCATGTAAAGAAGTCCGTTCAATCAACCAAGCCAATGTCCCTTTTTCAGCAATTTTATTTTGCTCAAATTTTGGTGTTTTTATTAATAGCTCTGAATCAGAGCAATTATCAAGTGAATCTATTAAATATTGACCTAATTGATTATAAATGTGTATCATATCGATAATGGACATCGTTTTTTCAAGATATTGAAAAGATTCATCATCTAACATTTTAAGCCAATAGATTTCAGCATTTATTATATGTCTAAAATAACTATAGATAGTTCGGGCATTTGTCCCTTCAGGAACCCAAAATAAATCCTCTGATGATAAATTTTCCATTATTTTGTTTCCATATTTTCTTAAAGTGACTATTACATTTTTAAGATCTTTTTTCCCATTCATATTCTTCACACACGTTATATTCTTATTTTTTTAAATTAGATATTATATCAGTGGTTAATTTTGCACTACTAAATACTCCAGGTATTCCCCCTCCAGGGTGGGTCCCTGCACCTACAATATATAGACCTGTAAAATCTTCAAATCTATTATGTGGTCGAAAAAAAGCAGATTGCGTAAATGTAGGAGCTAAAGAAAAAACAGCTCCCTTATAGTCAAGATATCGTTCCTCAAAGTCTTTGGGTGTTAAAATTTTTTCAGTAGCTAAATGTTTAGATAGATTAGGAAGGAAATTTTTCTCTAAAAAGCCCATGATAAGATTTCTAAAAGGTATTTTTTCCTCCTCCCAATTGATATTTGAATCTTGATTAGGAACAGGTACAAGAATATAAAAAGTTTCCCCTTCAGGGGGTGCCAGAGATCGATCAATACGAGATGGGACATATAAATATGCCGAAAAATCACCTTGCTGGTTTAATTGCTTTTTATTGAAAATTTCATCTATTAATCCTTTATATCGCTTACCAAGAATAATATTATGAAGATGTAAATCAGGATAAAGTCTATTTGTCCCAAAATAGATCATAAATACACTCATACTATATATAGAATGACGGTACTTAAATTCTCGGATTCTAGTCTTCTTAGCTTTAGGAATTAACTTTAAATAAGTTGTAGCAACAGGGGCATTTGATATAACAATATTGCTGTTTAATATTTTACCGTTTTGAAGAATAACTCCTGAAACTTTTTTTTTGGTCGAAAATAATACCTCTTTTACCTCAGAATTTAACTGAATATTTCCTCCCATACGAATAAAAAGTGCAGCGAGCTCCTCTACCAATTTTCCTGTACCTCCTCTTACAAACCAAACACCCCATTCTTTCTCAACAGCTTGAATCAACATATAAATAGCTGTTATTTTAAATGGATTCCCCCCTATCAATAATGGATGGTAACTAAAAACCATTCGTAATTTATCGCTTTTTATATATTTAGAAACATAAGAGTAGACAGATTTATACGCACCTAGCTTGAGTAACGCAGGAGCAATTTTTAGCATAGACCAAAATGATTCAAAGGATTTATCTGAAAGCTCCATGAATCCCTTTTGAAAAATAGGCTCAATAGATTTAATCATCTTTTTATAACCTTCTGCATCATTAGAATCAATTGCTTTGATCTGTTGTATGTTTTCTTCTATTGTTGAATAATCAAAATGGGATCCATCATTAAAATAAATTCGAAAATAAGGTTTAACTGGTTTTAATTCTAAGAAATTAGACATTTTTTCATTATTTAGGCTGAATAATTCTTCAATAAGATAGGGAGCGGTTACTGCCGTTGGCCCTCCATCAAAAATATAATTACCCTTTTTAAAGACTGATGCTTTTCCACCAAGACGATCAGTTTTCTCAAGAATTGAAACTTTATATCCAAGTGCTTGCATTCTAATAGCTGCTGCTAATCCTCCTAATCCAGCTCCTATAACAATGACTCTCTTCTCATGATTTTGAATGTGAATCATGATAATCCCTTAAACGAACCATTTGATCAAAGGCTAAAACTTTTATGAATATCACTATTATTTCATCTTGAGTCTTCTCTTACCAAATTAAAGGAAAAAATTATTGAAATTTGGAGTTTCTTATAATTTTGATAAATTACTTCAAGGTAAAAGTAATTTATTATTATAACTTTAATTCTATACTTAATTTCAAAAGAAGTGATAATTTTAAAGTTTCAGATGATAATTGATTAATATTGGTTTTTGAACCATTTGTAAATAGATGAGTTATGATAAATGGATTAGAAAAAATGAAAATTAAAAATAAAAGAAATTAGGAGGTTATTATCCTCCTCTTATATATTAGTAAAGCAAAACTAAAGGATTTACTTTAAAATTGGGAATTTCTTTACAAAAGATAATTCGGACCATTTTTTCCCTAAACCTAGATAATTTCCAACTGGAACAACTAAGAATAAACCCAAAATAAGAATGTATATTATGTGTTCGTCAATGAGTGGATTAAATACCATTGTTCCTGTTGCAGGATTAATTATCCATTCAGCTAAATACACAGAAGCAAGGAATATAATTGTAGAAATACTGGAGAGTCGTACAAAAATACCAGTCATCAACCCTATTCCTGCAAATAAAAGCATACCCATATATGCAAAATCAACTAGCTGATACAAGCTTCCTAATCCATCGGTAAAAATAAACGCAAATGGACTATTTTGATTAATCCCATAAATTTGTAAAAAACCCTGTGTTGGGGATGCTCCGGCTAGCCAAGAATTCGCTGGGCTTGTAGCAAATCCAAGGCCAAACATTTTATCAAGGAAAGGCCATAGAAAAATAAAACCTATTGCAATGCGTAATATTCCTAATATTTTTTCATTAAGTCTAAGTTTTTCAATTAAATCAGTCAAATATTGTCCCTCTATCTGATATTAATAAAGTTAAACGATATAACTACTGCTTTAGGCAGTTCGTTATTCAATCCCCAGAGTTAGATTTGATTATTTTAACTTTTTCAATTTTTTAATTTATTTATTATATTTTATTTATTTACTTTAAAAAGTTCAAAAAGTCAAAAAACGAAGATTAAAAAGCATTCAGAGCTCGCACTATTTGAATATGAATAAATCCCCAGTTATTCAAAAAGATACCATAAATATTATATTCTCCTTTTCTTTCATGGTTTTACTGCCTTTCATTGTACTTATATTCCCTATAGTTATGATTTTATTCAATTTAGTATTCTTTCCCTTTTCTTTAATTCATGAACTGGGTCACTTAATAACCTCCCTATGGTTACTCCCATCACATAATCCTATTTTACACTTTGAAATTATAAATGGAGAATTAGTTTGCAGTTGTGATTTGTCGCAAGAACTAATGTGCTGCTTGAATTCAATTATTGTTGTACTTGCAGGATCAGGTTCTGTTATTTTCATAATTATTCTTCTTCTATTCTTGTTGGCTAAAAGTAAAAATAAAAATATTAGAAACCTGGGGGTGTTATTTCTTCTTTTTGGATTACTTTCAGATCTCCCAAATCTATTCCCCATTTTACCGTCAGGAATTGGATCACCGACGGATGGTTACATTACATATTCTTTCTTGTCACAAATGGGTTTTTTTCCAATATTATCTATAAGAATTTCATCTTTCTTTTCATTATTCTCATTCTTCATTGTCTTAATTTCATTTTATTTTCTAGGCTCTTTCATCTTCAACCTCCTAAAGTTTTTGCTTAATAGAAATCCAAGAATCAAAATAAGAGATCAAGAAGAGATTAATCTCCAAACGTAGAATTTCCACAATATATAATTTTCTAATTAGGTATAGAAGTGAAGATATCAGTCTTTATAGAATATCGCGATTTTTTTAAGTATTCAAGGTTTAGTTACTTTTGATTTTAAGTTTTTAAGGAATTTTATTTATTCAGTTTGTCTCTCAAGCGATTAGCCCATTCTTGATACCTTGTAGCCTTATTAATATTGTTTTGACTAATAGCTTCTTTATTGGCCCTTAAGTAAGCTATATATGCTTCATGATAGAATTCTTGTGATTCCAATAAATTTCCTAAGCTCCACCAAGTTAAATGATTATTAGGATCAAGTTCTAATGCTTTTTTCCAAAAATTTTGAGCATCTTCATAATTGCCTAAATTATAGCTTGCTAATCCTAAATTGCGATATATCTCTGGATTGTCCTCATCTTCCTTGAGAGCAACTAGAAGAGAATCAATAGCTTTAGAATTTTCCGCTTCACGTATGAAATCAATTCCTCGCCTCAGATTAGCATTCAATGATAAGTGACTCCAAATCACGTGGATATTTTACAGTAACGACTTCATTACCATCTTCTGTGATTATAACAGTATCCGAATGTCTAAATCCACCCACAGCACGATCATATATCCCAGGTTCTACAGTAAAAACCATTCCAGGCTTTATTGTTTCTTTCATCCCAATGTCTAAAAAAGGACGTTCATGAGCCTCTAATCCAATAGTATGGCCTGTATGATGTTGTACTAAACTAAAGACTCCAGCTTCTTTAAATACTTTCCTAGTTGCTTGATCAACCTTTGAAAGGGGATTATATGGCCTTAATTCCTCAATAGCCGCTGATTGGGCTTTAAGCATAATCCAAAAATAATCCTTCTGTTTTTGGTTGGGTTCCCCTAGAAACATAGTCCTTTCTAGCTCTGAAAGATAACCTGCGACATTACCACTCGCACCTGTCACTAAGGTGTCACCTTTTTGAAAAATAGCATTTCTAGTTAATGCATGGGGGATAGCACTATATGATCCTATTTGACCTCGATATCCTGCACCACAAGGACGAGCACCATAACCAATAGGAGAATAATCAGATCCTAATACTTCTCTCATTTTTCTTGAAGCTTCATGTGAAGCTTTAAACGAAACTTCTATTTCATTTTCGCCAATAGCAGTGTACTTCTGGAGGAGTTCATGTGCCAAATGACCCCACCGAGCTGCCTCATGAATACATTCTAATTCATAATTATCCTTGATAATTCGCATATCTGTTATAATTTCTGGATAAATAGGAATGTCTTTTTTTAGAACATCCGAAAAAGAAGGACCTTGATAACCCCAAATTCCTCGTGCACCTGCAGCCTCACATCCAATTCGATTGGACATTTTTAGGTCATTTTTCACAAAACGAGCAAAATGATGCATTGGATGAACTTCATCAGGGTATTCAAAGTAACTATGAACATGACTATAAGGAACTTTTTCTTGAACATGCTGTTTTTCCAATTCAGGGACGAAAAAAATTGTTTCAGTCTCTTTAAAAATTAAAATAAAAGGACGTTCTGTTGGGATCATAGAGAAACCAGTAAGATAATAAATAGAATAAGGATTTATAATAAAGAAATGTTTAAGATTTAGTTCGTCCATCTTCTGAAATAATCGTAAACGACGATCTTCAAACTGGTGTTCAGGGATTTTAATTATCAATGAAAGGATTCTCCTGTTCTAGACATTGAGCTTCTCGAAAATAAGAAATTAATTATTTCTTTTGTAAATCCTTTGGTGAAACCATAAATTAGATTCATGTTTTTCCTTTATTATTTAAAACAAGAAGAAATCTTTATAGGATAGCTTTCTTTTCAAAAAATGAGTGTCTCATCATGAGCATACGAGAGCAATTAAAAAAGAAAGTCCCTTTAGAAATAAATGGTTTAGTTGATTTAGCCTATAATCTATGGTGGTAGTGGAATGTTGATTCGAGAGATCTGTTTAGGCTGTTAGATCCTCCACTCTGGCATTCATCACCTCATAATCCGATTTTTGTGCTTCGAAATATCACTGAGGAACGTCTAATTAAGAGAGCCAACAATAAAAGCTTCTTAGAACGATATCAAAATGTAATAAACCAATTTAAACGAGAAATGGGTGAGAATCCTGATCATTTATGGTGGAATCAGACCCATCCCGCACATTCAGGAAAACTTATCGCTTACTTAAGTATGGAATACGGTATTCATGCTTCTTTACCAATTTATTCGGGTGGATTAGGTGTCTTATCAGGAGATCATCTGAAAGAATCAAGTGATTTAGGAGTACCGATCGTTGCAGTTGGTTTTCTTTATCAGGAAGGCTATTTTACCCAAAAAATAAGTTCAGCACGTAATGGTTGGCAAGAAGAAATTTATAGAGAATATGATTTCAATGATATGCCAATAGAACCTGTTCTAGATGAAGAAACAGGAAAACACCTTATAATTAAGATTAATTTCAAAACTGAAATCGATGTTTTAGTAGCAGTCTGGCAAGTAAAGGTTGGTCGTATAACTTTATTCTTGCTTGATTCAAACATCGAAGAAAATGTTCCATGGTATAGAGACCTAACAGACCGCTTATATGGAGGTAACACTGAACTACGACTTCAACAAGAACTGATTTTAGGATTTGGGGCTGTTAGATTGTTCGAGAAATTAGGAATAAAACCTTCGATTTATCATCTAAATGAGGGACATTGTAGTTTTTCTTCAATTGAACGTATTCGACAATGCATGAAAAAAGAAAGTTTAGACTTTGATCAAGCATTACATAAAATTCGAAATAAGACTCTTTTTACAACACACACTCCAGTTCCTGCAGGACATGATGTTTTTCCATTTTGGATGATAGAATTATATTTTAAGGATATAATTGAAGAAATCGGTTCTGATGTATTATTTGCATTAGGTTCATATGATTTTGGTCAAGGTGCTGGACATGGTTTCAATATGACTTGTTTAGGAATGAGAACATCTTTAATGTATAATGGGGTTTCTCAGCTTCATAAAACTGTGACTGAAAAAATGTTTTTTCCTCTTTTTAATGAATTGAAGAAAAAATACAAAGAAAATTTCTATCAATTAACTCATATCACAAATGGAACTCATGTTTCGAGTTTCGTTTCTGGAATTATTCAAGAATTATTTCAATTAGTTAATGAAGATTGGTTAAAAACTCATGATGATCCGTTAACCTGGCAAAATCAAATGCTTGATCGTTATGTAATCACAGATTATCATATATGGGAATATCATCTTCGAGCAAAGGAGAGAATGTTTAATCGCTTACGTGAACGTTCACGAGAGAATTTACGCCAAGGTTCTTGGGATACAACCATGATTATCGTAAATGGAGCCTTATTGGATCCTGATGTTCTTACCATTGGATTTGCACGACGATTTGCAACATATAAGAGAGCAAATCTAATTTTTTCAGATATTCAAAGATTGAAAAGAATAGTAAATGATCCTTATCGTCCTGTACAATTTATTTTCTCTGGAAAAGCACATCCTGCCGATGATAGTGGAAAATTATTGATTCAACAAATAGTAAATTATGCTAAAAATCCAGAGTTGGGATATCGGATTGCTTTTCTCGAAAATTATGATCTAGTACTAGCTAAGATGTTATTACAAGGGTGTGATATCTGGTTAAACAATCCTCTTCGATTAAATGAAGCATCAGGAACCTCTGGAATAAAAGCAAGTATGAATTTTATCCCCAATTTTTCCATTTTAGATGGATGGTGGGCAGAAGGTTTTACTGGCACCAATGGGTGGGCTATTAATCCCGAAAATAAACAAGAACCGAATCGAGAAGCTCAGGATTGGTTAGATGCTAAAAGTTTCTATGATATTTTGGAAAATGAAATAGTACCGATGTATTATGATCGTGAACCAGGTGCTATCCCTTTTAAATGGGTCAATGTGATGCGCCAAGCGCTTTTAACAACTCTACCAAAATTCAGTGCGCGCAGAATGGTCAAAGATTATGCCAACCAACTTTATGTCAATCTATTAGAAAAGGAGAATTAATCTTTGAAATAATAATCTAACATACTTGGTTTCCCTTTATAGACCTTTATAAGTTCATTTGAACTCAAAAACTCATGAACACGAATAGCATCAGTTATAGCATTACCTTTTAGCATTTTTTCCTGTCCTTTTGGTATTTTAGATTCACAAATTAAATTTAGCTTATTAAGAAAATTCTGTTCCTTAATAACAGAAAAAACAAGTTTCCAAGGAACTCCTGTATCATGATCAAGAAGTGTATGATACTTCTCCCCTGTTCGACCAACAATCATTCCTGAAAAATGAACTGGTAGACGATTTTGTTCATGTAAATCAAAATGATTGTCAAGAGTCTCTAATCTTTTCAAAACTCCATCTTCAGTAGTTATATTTCCTCCTCTGGCGAAATCGTGACTAATATCCCAAGTCATTAACATATTGTCAATCCCACTGGTTACTTCAGCCAAAGTAAAGAAATCAGCAAAAGAATTCGTCTTTCCTCCAACTTCAGGTGCTAATTTAGCTTTAAAATCTTTCATTTGCCGCCATTCCTCCCATTCCTTCAATATTGATTGAACATGTGATGAATCATACTTGGCCTGCTTGAAACTTCCTGCATGGAATGTTACATGTTTAGCCTGAAGGTAATCTGCCGTTTTTAAGGTAGCAGAGAGGTTGGATTTAGAAAATTTAAGTTTTTTGGGGTCATTAGAAGTTGCTGAGATTCTATAAGGTGCATGAACAGAATGATAGTAATCCATTGGGGGAAGAATATCTAAAATAGCCTTAGTTTGGTTTTCAGTGGGAAAAGGTGTTGTTCCAGAAAATGTGGTTCTGCCAATAACACAATTTAGGAGTCCAAATTCTACAGCATTTAGCTGAGTGGTAGATCTGATTTTTCCTAATCGTTTGTGTGAAGTATCTGTCCCAAGAAATCGTGAAATAGCAATTGAAACTCCAAGAGATGCAATCAATTTGATTTTACACCTTGTCTTGAAAATAGGATTTTAATGCTCCTGCATTTGGATAAGATTACATTTTGGACAAACCCATTTAGTTTTTTTATGGAAACTCCTTTGGGAAGGTTTCATTTTTACCTGTTTCCCTTCTAATTTCTGACAACGTGAGCAATACAATTTTATCCAGCCAATACTAAATGGATTAGTCATTAAGAATAAAAATCATTCAATATAAGAGTTTATCCCTTTGAAAAAACCTTCGATATTCACAAGGATTACCATATAGATGTCAAACTTGACCTTATTGATACCTTTCTAAAAGTTTAAAATAAAACAAGAATAAACTTTAAATTGAATTAAATTCAACATTATGTGAAAAAATCTGTGGTACAACCTTGGATAATCAAGATAACAATTCATTTGCAGAACGACTTAAACAATCGGTAAGAACTATTCTTGATCGTGAAGTAAGTTCATTTCAGAATTTTGAGCAGGAATATAAGATATCATCTCATCCTTTGAAAAGAACTTTCATTGCTATAGGGAAACTTAATCAAATTCATAGAGGAAAATTAGCACTTATTGAGATAGCTAATGAATCTAATCTTCCTATTCAAGATATTGAGTTTATTGTTCAAGAATTTATAGATCAAAGATTAATAGAAGGATATATTGAGAAAAACGGCACAAATTTTCTTATTTTACGACAAAAAAGCTATTTATGTCAAATCGATCAAAATGAACATGATTTGTTTGAACTAAAAATGCAATGTCAGCAATGCCTCCGATTTATATGCTTAGAATGCTACTACCAAGCTTCCTCTAATAGTTGTATTTTTTGTAAGGGACACCTTATTCCTGTTCCAAAAATTTTTAAAGTCGATGATGTTCATACAAGTGCTACTGCATTAAAACCAAGTAAAATGAAATTTTCGTTGAGTAATTATTACAAAAAACAAAAGGAAACACTCTCGAATCAAGGAATAAAACAGACTTCAGGATCAGTATGGGAAGATCTTAAATCTTTAAGAAAAAATTGGCCCGATTCATGGTCATTCGCCTCCATAAAAGAGAAAGGACAAAATTACTTCGAGTTTCGAAAATTTGAGAACAAAGTTTCACGTAATGAGAAAAAAATCATCGACACAATTTCAGGTATCTATTTAATTGAAGAATGTAACGCTATTCCTCTTTATAGAATTGCTAAATTAGTTAATTTGGATCTAAGGTTTACTCATGAGATAATAACGAGGCTAATATCCCAACAAACCATCAACGGATTTATCGAAACTGAAGGAACGTATGACAGCATTGAAGATGATGTTTTAGTTCTGGGATCAAGTAATTTCTATTGTGAAATTCATGATGAGTCTCATAAAGAACCAATACCAATATCTAGTGAACATTTTCAATGTTCAGGTTGTTTTAGAACTGTATGTACCTCCTGTTTCTCTACTATGAAAAACCAAGGGGTTATTTCTTGTTTGTTTTGTGATTCAAATCTGATTTTCTTTCCTAAATCTAATTAATGATTTCCTCATCACTTTTTTAGAGTTAGTATTTAAAATTGCTACAAAAGTAGAATGAAAGCGTAAAAAAAGTTAGATCCATTTGATATTTTGTTTAAAACCTTTATAAAATCAAGAATTGGATTCTCAAGTCATTGATAAACTTAAAACAGAAATTAATTGCAATGAATGATAGATGATCCTTATCGCATTACCCAAATTGTGTGTTGAATTCAGGATATTTTCGATTATAGAGGTAGTATTTAATGGAAGAATGTGTTTGTTCGAATTGTGACGAAATTAAAAAGAGATATCCCCAAAAATTCGCTCATCAAAATAAAATTTTTCAAAATATCCACCGAGGAGACCGAATATTCGTTCATACTGGATGTGCAGAACCTCAATATTTAATCTCAGCACTTATACAGTATATTGAAGGCCATCCGAAAGCATTCGTCGATGCTGAAGTTCTTTCGTGGTGGAATCTAGGTGTTGCACCATATGCTAATGAACGATACCAAATGCAATTCAGGCATAATTCTTTTTTTATAGCTGACCCAACCCGTCAAGCAGTAAATACGGGATTGGCTGATTATACTCCTATATTCCTTTCTAATGCTCCCCGAGTATTTTATCAAGGTCTTGTTCCTATTGACGTTGCTTTAATTCAAGTATCACCTCCAGATATTCATGGATATGTTAATATTGGGGTCTCAGTTGATATTGTTATGGCAGCTGTGGAAAAAGCTAGTTTAGTTATAGCTCAAATAAACTCCAACGTTCCTCGTGTCCATGGAGATGGATTTATTCATATTGAGGATATTGATTTTCTAATTCATTATGATGAACCTCTTTTAGAATATTCCAAAATACCAATTAATGAAGAATCTTACACACAGACCGCATCAAAAATTGGAAACTATGTTTCTAGATTAATTCAGGATGGAGACACGATTCAAGTTGGGTATGGTTCTATCCCTGACGCAGTAATGGCCAATCTAACCGGTAAAAAAAATCTGGGAGTTCATACTGAACTTGTAAGTGATGGATTAGTAAAGTTGATGAGATTAGGAGTAATCGATAACAGTAAAAAGACAATAAATAGGGGAAAAGCAGTTGCTTCTTTTTGTATGGGAAGTAAGGAGACGTATGAGTTTATTAATGATAATCCTTCTATTGAGTTCAAGGTAATTGACTATACGAATAATCCTTTGGTTATTGCACGACATGATAATATGACTGCAATTAATAGCGCTCTACAAATTGATCTCACAGGCCAAGCTTCTGCTGAATCGATAGGTAAGACTTTTTATTCTGGTATCGGGGGACAAGCAGATTTTATGCGAGGTTCAGTCCTTGCTAAAGGTGGTAAAAGCATTTTAATATTACAATCCACTGCAGAAAATGGTACAGTATCTAGAATTGTTCCATTTTTAACTGAAGGAGCAGGTGTCACCTTAAATCGTGGTGATATTCATTATGTTGTGACTGAAAATGGAATTGCCTATCTCCATGGAAAAAATATTCGCGAACGAGCAATGCAGCTTATAAGTATTGCACACCCCCGGCATCGACCTTGGTTAATTAAAATAGCTAAGGAACATAATTTGATCTATCACGATCAAGCATTTATTCCAGGTAAGAAGGGTGAATATCCAGAGCATTTAGAAAACTGGCGAACTACTAGGAAAGGTCTTGAAATACTCTTAAGACCAGTTAAAATTAGCGATGAACCTTTACTAAAAGAATTTTTTTATGACTTATCAGATCAGTCTTTATA
>JAEOUE010000276.1 GCA_016839515.1 Candidatus Hodarchaeum mangrovi
ACAGGATCTAATTCCGCTGCACGCCAAGCAGGATAAAAACCAGATGCCATTGATAAGGCTACTGCCAAAACCCAAGTGAATACGAATATATGAGGTTCAAAAATAGGTTTTAAATTCCAACCTTCACCTCCCCTTGTTACCAATTCATTCATGATATAACCCAACACTATACCTAAGCCTAATCCAATTGTCCCTCCAATAATCCCTATAATGAGGGCTTCATTTAAAAACAGTGCAAGAATTTGTCTTTTTTTATATCCCAAGGCTTTTAATGTTCCTATTTCCTTAATTCTCTCCATCATCGAAGTATATAATGTAGTAATTATACCAACAGCTGCTACACCAAGTGATACGATAGCGATATTGTTCACAAAATTCGCCACTGCTCCACTGATATTATTAATTGATCGAACAATAGTACTTGGATTGAAGATCGAGACATCATATTCTTCCTGAATCTTATCACGTATTTGATCATTCAGAGTCTTATCTTCACTAACTACGTAAAATCCGTCATAGATACCTTTTCGATCAAAAAAATAATTTGCTTCTCGCAATGAGATGAAACACATTTCATCTACTGGCATTCCTATCGCTGAGGCACCAATCTCATTAATTATTCCTCGCAGAAAAAAGCTTTTCTTTTCTATAATCACTCGTCGTCCATCAGATTTCTGATACTGTAATTTTACAACGTCACCTATACCTGCAAGGGGAGTTTTACTCTCTGGTTCAATGAGGTCTATCCCCATGATAACTCCAAAACTATCGGTCTCAGAAACAATCTCTCCCTCCTTGAGTTCAAAAGATGCGAAGATAATAGGTAATTGTGCTTGTTCCATTCCGACAACAATACTAGTTCGTTCTCCATTTATTGTTGAGACAATAATTCCATTTTGAATATAAGGAACCACCTCAGAAATCCCATCAATCCGTCTTATCTTCTCAATATCTTGATCAGTCAATTGTAAATCTGTACTACGAGGACTAGCAATTAAGATATTTGGACTTAAAATATCAAATTGGTCTTCAATATAAACAACGGTCCCTTCTGACATCCCATTGACTGCAATAATTAAAGCTGAACCTATAAGAACCATTGTGATCGTTAATATCGACCGAAGCTTTCGATCTGATAAGGCCTGCCATGAAAGTCTCAAGAAGGAAGTCAATTTTTTACATCACTTTTTCTTTTTTCGATAAAAAACATAACTAACCGTTATAATTGTCCCCACACCGAGTAGAACAGCTATTCCAGAACCAATAACTCCTTCGTCAATTTTAAAATTAGGATTTTCCTTAGAGCTAGTGGATGCTGACAGAACTGTTATTGTAAAATTAATAGAGAGAATATAGGTAGTAAAAAACTCATCTTGATAAAAAACAATACAGGAAATGAGATGGTTTCCAATTGTAGCGTTCTGATTAATAACAGCGCTAAGTGTAAATGGAAGAGGGCTATCTGGTTCTAGTTCACCTAAATAACTTTTACTATTCTTGGTTTCAATGAGTAATCCTTCATCATTTTTAAGTGAAGTATTAGTAAATATTGCATTAGTGTTTCCAGTGTTAAGCAAAGTAGCAGATATTAAAACTGTTCCGCCTCTATTAATAGTAGCGCTTGATATTTCTGAGTTGAATACAGATACTCTTATGAATCCAGTGATGATTAGACCTATAGATAAAATTTCCATATAATTTGTACCATATTGATCTTTAAAAGAGACAGTAAACACTGCTGCACCTGTTGCTCCCATTGCTGACATAGGAGTGAATATTTTAAGTGGAAATGATATTTGAGTACCTGCGGAAACATTATAAAATGTCCATGAAGAATTACCTTGCACAATTAAAGGAGATGGATCTTGTAAGTCAATATCAGTCGTACCCTTCCATAAATTATTAATGAGAGTTAGATAAAGCTCTGTAGTAGTTCCTGCTTTTAGATATTGAGTATCAATACTAAGTTGAGAGTTACTAGAAATTTGTGTTTCTACCATCCATGTTCGTGAGATACTGGTTTCATCATCAGATACTGTTAATAAGACTTCTTGTACCCCAACTTTATTTTGTGCAGTAAAAAGAAAGTTAGACCGATTCAAATTGGAGATCGGAATGTCATCTACTTTCCAAGAATAAGTTAAGGAGTCATTATCATTATCAAAGCATATAACCGTAAAGTTTACTGTTTCAAGTAGATCTACAACTAATAATGCAGCTGTTGGGCGAACCCAGTTGATAACTGGTGGTGTATTTGGAATCTCTAGCATTATTTCAAATTTTGTGGGAGATCTAGGAATTAATTCTGTTCCTACTATAATAAAGTAAACAATTGTTAGGTTTGCAGAATAAGATCCTTTGACTGCATTTATATCAATATTTAGGTTAAAGATGAATTCAAAAGGGTCTCCTGTGAGGACTGAATATTGAGATACATTAAAGTAGGTACTTATAGTCTCTCCAATAGATGTTGCATTTAAATCGTTATCATTGCTATCTGAAAATGGAAATGAAAGTGATAATATTCCTAGAACAGATGTTATGGTATTATTATGGAGATTTACAAGTTGAATTTGGAGTGGAACATTTGTTGCTCCTGGAGTTCGTGCTGCTAGCCAGTTAAGTTGATCTAAACGAAAATTTCCTTCTGTTTGAGCGTGTACAACGAAATTTGATTTAATTCCGTAAAATGTAGATAAGAGTATAAGACATAAAACGAAAAATAACCTCAGTCTAGATTTTTCCATATTATTCACATTCTTATAATTTAATATTTTCTTTTATACCTGCATTGGTGCCATCTTTAAGGTAGTAGATTCGATGAGACATGTTTGCTATCTCTGGATCGTGGGTCACAACAATAATGGTAACTCCTAAATCTCGGTTTAAATTTTGAAGAAGATCCATAATAACTAAACCCGAACGACTATCAAGGTTTCCTGTAGGCTCATCAGCTAATAAAATGGTAGGATCATTCATTAATGCCCTAGCAATGGCAACTCGTTGTTGTTCTCCCCCGCTTAAGGTTTTCGGCCGTCGGTCGTATTTATCTCCTATCCCGAGAGTGTGTAGGAGTTTTCTTGCTTTCATTTTTCGTTCTTCGGGACTGAGAGGAGTTACTAAAGAAGGGACTTCAACATTCTCTCCTACAGTTGAACGATTGATCAAATTGTATGCTTGAAAGATAAAACCAATTTTACGGTTTCTTAGCCAAGCTAATCCTTCATCATCCAAAGAAGAAATTTCAATACCATCAATATAAATTTCTCCACTTGAGGCTCGATCTAAGGCACCCAAACAATTCAAAAGAGTCGATTTACCACTTCCTGAAGGGCCCATAATTGCAATGAAGTCCCCTTTTCGGATTTGTAAATTGACATTTCTTAAAGCAAAAACTTCTAGTCCCAGGCCTAAATTATATTTTCTGGTGAGATTTTTAACTTCAATAGCAAATTCTGTTTCCTTTATACCTTCAAGTTTATGAGTAGTAGCTGATACATAGCTATGTTGGAGTTGATTCAGAACTATCATTCCACATACAAGAATACTCGATAAAAGAAGAATAATGGTTAATGATGGAATAAATATGGTCAAAGATGGAGTTATTATTAGTAATATACATTGAATCAGCAAATCAAATCCTATGGCAATTAATGCTATTATTATATTCATTTTTGAGCTAGTTAATGTTCCCATGAATCCTAGTAAAGAAAATAAAACCATAAACATAGGAATGATTGAAGAAAAAGGATAATCGAGAATAGTCAACGAAGATGTTAAGAATCCTGACATTTCAGATAATGCAAATAGTGTAGACGAGAGGAATAGAACAACAGCGATATCCTCAACTACTGATTGATCTGAATGAAGGATCTTATCCCTTTTTACTTCTATCATATTCTTCAATAAGGAGAAGAAAGATTATCCTTAAAGCCTTCCGAAACATCCAGTTGGAATAAATAACAATTACATTAAAATTAAAAGAAAGTTAATTTATAAAAAGGAATAATGTAAGGTAATTACACTTTTTTGACCCGATATTGACAAAATCCATCTTCATTCTTTAAACACTGTTGTTTTTCTGCCTTAGAGCCAAGTAAAACTTCAACAATATTTTGATCAACTTCACATAATATGGAATGTTCTTTAACTACGCTAAAGAGTAAACAATTACTATTTCTGATATAATAA
>JAEOUE010000277.1 GCA_016839515.1 Candidatus Hodarchaeum mangrovi
CTATTTTACTTTCAACAACCTTTCCATAAGATCATAAATCCTCTTTATCATTTGAGTAGGTTCGTTTAAAGAACCTTCAGTCAATTCTTGGCTTTCTAATAATAATAATACATTAAGAGGAATCAAAGGATCCTTTGAATCTTGCTCATGCATTTCTTTGAGCTTTTTGATAATTATATGGGAGTTATTGATCTCCATTATTTTTTTCTGGGGAATGGATTTCTCATCCATATATTTCATCACTCGAGTGAATGTACCCATACCACTCGGATTAATTAGACGACATGGACTATCTGTTAAAAATTCTGTATATCTAACTTCGATCACACGATCACCAAGTATGGATTCTAGAGCTTTAAGAAATGGATCTTTTTTACTTTCTTTCTCCTCACTTGAATCTTTTTCCTCTGATGTATCAGATGGTTTTTTCTCTTTATCAGGTTCTGGTTCTGCTTGATCGATGGCCTTAAAGTTTTTCTCATTAAAAGTGGTAACATTCATCATAACGAATGAATCTATTGGTTCATTAAATAAAATAACCTCAAGATCTTTCTTCTTGTAGTATTCAATGTGTGGACTTCTTTGAAGAGTCCCAAGATTTTCACCCAGAAGATAAAAGATGTCAGATTGGTCTGGTTTCATATTTTTGACATATTCTGAGAGAGTTGTAAATTCTTCTTCGGATTTTGATGTATGTATTCGTAGTAATCGAAGTAACTTTTCACGCTGCTTTTCATCTTGAATTATACCCTCCTTAATGAAAATTCCAAATTGTTCCCACCATTCATTAAAATTAGGTTGTAAACTTTCGTGATCTTCCCCAGATTCCTCTGTTAATGTTTTCTCAATTTTCTGTTGAGAAAGATTCTCAAGCTCATTGATTATTTTGCCAACAATCACCTTGGAAATCCTACGGATAGTTTGATCTACTTGAATTACTTCTCTAGAGACATTTAATGGGAGATCTTCTGAATCAACAACTCCAAATACGAACCGTAGATATTCAGGGAGTAAATCCTTAGCTTTTTCTTGTACTAAAATCTTTTTACTATAAAGTTTTAAACCATAATCTTGGTACATAGATGTGGTCATATACCTGCTTCTTCTTTGTGGAAGAAATAACAATGCACGGAATTGGATAGGAGCATCAACATTTAAGATTATTCTATGATACGGTTCAGTCCAATCCATGCTAAATTGTCTATAAAATTCATTGTATTCATCATCCGAAATATCATCCTCGGATTGATGCCAAATAGGTACCTGTCGATTAATTATTGTTTCTTCATCACCGATTCGAATAGGAAAACCTATAAAATCGCTATATTTCTTAATAATAGTCTCAATTTTAAATTTATCTGCATATTCCTTAGCAATTTCTTTAAGATATAATATAACATCTGTACCTCGTTCTTGTTTAGTTGTATAAGTGACTATAAAACTCCCTGATCCGTCAGATTTCCATTCCACCGCTTTTTCATCAGGTTTATATGATTTTGAACGAACTATTACTTCCTTTGACACGATAAAGGAACTATAGAATCCCACTCCAAACTGACCAATCAAATTTACTGCATCTGGAGTATTTTCTACCTGTTTAAGGAATTCAAGGGTCCCGCTCTGAGCAATTGTCCCAAGGTTTTTAACAATTTCATCAAAGGACATACCAATTCCATTATCTGAAACAGTAAGGATTTTTTCATCCTCATCATAGGAAATTCTAATATTAAGCTCTTTCTCTGGATCAAGAACTTTTTGAGATTGGTTGAGCAAAATAATACGAATCCTGTTCAAAGCGTCTGCAGAATTTGAAATAAGTTCTCTAAGAAAGATTTCGGGATTTTTATAAAGTTTATTTATTAAAATATCAAGAACCCGTTGAATTTCAGCTTGAAACTCAAATGTCTTCGGTTCAGTATCACTTTTCAGCTTTTTCTTAGGCATATTAAAGCTCTCCTAGGAAATATCTAATCCTTATTATATTTAAACTCATATGATCAAAAATTCCAATGATTTCTAATTTTTTCTCCTTCTCATTAGCTTCTAGAACCTTTAAATAGGGAATAGAATGGTATATTGTTGGGGCTGTTTATTCGATTAATTTGAAAAAAAATACTACTATTGGTATTTTTCTAAAGATCGGATGAACGGAATCAATAATATAACAAATAAATCAATGAAGTGAAAAATATGGCAAAATGGGAATGTATGATCTGTGGATATATTTATGATGATGATAATGAAGGTAC
>JAEOUE010000278.1 GCA_016839515.1 Candidatus Hodarchaeum mangrovi
GTGTGATCATGAGCTTCTTGATTATCTTCAGCAAAGAGGCTGATCCATCCAGAATCTCGAAATAACATTTGATCTGTTTCTTCTCCATGGATATTAATTGGCCCACTAATAGCTCGATTGGCAATTGCCATCACAATAGGGGTTCGTGATGATGCAGCAATGAAAACAATTTCATACATCAGCATTAATCCTGCGCTAGCACTACTAGTAAAGACTCTTGCTCCTACAGAACTAGCACCAACACATGCAGACATAGCTGAGTGCTCAGATTCAACAGTTACGAATTCTGTATCCACTTCGCCATCTGCAACAAAATCTGCGAACCTTTCTACAATAATAGTTTGTGGTGTAATAGGATAAGCAGCAACGACATCAGGATTGACAGCCTTGGCAGCCTGAGCAACCGCATCGTCACCCGTTACAGCTATTTTTACCATTTTACACATCCTCCATGACTATGGCTGTATCTCCCTTTCTTCCAGGACATTCATTAGCACAAACACCACAACCTTTGCAATAAAAGTAATCAAATTCAGGGTGATGTTTTCCATCTGAACCCACAATCATTTTAATGGCATTATCTGGGCAGAAAAAGTAACATTTAAGACATGAGATACAGTTCTCAATAATCAATTTGGGCCTTTGAGCAGCCCAGTCACCAGTCTTAAAAAATTTCGAACTACCAGGGGGAGTACTTCCAGCCATAGGGAGCTTTTTATATCCCCATTTTTCTTTAACCCACTCTTTAAATTCCTCATCTGATACATCTGTTGGTAATGCTGGCATTAATTCACCTCATTGTAAGAGCGTTCAACCGCTTTAATGTTCTTCGTTTGAGCTGGACCACTAAATCTGGCTTGAATGGCATTTTTAACTGAATTAAGCTTAATGATTTTTTCATCAGTTAATTTTATCAATGCACCCAGAATAGCAGTATTAGTAGCTTTAATTCCTATTTCTTCTGAAGCAATTTTTGAAGCGTTAACTGTAGCTATTTTAATATCTGGTCGTGATTTCTTTAAATTTTGAACCTCTATAGCGTTGGGATCGTCAGTATTGACAATTACGAGCCCTCCATTCTTAAGTCCTAAAACCACGTCAACTTGTCCTAACAAGGTTGGATCTTGGACAACAACTATATCTGGTTCATAGATTTCTGTTTTCACATAGAATCTTTCATCTGATATTCGTGCAAATGCAGCAATTGGTGCTCCGGATCTTTCTGGGCCAAATGATGGAAAAGCATGAACAAACTTGTTTTCAAGTAATGCGGCCTCAGCGATCAAATAACTGCTAGTCATAACCCCTTGACCACCTCTACCATGTAAACGGATATCAATAATCTCTTTAGCCAAAACGGATAACTCTCCTAGCTTAATACATTAAAATTTTTGATATGGTATAACCTTTAGCCTAGATTGATTCGATTATCACATCTCAACTATTTGTAAAAATCCTTTCCATAAATCATTTTGAAAAAAGAGTTAAATATAATCAAGTTAACAATAGTAAACTATTGCTTTATTTGCGTAGGATTAAATATGTTAAATCCTCACCACTATATAGAGAGTATTTGAGTTAAGACTAAATGCATGGATCGGCTACAAAGAATATTTTCTAAATTTTTAAGCGTTCTTTAGCCTTAATTGAAAAACTTCTAGACATCACATTATCAAGGAGTACATTAGTATTTGAGAAATGGATGGGTCATTAAGATCTGCTCAGCAGGGTCATATCAAGTAGGAAAAACATCCTTAATTAGGCGATATGCAGAGGGAACATTTGAATTAGACTATACTCCAACAATAGGGGTAGATATTACAACAAAATTAATATCTGTAAATCAACAACCAGTAAAACTGCTATTAATGGATACTGCGGGACAGGAAATTTTTGGAAAAATTCGACCTACATATTATGAAGGTGCTCTTGGATGTCTGATTGTTTTTGATATTACAAGAAGAAGAACCTTTGTAGAATTAGACCGCTGGATAGAGGAATTTCGGGCTGTTACCGGAGATAAAACTTCTATTACTATAATTGGAAACAAAATTGATTTAGAAAATCAAAGAGAAGTTTCTAAGGACGAAATTGCTGAATTTGCTGAGCATCGTGGAATCCCTTTTTTTGAGTGTTCAGCGAAATTGGGTGGAGATGTAATTGAAAATATTTACACCGACTTGGTTAAGCGGAATTTAACGTTTCTTCAAAAACTCGAGGAATTAAGAGGATGAACCCTTTTATTCTTCTTCCTCCTTCCCCAATTTTTTTAAAAAGTCCTCTGTTTCAATTAAGGTTTCTTTTTCTAAATTAACTTCTAGTGGCTTTTTAGTATCTTCAATCTTTTTTTCTTGTTCCTCTTTAGTATATAGTTCATCTTCAGTAATAGTTTCATCTTTGTTAGCTTCTAATACGCTTTCTTCTTCTTCAGCTTCCTCTTCTTCTAATTCCTCTTCTTCCTCGTCAAGGTCATAACCTCCCATTAATCTTCTTAATCTCCAAAGCATCTGTAATTTTAAACGTCGACTTTCGTTATCAAAACCAAAATCTTTAGCAAATTTCGGAGTTGTTGTATAAACTAAAGATCTAGCTCGTTCTTCTCCAATGATATATCCCTTTTGTTCCAAAGAATCACATAGCTCATTAATCCTCATTGGTCCAATTTCTTTGACTATTTTTTTAACCATTGCAATTGAAATTGGTTGTCGATATGCGATTTCAGTTAAAATACGACGTTCTGGTTCTTTCATAAACCTCTCAGGCAAGTAAGATGCGAAAAATTCATAATAAATGGGATTTAATTGAAGAACCCATCTATCCTTAGAAATTTCAGTTAAAATAATTGGGGAAGATTTTTTGCGTTTTCGATGTATTTTTCTAATTGTTCTCTTAATTACTGGTGAATCACCTTCAAGTGTTTCTATTAATTCATCAGTATGTATTGGTCTTCCAATAGAAAATAAAGCCCCTTCGAGTTTTTCTTCTAAAGTTATAGGAGCTAAGCCTTCTTTTGAATAAAATATAGGTAGATTATCCCCAGATGATTCATTTTTTTTCTCTTCCAAAACTTGAGGAGAGATAAAGCTATTAACTGAATCTTCTCGGTCATATATTTTTTCAATCAAGGGAATTAAAGGAGAGAAAGAGATAACTGGTTCTTGAATGAGTGAATCATCGGGAAGTGTTTCACTTAAAAACTTTGACATGTTTTTAAATTTTTCTTCAAAAGTAATCTCTGAAATTTTATATTCTGGTAGAATAGATTGATCCTCGACAATAGATTTAGAAACATTCACATCTGGCGGTGGGATTTCTTCTTTCTTCTCTTTCACTGTCTTATCTTTTTTCCCTCTTCGAAAAAATCGGAACATAGTTAATCCTCACTTATTTAATCAAATTGTAATTGTCTAAGAGCGTATTCCTTTAAACCCATTTGAATAGCCATTTTGGTCTTTTCAGATTCAAGAGGCAGTTTAAAGAGGTTTAAAAATTCTTCTGTAATGGTAATTAAGTTTTTATTACCTCTTGGAGTAATATTTATTAAAGACATGGTACTTAATGAGTCAATATCGTCTTTTGCCTGTTTTCCAAGAATTTTTATAATTTTACCAGGAGTAACCTCCTCTTTTAATACATATTCTTTGAATGCTATTAGACTAAGTACTTTCAATAATTCTCTAGGTACTTCTGAACGTTTAATAAAAGGCCAATGTAATCTTGCAGCAACTTCTTCCCGCAGTTTAAGATGAACAACACCCTTTTCTACATCGAAAATAGTATAAGCAGTTTTTTGATCAAGATGATCATCTCGAATTTCTTCAATCAATTTTTCAACATTATCCTCATCGCTTTGAATTAATTCAGCTAATTCAGTATAAGTCATTGGACGGTCAAATAAATATAGAGCTGCTTCAATAATGTCTCTCTCTTTCAGAGAATTTAAAAGGGCATTTGACATGAATTAAACAAATCCTAAGTTGTTGGAATGCTTGTAATCTTACTTACTCTACCTGTATTTATATTAATTTTTCAATAAATACAGATACAAAATATAGATGTTGAAGAAAGATACTTTAAACATTCATCATATTGACTTTTTTGCATAAGGGATAATTAAGTCAATTTATCAGTGATTTTGAGAGTTATACATGATCTTTCATTATCCCACTAAATTACAAAAGAAAACATTATTTAATTTATAAAATCAAGATCTTCAATATAGAATAATAAAAATAACAAAAAGGATGGATTTTTAATAATGAGCCTTGGATTGGATTCATTAGACTTAGATTTTCAAGAAACTAAGATTTATATTTCATTAATTGCACTGGGACCACTCAGTCTTGGTGAGATTGAAAAACAAACAGAATTTTCAACTGAAGAGACTAGAAAATATCTAGAGGGCTTAAAACAGAAGGGTTATGTATTCGATATTCAAGGAATAACTCCTAGATACCGTGCGATCCTTCCTTTCAATGGGTTAAAAGTCTCTGGTGATCAATCAATTATAAAAATGGAAAATCTAATCTCAGAACTAGAAACTTATGTAAAAGAAAAATTAGGGAGTATAACTAAAAAGCTATCAGAAGAATCTAAAAAATTGTCAGATAGCTTTAATACTGCTAAAACCACCTTGGATCAAGCAGAAATGAATGCTGAGAGTGATATTGAAGCTAAAATAGCTCATCAAACTCTAGAAATTGAACAGGGTACGGAGCAGGAGAAAGCAAACCTCAAAAACCTTTTCGAATCAATAGAAAAAGAACATCAAGGTTTTTTAACTACTTTGAGAGATCAAAAATCGTCTAAAATTGATAAAATGAATGAATCCTTCATAAAAATCAATAAAGAGATTGAATCACAATTTAGTTCCGATTTAGAGAAAACAAAGTTAGAAGAGGAAGAGAGGAACAATAAAATAAATGAAGAATTTGATAAATCATATATTAACACGAATGAATTACTGAGTACAGGAATTCAGAGTGTTCATCAAAAAATGGGAGATTCTGGGAAATTAATTTTCGATTCTATCGATGACCGAAATGATAGAATAACCTCCCATATTATTGAGCTTACTGATACAATTAAAAAAAGTTTTAAGGATATTTCTTCTCCTACTCAAGCTACAACGATAAATTCTATCAATAAATACAATGAAAATCTACAAAATCAAATATTAGGTAATAAAAAGAATTTATCTGAAGTTTTGGTAGGTTCACGAGATGAAATTAAATCAAAGACTGTAGCAAGTGCACAAAATATACAACAAACAGTTACTCAAGCCTTAGTTGAAACTCAAAATCAAATTCTTGATATGTTCCAGAAGTCTCAAGAGGCTCTCTCTCAAAAAGTATCAGAAATACGCAATCATATTGAGGAATCAATCAATCAATTATCAGAAGCTGTAAAAGTACAAACAGATACTGATATTGAAGAATTATTGATCAATACTGAGTCTACTTTATCTAACCTTGGAAATGAAGCGGGTAATTTAACAAAACAGACTCAAGAGACTTTAACAGCTACTTTTAATGAGCTAATAAATTCTACTGATAGTAAATCTGATTCAATTAAGATTACTGCAATCCAAGAATTAGAAAATATTATTCAACAGTTGAAAAAGGAATTAGAATCGCAGATAAATGAGTTCAATTCTACTCTCGTTCCTCAAGAGGAAGAGCTTAATGAAATCCTTCAAAGGTTTAAGCAATTCTTTAATGACATGCAAAACCAATCTATGA
>JAEOUE010000279.1 GCA_016839515.1 Candidatus Hodarchaeum mangrovi
AGGAAATTTTTTGTTGGCAAAAAAAAAATAGGTGAACCTGCGTTGAGGTTTAAGTCTGTTTTTATAATTTATATTTCAATTTTCTTAATTGGAATTTTTTCTGGTTGTATCGATTCGACTGAAGATGTAGAATTGATAGTTTTGGGAGTTTTAGGGGAATCTAAGGAATTTACACTGTCAGATCTAAAAGAATTATCACCAATCAGTGGAACTAGTGAATATCAAAATTCATATGGAAACTGGGGTGGAAAAGGAGCTTATAAAGGTGTTCCAATAGCAAAATTCGCAGAATCTGTTGGTGGTATTCAACAAGGTGATATTGTAATAGTAACATCAGAAGACAACTATTCACAAATTTTTACCTATGATAATATCTATCCTTCTACAGAATGGGAAACTATTCAAGGAAAGATGATTTTGGCCTATGAATATAATGGAACTCAAATCCCCACATGGGAAGATGGATTAAGAATTGCCTTTCTTCCTACTGATGAAAAATATTCGAATGAGGACAGTTATGCAACCTCTTCTATAGAAAGCAAGGGAGCTGGGGGACCTAAGTGGGTCAAATATGTTAAGAAGCTAGAATTTAAACGAGAAACTGAAAAGGTAATGTTTGGAGATGGCACTTCAAATTATACTCTAAGTTGGAGCCAAATTTTGAAATTACCCCCCGTCAACCAATCAGGAAGATCCATTACAAGTCTAAATGAAGTTTCTGATCTCCACTATTATACAGGGATCAACCTAACCTATGTGTTGGATGTATTAATTGATTTAAACCAAGATTTTAGCGTAGACATTGTTGCATCTGATGGTTATAAACGAACTTTTTCAAAGGATCAATTCTTTGGCAATCTTACTCTGTATGATGAGCTTGGAACTAGTATTGGTCATGGAGGACCAGAAAATCTTAGCTTGATTCTTGCTTATTATGAAGAAGACCAAAAGATAGGAATTGAATCTGGACCCTTTCGAGTGGCATTAGTTGGTTCCAATACCCCCATTACAGGCAGTAAATACTGGATAAGACTTGTAGACTATATTGAAGTTGTTGTTTATTAATAATTAACAACTTCTTTCTTTTTTAAGGTAATAGAATTTTCTAATTAATTTAGAAATATATTATAGCTCTTTTACCTATAACGAAATCAATATAAATTGAAATCTTAAAATATTTATTGTCAAAAATTTAATTAATAATTCTGAATTCCCAAAATTTGGTCAAATTAATTTTGATCGACCAATCAAATTCACTCTGGCTTACCCAAAAAAAAATACTTTTATAGAGGGGAGATTGTTGATGTGAATATCTCTAGTCTGATATCTGTCTGTGAAGAATCACACTTTATCTGATCAGACTAATTTATTTTCCATTTAGCTGGAGGAATTTTATTGGAAGATGAAAAAATACGACAAAAATTCTCTATCGCCTTGAATCAATTTGTAGAGCGTATAAAATCTGATTCTAGCATTTTAGCTGTATTTGTACTCGGTTCATATTCAAATGGGGTATTATGGGAGAAATCTGATATAGATATGGTCATCATCACTAATGAGGAGAAAGTACAACAAGATTTGATTGTCATTAATCAGAATGAGATCCAGATTAATGCCTATTGTATCTCACGAACAGAATATCGAAGAAGTCAACAGCGTTTTCTAGCAGGGAGTATGATGCATCATATGCTTTCAACATCTAAGTTGATTTATTCTATTGATCGAGGTATCTCAGATTTCAACCGAGATATGTTTTTTGTTTCTGAACATGACAAAGAATTACAGGTCATGATAACAAGTGAATTTCTCGTTGGAAATATACATAAATTGAAAAAAACATTATTTGTTGAAGAATCCCTAGAAAAATGCCATTCGTGGTTAATTTCAGCAGTAACGAATATCGCTACAATCCTAATCCTAAGTGAACATCACATTCCAGGTAGAGATGTCATAACTCAGGCCCTAGAAGTCTCAGATAAACAAATTCTAAGGTTAATTATCGATCATGTGTTCAAACAAGGATATTCTAGATCAAATTTGGAATATTCTATAGATCTTATTGAGAATTTTTTAAAAGAAAATTATCCAGTCTTTTATAAACCACTTATACAATATTTAACAGAAAGTATAGGAGAACGCACTCATTCAGAAGTAGACCAACATTTTAGAAAAGCAACGAATTATCCAAGTTTAACACTGGTTGAATCTATAATTTGGTTGACTGATCAGGGAATTTTAATGACAGGAGTTAAACCGAAACGTATCACAGCTAGAAGTCGGGTCACTGTGGATGAGGTTACAGTATACTATATCGGAGGAGGGGAGTAAATTGAGAGATACAATCGAAATTATTGGAGCACGACAAAACAATCTGAAAAATATAAATGTAAAAATCCCTCGTAATAAATTGTCAGTGATTACAGGAGTAAGTGGATCAGGAAAATCTAGCTTAGCGTTTGATGTAATTTTCGGAGAAGGCCAAAGATTATTCCTTGAATCCTTATCAACTTATGCCAGATCTCGAGTAATACAAGTAAGACGACCTGATGTTGATTTCGTGTTTGGACTGTCATCGGTTGTATCAATTGAACAGCATCAGAGTTTAAGGAACTTTAGATCAACAGTTGGAACACTTACTGACATTTCTACTTACCTTCGACTTCTCTATTCGACCAGAGGAAAATCATATTGTCCGTATTGCAATCAAGAAATTTCAATTCGAACTGCTAATCAAATTATAGAGAAATTACTCTCGCTTCCCAACAAACAAATGGTCGAAATTTATGCTCCTGTTTTTAAAATATATGATGAAGACTATCGATATCTATTTGATAACCTGAGAAGACGAGGAGTTGGAAAAATACGCATTGATGGGGTAGAATATGATATTGGGGAAAAAATTGATCTAGATGATAACAAGGATTATTTGATTGAAGCTTTCATCGATAAATTTGAGGTAAACTCTGACTTACATCAATTTATGCTAGATGCAATAAAAGAATGTCAACGAGTTGGTGAAGGCTTTATAAAACTTGAGATAAAAGGAAATCAAATGGAGAATGATATCTTTCACAAGAATTTTTCGTGCCAAGAACATCATTTAATTATGGGAGAATTATTACCATGGTATTTCTCACCAAATGAAGGGGATAGTGCTTGTTTAACATGTAATGGATTAGGTGTATATCGAAAAGCTGTACCATGGTTAATCATTGAAAATGAGAATAAAAGTATTAATCAGGGAGCCATTAACGAATATATTTTTGGAATTGAGCATCCTTTCA
>JAEOUE010000280.1 GCA_016839515.1 Candidatus Hodarchaeum mangrovi
TAAAACTGTTATTGGTACTCTATATCTATTGATTGATTTCGCTTGTAAAGAATAAATAATTACTTAAATGCAATGATTATTTTATGGCTAGGAATTATTTAGTGACAGGGAATGAACACAAAAATGATTTCCAGTGAAATAGTACTCAATATTGGGTTCAAACTAGGAGAAATAGTGAGAGAAGTTGAATTAGTTATTGAAACCGCTCCTAAAAGATCTAGAGAACGAATTCATATAGAATTATTCCGTGTCTATGAAGGTCTACGATATGTTTTAGATGAACTAAAAGTATTAAATTGTTCTAGTGAAGTTCAATTTGAGATTGAATCATATTTAGATCAATTGAGTGGCAGAAAATTATCAAAAGAGAGTATAAATGATGAAAAACGTTTATTAACTAAGGTTAAGGAAAAATTAAGAGAAAGGAGTTTTAGTAGTAAATTAAAAATTGAGGAAGTAAAAGAATTACAATTAAAATTAAAAATTTGGCGAGATAGAATTTCTGGAGATCTTGGTAGGTTAGGTGGGAAAAATTAAACAGTCTTCTTGACAAAAACATCCTTATTATGTGATACTATATTCCTGAACGGGAATTTCAATAGATTAACCTATTACCTGAATAGAAATCTTGATTTTTAAAATCTAAATTTTCTTTAATTATGGAAATTCGATCTTTTAAGTATAATAAAGAAGAAGATTTTTCATCAATTATGACCTTCCTAAATGATTTATTCATTCGTACGAGATCTTATGAAAATTGGTTCCCAGATAGATTTGAAAATAGCAGTGATTCACGTGAAGATGGCATTATGGTCTGGAAAGAAATAGAGAACTCACAACCTAAAATTGTGGCTTTAACAACTCGTGATTCTCCACAAGATTTCTTTCTTCAGGTTGATCCAAATTATCAGTTTCTTGAGCAAGAAATGATTGAGTGGATTGAAAAATATTTCATTGAAAGAAAGAAGATTCATAATAAAAATGAAATAATTAAAATAAATATTTTGGAAGGAAATTTACAAAGAGAAAAACTTTTGAGGGATTTAGGATATAAATACAAACAAATTTATGGTTATTATCGAATTAGAAAAGGGAATGCACCAATTCCCAATTTTCAATGTCCTGAATCCTTCAAAATTCGACCTGTTAAAAGAACTGAATTTAACCAACTTGCACAGCTAATAAGACGTGTTTTTGGTCATGGTGAATGGTTTACTGCTGAAGTACTTGATGGAATAACTAAGGCATCTTTTTACAGACCAGAATTAGATCTAGTAGCTGTGAACGAGTCGGACATTATAGGATCATTCTGTACTTTTAGGGTAAATTCAGGAAGCAAAATCATAAGCCTTGAGCCCATGGGCACCAATCCTGATTTTAGACGAATTGGATTAGCAAAAGCGCTTCTTGTAGAGGGATTTAAGCGCTGTAAAAAATATAATCCTCCTTTTATTTATATTGATGGTGCCGCAAATACCCCTGCAGCGAATCAACTATATGAGATAACAGGTTTTAATGAAAAAATGACAATTAACTCATGGATCAAAGAAATTTGATAAAAATTATCTATCAATTATTACAACAGTACCAGCCATGTGGTCTCCAATTCTACGACCATCATCATCAGTTAAAGCTACAAGATAACATGTGATGGCATCTAACCAACAACAAATCCAGTTTCTAATAAAAGATTGGCCTATAGTTGCTGGTATTCCTGAATGAAAATCAATAACTCTTAATCTATATAGGCTCTTACCAATAGATTGTCCGTCCCGAATACTATCTTTAATCAATTGATAAAGCCATCCTAGACAAAAAAACGAGTTTAATAATCATGTAATACAACAATCGATAAAAAAAGTAAAAAATCTTTCTCCGATTGGAGCTTTCATTGAAGTATGATAAGGATGTGGTTGATAAATTGGATATTGGGGGACATAATAAATGGGTATGGACTCTGCAGAGGGAATAACTCCTTTCGTTCTATCAGGTAATTATTTACCACAGGCTAGTCAATAAAAAGCATCCAACTCAATCTTTTCAACACAAAAAGGACAATATTTCAAGTTTATCCAAATCCTCAAAAATTTTAGATGTAATTCCTTTTAGGCTTAAAAAGTGAATTTAAAGATTTAGATTGTATAACTTCAAAAATTCTTAGTGTACGAATATATTCTATTTTTTCCATACTTTGGAGATAACTCGTTGAAAATTACCACCCATAATGCTTCTAATATCTTTTTGACTATAATTACCTTCAGAAAGCAGTTTAGGTATCAATTTTAACTTACTAACATCTTCTAATCCTAAAGGAACCTTGATGATTCCATCAAAGTCCGAACCTAACCCTACATAATTGGATCCAATTTTATTTGTAATATAATCGATATGATTGATCACATCCTTAATACTAGCATTTTCAGGTTTATTATTCAAAAAACCAGGATTAAAATTAATCCCAATAACTCCTTCTACGCTTTGAATTGCTTCTAATTGATCATCCATTAGATTTCTCATTGAAGAACAGAGGGAAAAACTATTCGAATGAGAGGCAATAAATGGATTATTAGTAATATTTACTACATCAAAAAATCCTTTTTTATTAAGATGAGATACATCAATAATGATACCTAAGTTATCTAGTTCTTCAATCAATAATTTTCCCTCATCGCTGACACCATTAGTCTCATAAGGAACACCTTGGGCATAATTATTCTTTCGTGACCAAGCTAGACCAATAGACCGTACACCAAGTTCATAAAATAATTGCAGAAGTTCAATATTATTTTCTAGTATAATTGCTCCTTCAATACTTAGCATAATACCTAAATCATCGTTATTTTGTAGTTCTTGAATATCTTTTTTATTTTTTATTAGTTGAAACCCTTCTAAATCTCTCATTTTATAAGCCAAGGCAATCATTTTCATAGTTATTTCAACACTAAGATTTACGACTTCAGTTGGCACAAATAAAGCTAAAACTTGTAAATCCAAATCCCCTTCTTGCATTTTTTCTTTAGAAAAATGAAAAAATGGAAATTTTCCACTAATAAATTGAGTAGTTTGTGAAAAGAGCTTTTTATACAATGTATCAGCATGAAAATCAATTTTCAGAGATTTCATCATAATCATCATTTAAGTTATTTTAGAAATTTTTAGAGAATGACTAATTCATAAGCTATTTTACAGGTAATTATTTCTTACATATTGTTTAGTATTTATTCTTTTGGAGGTTTTAAAATAGCAAAAGCTTTTACTGAAAGTCTTCTAGGGCAATTTACAAAAAGTTGGAACTTATTCCAACAGACAATCGATAAAGTTGATGAATCTAATTGGTTTCAACTGTATTATCAAAATTCTGAAAATTATTGGTGTTATGCTTTAACTCTCTATCATATCTTGGAGACATCAGAATTCTATATTAGAAGTAATCCTGAAGGTATGGAATGGGGGAAACGTGGAAATATCCAGTGGGATAAATCAAATAATCTTAAAAATGCGGTTAAAACAATAACCATGAATTTGATCATTGAATACCAAACGGAAGTTCAACAATCTATCTCTTCATTCCTTAAGAATATAACAGATTCTCAAATATTAGAACAAGATGATTTTACATGGTTTCCATCGATTTTTGATAAGTTACTATACTTATTACGACACAATTTGATGCATCTTGGAGAAATTAATAAATATCTTCGCGATCTAAATCTCCCGCGTCTCTCATGGGAGTAGTTATTAACAAAGAGGGTTTTATATTGTCTTATAGAACTCCAGGGAAAATTTATTCTTATCTTCTTTACACTCCAATAGTGGGATGTTCTTTATTCATCATTCTTACCTCCATTGCAATGTTATTTTATCCAGGAGGTACAAAAGTTGACTCATCGACAAGGGGGTATAATTTATTTATGAATTTCTTTAGTGATTTAGGTAGAACAGTCTCTCATTCGGGTTCAGATAATACAATTTCTTTTGTCTTATTTGTGATAGCTCTAACGCTATCTGGTTTCTCATTTCTGGTATTTTTTAATTTTTTACCTAATTTTTTACCGCAAACTTCCTTGAGTGAATTCTATGGAAATAAAATTCGGATATCAGGAATAATAGCTGGTTTAGCAATTATCGCCATTGCTTTTACTCCTGCCAATCTTATTCAATTATTTCATGATTTAATGGTATTAATCGCATTTACATCCATTCTATTAACATCAATAGGTCTAATGTGGATAATATTTAATTCAAAGGAGTTTCATCTGATTTATACAATCATATTTCTCATTTTAATGGTGTTAATCCTCATATATGGAGTTATTGGGTTATTATTTTTTCAAGTTAATACTAGTGAAGGATTATTTCTTAGAGTCACGGCTCAAAAATTGGTTGTTTATTTTCTCAATATCTGTTATATTATACAAAGTATTGGATTTATCAAATATCAAAAAATAAGAAGGTTTTTGTTTGAATCGAAATCATAATGCAAAAAAGCTATTTGAGAACGGATTTAATTGTACTCAATCAGTATTTTCATCGTTCCTTCCCCCTGAATTAGAAACCATGGGATATCGTATAGGAGAAATCTTTGGAGGGGGAATTAATCACTTAGGTAATGTTTGTGGGGCTATTACAGGTGCTTTAATGGTAATTGGATATTATCACGGACGTAAAACTGCTAAAGATGATAAAAATAAACAGCTAGCTGGGTCATTAGCAGAGCAATTTTTAGAACAGTTTAGAGAATTACATGGAGATATATTTTGTCGAACATTACTAGGATATGATATTTCAACTCCAGAAAAACTTAATAAAGCTCGGAAAGAAGATGCTTTTCAACATTGTTCAAGTTATGTTACAAGTGCTGTTGAAATATTAGAAGATTTGCTGAAATAGGAAACATAGGATAATTATGTCAAAATTTTGATCAATTGACAAAATTTTAAAACCAAATTTCGATTTAATTACCTGAGAGAATCTTTGAGAACTGATGGAATTCCCATCTTTGACTTCATTTTTATAAATTTAGAATTATCTAAATTGATTTGTAATAACTACTTCTAAATGCTTTAAAATTAAGAATAATCAGTTTTTCTGATGTAAGAAGGAATTTGATTAAACTAAAAAAATCTGAATGAAAAGGAATTAAGTTTTTTATGATAGCAGTGCAAAAAATTGGGAAATATAAAGTTCTAGAAATAGTAAACACCAATCCAATTTTGAACATGAGGTTTTATTCAATGATATTTGACCCTGATGAGTCTACAAATATCATCCCCCTTTACTTTAGATATAAAACTGCCATTATGATTGTATCATGGGGAATTGGGATCTTTACTCGTTGTCTTGAAGATGTTATCCCCCTAATACCACACATCCCAAAAAATCGAAATTATTTTCTCAATGGAATTGAAGAACGAATTCTACCTCTTCTCCAAGATACTTTTAATAATATCATCGTCAATGATTTATGCCATCCTTGGACGTTTGAAGGAACTTTTATCAAAAACGAATTTTTGGAGTCATTAACAGTTAATGATACAGAATTTATTAATAGCATGTGGTCATATCGCGATGAAAATTCAATTCAGTTTATAAGAAAGTGTATTGAATCATTACCTTCCTCTGTTATACGAGAAAATCAAAAACCTATAGCCTGGTCATTCTCCTATGATCAGTCCCCTTTCCATATTAACATGGGAAATCTGTTTGTTCAACCAGAATATCGACGTAAGGGATTAGGGCGACGAATAACTATAGACTTAGTCAACAAAGTTAATAAAATAAATAGGAAGCCTCTTGTTCATGTTAACATCAATAATAAAGCTTCAATAAAGTTACTTACACAATTAAATTTTATAAAACATCCAGAAAAAATCATCTTTGGAGATATCATTAATATAGAGGATTAGCTTATTCAAAAGTTTTAAGTTAATTTCTTTATCATCAATTTACTTATAATTTGAGGTTTTATTAAATGGTAAAGATCGGTATTATTTCAGATACACATGACAATCAATTTGCCTTAAGAAATGCTGTAAAAATATTCTTTGAAGAATCAGTTGAGTATATTTTCCATTGTGGTGACTTTATTGCCCCATTTTCTTTAAGACCACTTTTTGAAACTAATCTTCCGTTAAGATTGGTCTTTGGTAATAATGATGGTGAACATATACGAACTATTGAGATGGTTAATGAATATGGTAATGGTATTCTTGAGGAAATTTTGTTATTAGAGGAAATTTCTGGAAAAAAAATTGCTATGACACATGGTCATCATAAGACTGTTTTAAAATCGATCCTTGAATCTAGTATCTATGATCTAATACTTTCTGGACATGATCATTTGAAAAAAAGTGAAATTCAACCAAATGGATCTCTCCATGTTAATCCAGGAGAAGCTGGTGGATGGATAAAAAGAGATGCAACAGTTGCAATAATTAATTTAACTAATATGGATGTTAAATTTCTTAAAATTGATTTTGAAAAAGAAATTTAGAATATTCATCTAAACAATGGATCTAAAATAGAATTAGCTGCAGAATAGGGATCAGATTTTTTTTGAATTACTTCTAATAATATTTTTTCCCATTTTTGTCTATTCATAAGGCTAGATAACATATTTTCAAATATCTCAACCTTAATTATCTCTAGAATTTCGTGTTTTCTTCGTTTCATTTCCTGTTCAAGAGCATAATCCGTATTTTTTGGATCTAACAAATAGCTCTGATATTTAAATATCATGTCTGCAAGAGGTTCTATTCCAATATTTTTAACACTAGAAGTAGAAATAACGGGAATTTTCCAACGATTGGGATCTTTTGATTTAGGATCTAAGCTTAATAATAATTGAAGCTCATTAACAATTTCTGTTGCCCCTGGACGGTCTGATTTGTTTACAACATAAATATCTGCAATTTCTAAGATACCAGCTTTAATTGCCTGAACCGCATCACCTGTTCCAGGTATTCCAATTACAATGGAACAATTTGCTACACGAACAATATCAACTTCACTCTGTCCTGCTCCAACAGTTTCAACAAGTATAAGATCAAAGCCTGAAGCGTCTAAAACACGGATAGCGTCCATTGTGGCTCTTGACAACCCTCCCAAGCTTCCTCGTGATCCCATAGAACGAATAAATACATTTGGATCGGAAGTTAATTCATCCATTCTAATTCTATCCCCTAATAAAGCTCCTCCACTGAAGGGACTAGTGGGATCAACTGCAACTATTCCTATCGTCTTTCCTCTCTTACGAAATTCCTTGGAAAGACTATTTACTAAGGTAGACTTTCCTGATCCAGGAGGACCTGTAACACCAATTATAAATGCGTTTCCTGTAAATGAAAAAATCGATTTTATAAATTCAGGACATTTTTCGGGATTATTTTCAATTAATGTTATTGCTCGGGCAATAGCTCGTTTGTTCCCTTCTAGAACCTCACGAACCAATTCTTCCATCATTTCACCAATCGTCTAATGCCAAAGAGAAGGAAAGCTTGAAAGAATTTGTTGTTCCTTAACCTATCTGCATCTTAATTAAAATATTCGATCTACTATGGCAATCAGAATCAATAGAGCTCCAGTAAATACAAATCCGAGAAAAATTGCCCATCCAGTTGTAATTAACCCATTTCCTGTATTATCTGTTAGAGCATTAAATGCTGCAAATCCTGCAACGCTCCATATGATTATTAATCCACCTATTAAAAAGTATTCTTTCCACGTTAATTTATGTAAGAAACCCATTTATGTTTTCTCCAAAGATTTCTCTTGTCTTTTTGCAAAATTTAAGTCAGAGTGCTCTTAATATGTGCTTGTTTAAAGATATTTTCGTTCTGATTTTAAAAAGCTTTTTTTTGTCGAATAACTAAGCAGTAGTCCTTTAACTGATAAATTATATCTTTCCTTATTTTAGAAGGAATTCAAGCGAAATCTCAATATTAGGAATACTTCTTCCATCAAAGAAGAGAGTTACTGGAGTAATGCTTATTACTTTTTTCTTAAGGACAGCATAGGCATCGGTATCTTCAGGTACATCAAGATTATCACCCCAGATCCAATAATATGGCACACCTCTTGGATCTTCTCGTTTAATTGTATAATCACGATATTTTGTAAGAGCCATCCTATTAATCTCAATAGGTGTATCTTTTTTCACCGTATCTGGGAAATTAACATTTAGAAAACCTATTCCATCGGGCATTCCATGACTAAGGACTTTCTCTACAATGCCACAAGCGATTTCTGAGGCAATGGAAAGGCCTAGAGGTTCTGCAGAATCATCAAAAAAGTAATGTTCCTCGGCACTTATTGAGAATGCAATGCCTGGGTATCCAAGTAATGCAGCTTCAAAACAAACAGCACAGGTTCCAGAGGTTAATATTGAATGAACTGAAGTATTGTCTCCCGAATTTATCCCAGCTACTATTAAATCATAAGGAGATGCCCCTCCATTAGATCTCTGATATATTCCGTGTATTACTGCATCAGCTGGGGTTCCTGTAGTCCTCCAACCAATTTTCCCATTCAGATAAGATAAAGGAATGGGTTCCATTCGAATTGGTTGATCAAAAGTAACACTTTTCCCTTCTCCAGACCTTTGGGTTCTTGGTGCAATAACTGTGATTTCAAATCCTTTACGATATAAAGCTGTGGCTAGAAATCGAATACCTTTTGAATAAATGCCATCGTCATTACTAATAAGTATTGAATAAGGGGATTTCATAATTGAATTGATCCATTAAAGAATATACTTAAAGATTATTCCAGATGGATTCTAGATATTCCATATTAATTCTAGATATAATAATTTTATAGAAATTGTATTTATCTATGTATTCAATGAAGAAATTTCTTTTAATCTTAATCAGGCAGAGATTAACTTTATCCCTAAAAAAATTTAAATAAACTTATAGCTGTTTGATTTTAAAGTTAATGAATGATTTCCTCTTCAAGAGTTTGTGAAAGTAAAGACTAATTCTCTGAAAAACCTATCGGGTTACTTTAAAGCTTAAAACTTGATCTCTAAGCTCTCTAAGTTTAGGATCTTTCTCAAAAGCATTTCTAATAGGTTCAACTAGCTTATTTAAATAGAACGCAACTCCTTTCTTAAGGTCTTCAGCGTGTAAAGAACCATTTAGGAAGCTTTCCTCTAGTTCTAGGTAACTTGAGAATTCGATGTCTCCTCCGAATTTAATAGGTCTTTCAATTCTAAAAATATCAAAATTATCGAAAATAAAGTATCGAACATATTCCAGAATTGGATTTTCTTCTACTTTATTAGGGCAATAAGCCTTCTTGATTTTTTTCTTAATTTCTGCCTCTGTTTCTGTCATAAATATTGTTGCTTCTGGTTTTGATTTAGACATTTTAAGATCCATAACACGATCTTCAAGAGATTCATAGGATTCTTTGGGAGCGTTTAATCCAGGTACCATATGGTGACTAATAACAATAGGTTTGGAATTGTAAAGTTTAGGTCCTAGTTCACGAGCCAACATATTGACTTTTCTCTGATCCATTCCTAATTGACAAATATCTACTGGTTGTCCATTATCAATATGGAAAATATCTGCACATTGCATACATGGATAGAGAATTTGAGAAGCTTGGAGAAACTCAGATTGTTTTCGTCCCATAATTTGAGCGGTTCTTACAATTCGGTTTAGAGTGGAATTTCGTGCTATCTCCATTACTCTTTTCCAATAATTATCATCTTTGACTAACTCAGAAGCCCAAATAAAATCGATATTTTTTACATCCATACCAGTTTTTTTCCAAATCTCAATTAAGTATTTTCCAGTGATTTGAATATGCTCAAGATTTCCTTCTAACTTGTTATTTGCCCAACCATGCCAATCGGCAACAAGCATTTTAAATCTTGCACCTGCTTTTATCATTTTATTAACATTTGATGCCCGTAATATACCTTGTGCAATATGAATTTGTCCACTTGGTTCAAATCCATCATAGGCAGTGAAAGTTTTCTCATTATCTAGGAGTTCTACTAACTCTTCCTCTGTTACAATTTCTTCACCTACTTTTTTGATAAGATTTAAACGCTCTTCAGTATTCAAGTTTATCACACTCAGATATTTTCATTTTATTAGGATTGTATCTGGATCTCTATCAATTTAATGGGATTATCTTCCAAATTTCCCGACTTTAAAGAATGGGTTTTAGTTTTCCGATTAAAAAACTATTAGGAAAATAATTCTTGTTGATCTTTCCAACGATCATCCTTTGATTTATCACCACGATCCCTTAATTTTTTAGCTGGAAGACCAACCCAAACCTCATTTGGTGGAATCTTTTGTCCTTTTAAAATAGCTGACTTTGCTCCTAGGATAGAGTTATCACCGAGTTCACAGCCACATGCAACAATTGAATAAGTACCTACCATACAATTTTTTCCAATCTTAGTAGGACTTACTATAATATTACGACCTTCATTTGCGTGTCCAGTGACAACAGAATTATATCCAATAAAACTATTATCTCCAATTTCAACTAATCCTGCTGTTTCTATATATGTTCTTGTGGTAATATGAACATTTTTTCCTACTTTCAAGCCATAAAGTCTCA
>JAEOUE010000055.1 GCA_016839515.1 Candidatus Hodarchaeum mangrovi
GAAATGAAAAGTCACTAGATACCTGATAGATGAATTCAGTAACACCAGCATCCCAATAATCTCCAATCATCAAGTAATCTTCTATACCATCGCGTATAGCACTACTAAGATAGATATATCCACTGTCTCCGAAGAGTGGATTTTGATCTACAGGTGCGGCAAATTCTACTCCTGAAAGAGTTATTCGTATTGAATCAACCTGTGTATCTACCCAGAAAGCGAAATATTCAAATTTGGCTGGATCAATTGTTACATCATTGATTATTGATTTGCCACTCTTTAGTCGAAGTGTATCTATTGGCGGATGCCACGAATAACGATGTCCATAATTAGGATATTTGTATTTGCACTTGTACCAATCTTTGTTTCCCATTGACTTTAAGATTTTCAGAGAGTTTTGACAATTGATATAACCAGTACCCTGTTCAAAATCAGCAAAGCCATCAATCGGATCAGCTCCTTCCATGATCGCCTTTTTAATGCTTTTAGGCCCCAGACTTAAACCATTATTCCTGATATAGGCTGTTAATAATGCAGCTTCTCCAGCTACTTGTGGACAGGAAAACGAGGTTCCACCAGCAATAGTAATTGTATAGGGCCATCTGGAGGGAGGATAGCCAGCAAAAATCCAATAACCCGTTGCTACGACATCTGGTTTCATTCTGCCGTCAGATGTTGGTCCGCGGCTACTGAAATAAGCGATGCTCTTTTCATTACTTGGATAATAATAGTTTCCGAAAAATGGATGTCCAAAAAGGATACCACCGGCAACTTTGTGATGAATTGGATCAATTGCCGCGCCAACTGTGATTGAAGTTCTTGCAGTTCCTGGTGAACCTACTCGTAGAGGAGCTGGGCCTTCATTACCTGCTGCAGCTACCACGGTAATACCCATAGCTGTTGCTGCATCAACGAGAAGATCCTCTGGATCTGCTCCGGGAGCTCCAACACCACCGCCAAGACTCATACTGATTACATCAACCCCTTCAAGCATAGCTGCTTCAATTCCTTGCATCACTAAGGAAGAGGGAACACCACCACCTGTGTGATCAAAGACCTTCACAGGATAGATTGAAGCTGCTGGGGCAATTCCAAAGGCAAAGATGTGAGCTCGATTGGTACGACTTATGGTAATGGGTTTAGTCATATCAAGTTCGATATAGGAATCACTATCAATTTGATATTGCCAATCAGTAAGTGAGTCAGGAGTTATAAAGTTTGGTTCAATAGTTATAGCCCAATGTTCATCCGTGGTAAGTCCACCTATCACACCACCATCAGAATTACTACCATGATACCAATTTCCTTCTGGTTCTAATGTGAGATCAAATTCACGTCCTCCAGGCCTAGTTGCATTCCAAGCATGTACTGGATCATCACTTAGAGCTGTATATGCCCCTTCAGGCACCCCTTCTAGGTTAAAATCTACTCGCATATTACCAGATTCACTGTTATCTATACTATGATGCATTATTAGACTGAGTTCCCCAGTTAAGGTGTCTTTATAGAGATATACTTTACTAACATGATCCTCCATGAATGGTGTATGGCCACTAGCACTAGAATAATCATAGAAATCGACAGCTGATTCTGGTGTTTCAATTAAATCTACCATATAAGTAGATCCTGATTGACTTACCGTGTAAATATCTTCTTCGTAATAGCCTGCGTCTGGGTAATAATAAAGGATAGAATCAGCCCACAAATGATTAGGACTAAAGATAATTTCTGCGTGCGCGGCTAAAAGCGCAGCACAAACAGTTCCATGATAGTGGTTTAATGGATTATCGTAACCTTCATATAAGGTTCCAACATCGTAGCTGAGATCGATTCCATCATAAACATTACCCCAATACCATGGCCTTTGGATTCCTCCATAAGGGTCTTCCCATTCTGTATGCCAACACCCTGTATCGATGATGGCAACTTTTACGCCTGCACCAAAGTTAACATCAGGATCAAACCAGATTTGATCAGCAGAGGTAAGGTCAGGATTTGCATAGGTGGAAGGGACAGTGTTCAGGGTTTCAATATCTATGGGGGTTATGGTCATTTCTGGGTCATATCCCATAACTATATCTGTAGGTATGTCTCGTACAACAGGTTCAACCGATTCTTGAAGATATCTTAGAGAATCAGAATAGATCTTGACGATATCTGGACTCGCTGCTAACATAAAAAGATTGTTAGCTGGAATAGTTACGGCAATGGCATTGATAGTCTGATACTCAATAGTAACAGATCCTCCTAGACTCTTAACAAGGTTTGAGATTTGTGTATAGTCACTCGAAGTAGTTTGGATAATTAGCTGTACTGGATTTGCCCCTTGTCCTAGAAGATCAGTTACTCCAGGAGCGAACTGATCAACTGATTCAAGAGCAGTTATCTGGGGAGACATTGCTTGTGGGTTTACTAATACTTTCTGAGCGAATACAATTGGAGTAACACTCATACTCAGAATAGCTACTCCAAGTAAAAAACTAAATAAAATCTTTTTTTTCATTTTTAGTTCCCCATTTTATTCCATGAAGTCAAAAATAAGAATGACAAGTGCTTTGAATCACAGATAAATTAGGAATAAATTTCTTGACCCAATTTATGGGTTCATGTTGTCTAACAAAAGACATATGAATTGGATTGTATTAAACTTATTACTGCTCCATGAAATTTTCTAATATATTTATTTGAGTTGGTAAACTCAATCTAGATATTGGCACTCAGATAGATTAAAAAAGTTACGAACGAATTCATGCTTTTGCATCAATAATCAATAGCTTCAACTTAATTCTTTGGCATATTTCGTTTATTTCAGTTAAATTTCTAAATTAACTATTATCTAGATAATTGCAGAATTTTAGTAGCAAGAAGTATTTCAATATTAAATTGGTAAAGCTACTGGTTTTTGTTTGTATAACTCACTTCGACCTCTCAACCAGCTAATTAATAATAAGAAAAGAATAATAATGTTTATTCCCATTGCGATAATCAATAACCACCCTCCTCCATCCTGTTCATAAATGAATCCAGCTATTGGACTTATTACTACTCCTAATGCTTGTATTGCCATTCCTAATATCGCCATCACTTTACCTGTATGTTCTCGAGGTAATTTTCGTCCAACAGCTCCCCAAGCTATTGTTCTCCAGATAACATCATTACCTGCTTTGATTATAACAGCAATAAAAGCTGTACTAGAAATAAGTGTCAATAAAAGTTCATTAGACTGAAAATTAATCCAGACAGGGAACATAGGAGAATTGAACAGTAAGAATATAGAAAATGGTAGAAATAAATAAGCTAAGAACATAATTTTAGCATCATTGGTAGTTCGGTCCAGAAGTGCTCCTGCAGCTAATCCCCCTATAATCCCTAAGATTGTTGCCCCTATCATCGTATAATTTAGTGTGTTATAGTTCATTCCTACCTCTTCATTTAGAAAGAAATTTTGAGCGAATTGATAATTAATATCACTGGCTACATCCAAGAGAAATACTATGAAAAATAGTGGAATCGTCGCTAACAACACTTTCAGTCCAGTAGAATACTGTATAATTAAATCTTGAGCCAATCCATTTTTTTCACTTATTTCATTAATATTTTCTATCTTGATTTGTTCTAAAAAGATTAATCGAATGAAGAAATCTATCAGACTCGCAATTCCTGCCATAAAAAAGAATATGCGAAGACCTTCCACAAATCCATCTATAATCAAAAATCCAACTAGAAAAAGGCCCAAAATACCAAAAAGTCCTGTTAATGTAAAAAGACTCGTACCAGTTCCCATCTGTTCTTTTGGTAAAGACTCAAACAGGATAGGGTCGATGGATGCTTGACAGAATTGTGCCAGTGAGAAAACTGTCCATACAAATATTAAACTAATGAATGTATCGACAAAAGGCATGAGAAACATCGCTATAGCTATAAAGAATTTATTAAAGGTAGCCATATAACGTCTGTGATGAATATGTTTATCTGCCCAATATCCTCCGATCATTGTGAAAAATAAGCCAATAAGCATTGACCAACCGTTTGCTATGCCTAATTCTATATAGGTTAATCCAACATCTCGAAAAAATAAATTTAGATATACCCATGCTGCAAGAAAAAGTGATCCTGTATAGTTTGTAAGAAGAATTAACACGAAATTTCGGGATTGGAAGACTTTTCTCAAGCTTTGAAGATAGGATTGGGGTTTTGTCTCTGTCATGATTAAATCGACGTTATCCCCCTATCATTATAAAACGATTTGAATGTGGTAATTAAACCGTTCAAACATTGATAAATAGAAATTTAGTATTTTGTTTCCATGATGAAGTATGTATATGTGCTAGTTCCAGAGGGTAAACCTTATCAATAATGAGATTATTATCCACTAATTCATGAACATCAACAACCATTCTTAAACCAAATTTGGCCCAGAATAAGGAGGAATTAATTTATGTTTGAAGAAACATTAGATCCCAAAGATTGGGAAGAACAGAGAAAAATAGGGCATCAGATTATTGATGATATGATCGAACATCTGAAAAATATCCGAGAAAAACCCGTATGGCAACCTATCCCATTAGAAATTAAAGATAAAATGCGAAAGCCAATACCTAAAGAACATCAGAAAATCAGCGCAATTTATAATGACATAAGAGAAATGATAATACCTTATACGCTAGGAAATACCCACCCCTGTTTCTGGGGATGGGTTGTGGGAACAGGTACGTTATTTGGTGCTTATGGAGACCTAATTGCATCCGCCCTAAATCAACCTTCTGGAGGGCTGGAACATATCGCAAATTATGTTGAGTACCAAGTTATTGAGTGGGTCAAAGAAATGTTAGCTTATGACCCACAAGCATCGGGACTGATAACTAGAGGGGCTTCTATGGCAAGTCTTGTCGGATTAACTGTGGCACGAAATCTAAAAACGGGCTATAATGTGCGAGAAAAAGGCTTACAATCATTAAATGCTAAAATAACATATTATTGTTCTACAGAGGGGCATAGCTGTCTTCAGAAGGCAGTAGAGCTATTAGGGATTGGGAGTCAAAATTTTCGAAGAATACCTGTGACTGAAGATTTTCAAATTAATATTGAAGAATTAAAGAAAGCAATCAGTAAAGATAAACAAAATGGATACAAACCAATCTGTATCATTGGAAATCTCGGTACTGTGAACACGGGGGCTGTAGACGATCTCACAACTCTGGCAGATATTGCAAAAAAACATGATATGTGGTTCCATATTGATGGTGCCTTTGGTGCCTTAACTAAAATAACTCCTGAATCATATCACCTTGCGGATGGGATGGAACTTGCGGATTCGATTGCTATAGACTTTCATAAATGGTTTCATACAAATTACGCAGTTGGGTGTGTGCTTGTCAAGAGTCCTAAAGATCATTACAACTCATTTGCTCTAGTTCCAGAATATTTAGCCCATGGCACACGAGGCGTGGGAGGCCCTGAGATATGGTATAGTGATTATGGATTTGAATTATCTGGAGAATTTAAAACCCTAAAAATTTGGATGACGCTAAAAGAGCATGGAATTGAAAAATTTGGTCAATTAATTGAGCAGAATATTCAACAAGCCAAGTATTTAACAGAATTAATCAAAAAAGATGATAATTTAGAATTACTAGCCCCAACAGCAATGAATATTGTATGTTTCAGATTCAAGAAAGAGGGAATAGATCAGGAAATACTCAATAAATTAAATGAGGAAATTGTTCTCCAACTTCAAGAACAGGGTATTGCAGTACCTTCTCATACAAGATTAAATGGTAATTATGCGATTAGAGTGTCAATAACGAATCATAGAACTAAAAGGGAAGATCTCAAGACATTTATTAATGCAGTAAAAAGAATAGCAAAACAGATAGAAGCTACAATTCTTTAAGTTTTATTATCATCCTATTAACTGATTAGATAGAGAATTTTTGTTAATAAATAACATATCAGGAGAAAGAGGGCCTCTAGCAGGTTAATTTGTCTTTTAATCTGTGTTATATGGTAATCATGCCCCTTATATGGGGATTAAATCTATAAAGTAGGGAATTCCTACCTCTTTTTCTCGTAAATGGAATATACTAATTTCTAATGATGTTTGAAGTTGGTTGATGCACATCTGTAATAGAAATTAATGGTTTTAAGTAAAGTATATACTATAGAGCTTGAATTCTACAGAGTTGACCAATCATTCTACCTTACAGGTGAATTTGGTTGGAGTATTGACAAAGTCACTTATCTGCCAAGCAAATACTTTCTTTGGAATTACTCTCCAAAAAGGTGGTGGATGAAAAATCTTGTATCTCTTCTCATACAACTCACCAAGTACTTGAAACAAATCCTCATCTGAAAATTGCTCTGCATATCCTTCTATAATTACCACCTTCTCACCACTTTCAGTATGAACTGAGATATTATTATTTTTACGCAAATTTTTTGCATTTCTGGTTTCATGACCTCCTCCAAAGTAGAATATATTTTCATACCAAATTCCCCAGACAGGACGAGAATGTGGGAAGTCACCTCGAATTGTATTAATCCAGTAATTATGTGATAGTTCCATCCATTTATTGACATCATCCCAAGAAAGTAATCCTGATCTTTTTTCAGAGATGCCATAATCTGGGATATTTGGCCTTTTCGGCTTCGAAATTATTATTTTTATTAACTGCATGTTTCTATTCAGAAAATAAAAGATTTTTAAGTTATTAGTTGCGTAAAAATAAAAACTTCACTCTATTGATTAAATATTTCAACGTTCAAAGAATTGCTAATTAAGCTTTGAAAAGTATATCAATAAACTCTTATTATTTTATGCCCTTAATCAAATTTCATTAAAATAGTATTAGTAATAACAAAATCGAATGTCTCTATTTCTTTACTAATTTTACGATCAAAATAGACTCTTTTCTGGTTTAAATGTTGGTCTAATGATTCATGTAAGGAATGATGTCTATTTTCTTGAATTTTCACCTTTATCCCTAATTTCATTAAATATGAAAAAGAATGATGATTGAAATAAATTCATTAAAATCTTGTTCAGCGAAGAAGAAATAGATTTAATTATTGAAAACCAAGTAAAAATTATTTTTCAGATGTGGTAAAAATGGCACAGGAACAACCAAAGTTGAAGTCTTCATATACTCAAAAAAGAATTAATGAGTTGGAAAGGGAAATCGAAACTCTCAAAAAGATGAGCTCTGATGAGGAGTATTTTCGTACACGAAGTACGCAAACATTGATAAAAAGACAAAAACAAATGACAACATCGAAAAAGCAGGAATTCACTACTGTGGGTTTATGGGGATTATATGGAAATCAAGATATGAAAATGTTCAAGTCAATGACCTTACCTGTCTTCACGAGTTCTACTGGGGGACCATTCGATTCATTACTTGATGGTGCCTTATTGCTCTCCTATCAGACAGTAGATGATCCGAATAAGATCTACTCTCGTGTTGATAACACAACAATTGATCACTTGGCATTAAAAATAGCTGCTTTAGAAGGAAAAACGATTGATGAGGAAACCCAAGCTTTATGTCTATCCTCGGGAATGGCAGCAATTTTCATGGCAACAATGCCCTTTTTAAATGTTGGAGATCATTTTTTATCATCAAATCAAGTTTATGGTGGAGCTGAACAGCTATTTAATGTAACTTATCCCAAAATGGGATGGAATGTGGAGTGGGTTCATGAGCCATGGGAATTAAATGCTTGGCAGGAAAAAATTACTCAAAAAACTAAATTCTTGTATGTAGAAACACCATCTAATCCGAATTTGTTCATTGCAGACATTCCAGCTCTTGGCAAACTTGCTCATGATAATAATATTCCTCTTATGGTTGATTCGAGTGTTGCCTCACCTGCTCTCTTACGACCATTAGAATTAGGAGCTGATATTGTAATTCATTCCATTTCTAAAGTGATGGGGAGTAGTGGACGTGCTATTGGAGGTGCGGTTATTGCCAAGAAAAAAATCACGACATCGATACCTGA
>JAEOUE010000056.1 GCA_016839515.1 Candidatus Hodarchaeum mangrovi
TAGCAGATAGAACAGTAGAAACATATTCTTCAGGACAGAAAATGAAAATGGTTTTTGCCCGAGCTTTAATTAATGATGCTCCAATCTTAATGTTAGATGAACCTACTAATACTTTAGATGTAAAGGAAGCCCGTCGACTCCGAAAGATTGTTAAAGAACAAAATGAAGACTATAATAAAACTATCATATTTTGCACACATCTTATGCATGAAGCTGAGGAATTATGCCATAGAGTTGGCATTATCGATCATGGCCAAATTATTGCACTTGATCAACCTAGTAAATTGATAAATAGTTTAGAAGAAAATGATATTCTTAGGATTGAAGGACAAATCCCTGATATAGCCATACAAATAATTCAGGATCTACCAGGCATATTATCAGCAAATATTCTAACCAAACGAGTAAACAATGGGTCAACTGAAGAAAAACCTTACCTTAACGTAGTTTGTAAAGACAGTCGCCAAGCCCTACCTGAAATTATTACTGCATTAAACAATCATGGAGCAATAATAAGGAATATTGATAAGAAAGATACAACTCTTGAAGATGTTTTTGTTAATATCACTGGCCGATCTTTAATGGATGACACAAGACTAGAAAAATCGGTAAATTAAGAAGGTAGGTTTCAAATTGTCTCTCTTATCGTCAAAAGTAGGTCTCAGAGAACATCTAGGGGTTGTATGGGGTACATTTATTGTCCGAATTAAGACTATTTCCCGATATAAAGGAATGCTTTTCATGGACATCCTGATGCCCATTCTTTTTGCAGCTATGCCTATTTTACTCGGCCAGGCTCTTGCAGGATCTATATCTGCTGCTTCAGATAATTTTGAACAAAATACAGGATTAATTGGGGCAAATTATGTTGCTTTTATTATTATAGGAGCGAATGTCTTCTCGACAGTGACTACTTCTCTTTGGTTGTTTGGATTTTTCATCCGAAGAGAACAGACACTAGGAACTCTAGAATCTTTATTTATGACTCCTGCTCATCAAATCACTATTTTGGCAGGATTAACTTTGTATGTAGAAGTTAGATCAATTATTACCTTCATAGCTGGTTATTTTTTTGGCTGTTTACTTTTTAACATAAACCCTCTACAAGGTCAAGCAGGATTAGCATTTGGTATTTTGCTTATTGGACTAATCCCTATATATGGCCTTTCTTTCTTATTAGGAGCACTTATATTAAAGATAAAGCAGGCCAATTCTTTATTAAATACCTTTCAATGGTTTCTAGGGATAATTATGGGTGTATTCTTTCCCATAACAGTCCTCCCTGTTTTTTTTCAAATCTTTGCTTATATTTTTCCAGGTTTTTGGTTGAATTATAGCATTCAAGCTGCTTTAATGGATTTAAAATGGTTTTTCTTCAATATATATGGTCATCTTGCCATTATTTTTGCTTTTGCTTTAATTTGCCCATTAATTGGTTACTGGATTTTTGCTAAGGCAGAGGCAAGAAGTAAAAGCGGAGAAGGTATAGGACAGTTCTAGGAGGAAAAGAAATGGTATTGTCAATAGAGGAACAATCAAAACTTCATGGGGTTAAAGCATGGTGGTATCAGTTTCTAGCAATGACCAAGAAGGAATTTATTGTCTTAACTCGCTATAAATTCTCATTTATTATGAGCTTTTTACAGGTAATGGTCATTATGTTTATTTTTACATTTGCAGCGATAATATTGACTCCACCAGATAAAGCATCATATGGAGTGGGATTAATGTTTTATTCTTTTGTACTTTTCATGTTTTTTTCGACTGCGTTATGGGATATTGGTAATTCTCTCCGTGAAGAACAATACCAAGGAACTCTAGAGTCCCTTTTTATGGCTCCAATCAATTATTTCTCTAGCCTAATCTCCCGAATATTATCAAATGTGTTATGGACAATTCTGAACATATTAGTCAGTTTTATATTTATAGCTCTTGTTTTTGGCCGATTACCTATCGGAAATCTATTAATGGGAATGATTATTTTACTTTTGAGTCTTTTTGTTTGTTTTGGATTCGCTTTTGGCTTTGCGGGGTTAGCTCTAAGATATAAAGAATCAATGAATACTTTAACGAATTTTCTGCAGTTTATGGTCATGATTGTTTGTGCTATGTTTTTCCCTTTCTCAGCTCTACCAGAAGTGATTCAATGGATAGCCCGAATTATACCACTATCCTACTGTGTTGATTTATTTAGGACCACAATGATAGGAATTTCACCTGAACTTTTACCCTTTGAATGGGAATTTGGAATAATATTCCTCTCTGCAATCTTATTACCAATTTTGGGAGTAATTTTTTTTCAAAAAACTGTGAAAACTGCAAAAAAAGAAGGAACCATTGCTGAGTATTAGAATAGAGAGCTAGGGAAAAGGAGTTAAATAACGCTTACAAAAGATTTGTGAACCTCCCAAAAAAAAGCAATTAAAGGAATAAAAAAATCCTACTGATTGTGATAAAAATCCAATTCAAAATCCTATAAGAAAAAAGAATAAGTTAACAAAAGTACTTTTTAGTTGAGAAAAAAAAATGCTAGGAAAAAAATAGCTCAAGATCTCCTTAAATCCCTTAGTATGAATAAAAATATAATATTAATTCGGAAAATAGAATAGTGTTTAATCAATATGCATTCCAATATAGTGATTTAGCCAAGGACATCCAATAGGATTGAATTCAGCACCTACATTACATTGTTCAAGGTAATCACAAATTAGACAGGGAGAATCCCAAGGTTTAGTAAGAATAGGATAGTTTTCAAGTAGTAAGATTTCATCCATAGACAACATTTCTTCCTCAAGATAAACCTAAATCAGTTATTGAATCGTTTACTTATGAGAATATTTCTTTTTCTCAAAAAATTACTTAAACCAAAAAATAAGAAATTCTTTTTAATAATTTTAAGAACGATCAAAAGAAAAAACACATTTAGAACAGGAAAATCTGCTCTCTAAAATAATAGAAGAACCCTTGAACTTCACATATAATAAAATTTGCCACATTAGGTGAAAAAAATGGTACTTTCAGGTGTATTTATTTTCCCACACGGAAGTTTGATCTTGAATCCCACAAAAAAGGGAGTAAGTAAATCAGTAAAAACTCTCAACCATAAAATGATAGAAATAGCAGGAAATATAAAAAATTTAGATCCTAATTTATGCATTTTAATCACTCCACATGGGATAAGTCTCTCTCATGATTATGGGTTCTATGTTAATGAAACTGCCAAAGGAACAGCGGAATGGGAAGGGGATTATGCAGAATACAAGACCCAAATTAGTCTAGATATAAAAAGAACAAATGAATTATATCAAAAGCTTCAAGAAAAAAAGCTTCCTTTAAGTACAATTACAGCCTTTACAAGTAGTGTTAATGCACCCCTAAGATGGGGTGAGGTCGTTCCATTATATTTTTTAGAAAAAATAAGCATGAAATATATTATTTTCTCACTTCCAACAAGACGATATTCTCAAATTAAAAATATGACCTTTGAATTACTTCAAATAGGCGATTCGTTGCGAGATTTTGCGAAAAAAAGTTCTGAAAAAGTTATTATAATTATTAGTGCAGATCTAGCCCACACTCATGATAAAAATGGTCCATATGGTTTTTCAGAGAAAGCAGAAGAGTTTGATCAAATAATTGAAAAATGGGTTAAAGAGGGAGGACAAGAAGACATATTACTAGATCAAGCAAGTAGTATTCTTGATGAAGCACTGGTTTGCGGATTCGCAGGGTTTATAATAGTCCAAGGAATACTGAAAAAAACACAATTAAGGTCAAACTTTTATTTAAGAGCACACCCCACATATTATGGAATGATGATCGCTAGTTTTATGTGAAAAGGCAGAAGTTACCCATTCCTAGTTAAATTGATTGTATCACTAAGAACAGATTTCCGAATAAGAGTATCTTTGGGAGTTCGTCGTTTTCGTGGATAATCTACTGTATAATGAGCCCCACGACTTTCTTTTCGATGGAAAGCAGATTCAATAATCATTTGAGCAACATCAGCAAGATCTCTCAACTCGATTAAATCAGAAGTAATCTTAAAATCCCAATAATATTGATTAATTTCATCCTGTAATAATCGAATGCGATTCATGGCACGACGAAGCCGTTTATCAGATCGAACAATACCAACATAATTAGTCATCATTAGGCGGAGTTCCATCCAGTTCTGACTCACAACCACAGATTCCTCACTATCAACTGCATTACCTGTATCATGCCATGGAGAGAATAACCTAATAGGGCGATCCTTCTGAAGAAGTTGATTACATTCTTTTGCTGCAAAATGAGCCATAACTGCTGCCTCGAGAAGAGAATTAGAAGCTAAACGGTTAGCTCCATGAAATCCAGTACACGCACATTCGCCAATGGCAAAAAGATTTGGAATATCAGTTATACCAGAATGAGTAGCTTTTATTCCCCCAATAATGTAGTGGGCTGCGGGTACAATGGGAATAGGTTCTGATGTAATATCAATCCCCAAGGAATAACATTTTTGATAAATACCAGGAAATCGATCTATTATTTGTTTAGAATCTTTGAATGAAATATCGAGAAAAAGATGATCAACGCCTGTACGTTTTAACTCAAAGTCAATAGCACGAGCAACGATATCACGAGGAGCAAGCTCCAAACGCGAATCATATTTCTCCATAAAACGAACTCCATTTTGATCTACTAAAATAGCGCCTTCTCCACGTAATGCTTCTGAGATTAGAAATGCCTTTGCATAAGGATGATACAGAAGAGTAGGATGAAATTGAACAAATTCCATGTTCATAACAGTGGCTCCAGCACGATAGGCCATAGCAATTCCATCTCCACTTGCATTATCAGGATTGCTAGTATAAAGAAATACTTTCCCTAATCCTCCAGTAGCTAATACAGTAACTTTTGCAGCTATATTCTTAACTAAATCATGGTCCTTGTCGAATATATATGCTCCTAAACACTTACCAGCACGTATTTTAAGATTTATTGCAATGTGATTCTCTAAAATAGTAATATTGGCCTCTTTTTTTGTTTTTTGAGCTAAAGCACGGTGAATTTCAATTCCAGTTAAATCAGAAGCATGAACTACACGTCGATGTGAATGACCAGCTTCAAGGCCTAAATCAAAATCATTGGTTTTATTTTTAGAAAAATTAACCCCCCAAGAGGATAATTCGCGAATTCTTTCAGGAGCGGATTTAACCATCGTATCAACGATGGACATGTGACATAAACCATCACCTGCTATTATTGTATCCTGAATATGCTGATCAAATCCATCTCCTGGTGATAAAACTGCTGCAATACCAGCTTGAGCAAGCGTAGTTGCACAATCAGCTAATTTTGTTTTCGTAATTAACAATACTTTTGCAAATTTTGCTATTTTTAGACAAAACGAGAGCCCTGCAAGGCCAGATCCTATGACTAAAACATCACATGTTAATTCAGATGAATCAGAGTCCATAAACGCAGCCCTTTTCTTAAAAAATACTTGTTTTCTTCCCTTTAAATTTGTTTAATACTAAAAAATAATCAATATGAGCCTTTTCCCCTCGCAGACGGACATGTATATAAGATCAGATCATAAAAAGATCTTAGAATAAAAATAGATGACTAGATTTGCTTCAAAAAAAGTTATTTCTAGCAGTGAATTTGATTATTGTCCTTTGTTTGGCTGGATGCACGAGCTTTGAAACTACTGTAATGATATCTGAAGCACGATATTGGACTAACGCATCTGGAGAAATAATTTTAATCCAAGTAGAAGAAACTAATTTCTCAGCTCTTCTCAAATATAATGAACTGAATCTTTCCGATCTTGGTTTAATTTTCACACTTCCATATCAGAATAATTCTATATATGTCCCATATGCACCCCTTTCTCATTCAAAGTGGCTTACTTATTATTTAAATGCAGCAGAAAATAAAACATACCCTTGGAATACATCTTATAGCCCACAGGGATCAAAATTTACTTATTCATACACTGCAAATGTTACTATTTTTGAGAATATTACTGGTGAAGAGTTATTATATGCTTATGAGATCCATGGAGATTATTATTTCGAATATAATGATACATATAACGCCTTTTGGCTAGATCGCTTTAAAATTCCTTACGAAAACCTCTCAAATTATTTAGATCAATTTAGTCAAGGAGGATATTATGTTTCTCAAAAATATCGTGTTTTATATGGGTTCTTAGTGTTAGATTCAATCCACTATACTCAGTTCTTTTTGTTTAATACCACAGGATTCTTAAAAGTAGGTTTCTTTGAATTTTACTGGGCAACAACGAATTAATATCTGGCATATCATCTCTGATTCCACATTGATTCATAAATTCAAAGCATTCTAATAGTAAATTATTTTAGAGTTGGACAATTGGAACTTGTTTTAGCTATAATTCCCCTTCCTCATTTATTAGATCCCATTCCATATATCTCAATTGTTTACTTCGTTCAGTAATTTTTTATAGAACAATTATTTTATCCAAAGAATTGTTCGAAGAAATTTGATTCAAATAGCAACGGTAGAGTAACATTCATCTTTAGCAAAAAATACGAAAAATAATGTTCTCATAGAAGCAGCTAATAAATCATAAAAGGTACCTATGTGAACAGTCTGTATTGGATTCCAATGCACTTTAATAATGAGCATTTTAAGAGTAGTACAAATATCACTATAATCAAGGAGTCTAAATGCCAGTAATTCAGTAATAGGTTGAGATAGAATCTTTCCTACTATCAAATCTTTTACTAACTGTTGGTTTTTATTCATTGATGACCTCTTTATTTATAATAAAAGAAAATGGAGAAAAAATTAATATTCATTCTAATTAACCTCGTACTGGAAAGACTCATTGATTATGCAAAAAAATTTGTATTAAAGGTTGGAATGGAAAACTTGAATCAAAAACCAATTCTAGTTCTTGGAGCTACAGGCTATATTGGGGCAAGATTAGTTCCTTTGCTTCTTCAACACGGAAATCAGGTTAGGGTTGGATATAGGTCATTAAATAAACTGAAAAATAGAATTTGGAGTAATCATCCAAATGTTAAACCATTTAAATTAGATGTCTTTGACAGAGAATCATTAGAAGATGCAATGAAAGGATGTTCAGCCGTTTATTATTTAGTACACTCAATGGAAGGCTCAGAAAAAGACTTTGTCAAAAAAGATAGAATTGCTGCCCAAAATACTGTTATTGCAGCTGATAAAACTAAAATTGAACGCATAATTTATCTTGGAGGACTTGGAGAAACTCAAAGTGGAATAAAACTAAGCAAGCATCTCCAATCACGAATAGAAGTAGCAAATATCCTACAATCCTGTTCCATACCTGTCACAACTTTAAGAGCAGCTATCATTATTGGAACTGGAAGTGCTGCATTTGAAATAATGAGATATTTAACAGATCGTTTACCTGTGATGATTACACCCAGATGGTTACGAACTAAAAATCAACCAATTGCTGTTGAAAATGTCTTAATCTATCTTTTACAAGTATTAAATATTCCTGAAACAATAGGCCAAACATATGATATTGGTGGGCCAGATATTCTTACATATAAACAATTTATGGAATCCTATGTTGAAATTGCCAAGCTGCCAAAGAGGATTATTCTTCCAATCCCGATTTTTTCTCCAAATATAAGTTCTTATTGGATTAAGTTCATTACAGGAATCCCTTCATCCTTAGCACGTCCTCTTATTGATGGTATGAAAAATGAAGTTATTGTTAAAGACACACGAATTCAAAAACTTATTCCTCAACGCCTTTTTGGTCATAAAGAAGCCATTTCTATGGCAGTAAATCCTAATCAATTTAAGGAAGCATTCGTTTATAATCAAAAAAGTATAATTCCTTCAGAATGGTACCATCCTGGTGATATTGAGTGGTCAGGAGGAACAGTTTTTCAAAATTATAAGTCCGTTATTATAGATTCCCCTAGCCATACCGATTATTCTCCCATTTTAGAAATAATACTCAGGATAAGAAATATAAATTTTTTTAATTTATATTATAAATTTGGATCGTTTCTAGATAATCTGTTTCGTGGCAAGTTTATTATTCCATCACACCCTTGGTGTATTAATGAAAAACGCAATGATGATTATATCCAATTAATAACTAGTAATAATTTGCCTGGAAAGACATTTTTAACATATAGAATAACAAAGATTGAAAAACAAACCATTCAAGTACATCAAATATTCAGAATCATTCCTAAAGGAATTTTGGGGACATTGTATTGGATCATGATTGAACCATTCTTCAATAAATTTTCCCATAGATTATTATCAAATATTGCTGAACGCTTTGAAGGAACAGAAAACAAAAGCATTGAAAATATTATAACCATCCCAAAACCTTATATTTGATATTTAAAAATTCTAGCTCTTTTGTTTACATTTATACGAACTAAAAAAGGGTCCTTTCCAATAAACGATTTTAAGAGGGCGAGCCTGAATTTTAATATAATTTTTATCAATATCAATACCTAAGATCTTTGTAACGATATTATCACCATACTTCTCAAGAAGCATTTCGAAACATTCTTGAATATGCTGACTTGAGGTACTTAATTTAACAATTGCTTCAATCATAATTCCTGTATTTGAAAAAGGGTTCTCGAGATCTGTATTATCTATCGTTAAAGCTAGATATGGATGTTGTTGTAGATTTTTAGCGACATCAGAATGAATATTTTGGATAAACGATAGTAAGCACTTACCTGGTTCATTAACAAACAATAAAGGATGAATTTGAGGATTGTTTGTTTCATTGATTGTTGCACAATATATGAATGATGCGCTTAGAACGAATTGTGAAATATGATCAGGTAAAAGACACAGCTGTCCATTAATTTCACATTCCACTTTCATTGTTTATCAACCATAATTAGAATCTTACCTGATTTGTCCTTGATGCTTTCCAATAGAAAAATTGTTTAGGGACAATTTTAATGATTGTTCTACTTACAATTGGTAATGCTTGCCAAGCACGAGGGATTTTTTCATGATATCTCCGATAATAATTAATATAATTAGGGTATTTTCGTAGAAAAAGCATAAAAACTCGAATTAGAATAGGGGAAAATAATAAACCGAAAAAAAGTCCAGTTTTCGAATCATGACCATATATTTTGGACCGTCCCATTATTTGAACTCCAAAACTTTGTGTTATATCCTTCTTCTCCTTTGAATCAATGAAAAGAGTAATTTTATTCCTTTTATGAAGATTCCTAACTTTCTTACTGCTAAGAGATGTCGAAATGAAAAAATCTCTACCATCAAATATAAAAAGAGTAGGAGTTACATGTGGTATTTTATTCGATGAACTCAGAGAGATTGTTCCTATTTGTGCAAAGTTAGAATTCCGAATGAGGGTTAATAAGCCGTCAGGAATGGCCCGAACATAGAGAATACGGAGGTAAATTATATTCATTATGGATAACAAGAAAGAAAAAAGGACATAAGCTAGTAACATAAACAATAGAAAAGGATCTAAAAAGCCTAAAGGTATTAGAGTAAAACCACTAGCAATTGCTAAAAAATGAACTATATCTGAGTTTTCCAAACTTCTAATATCAGTTGCAGAAAAATGAGGTTTTAATAAAGGATTTTTCAAATAACGGGCAAGAATAAAATCACGACGAAGTTGAATGAAAATTATAAAAATCGAGAGACCTAGTCTGTAGCAAACATCAAATGTCATCAAGAAAATAAAAAAAATTAGCAAAGGAGGAAGAGAATTAAGGGATAATTCGTTTTGAATATAGGAAAGAATGTTATTCAGTCCAAAGGAAGTTGAAGAAAAAAAATATGTTAATACAACCAGAAAAACGAAAATACTAATGACGATAGATGAGGGATGGAATAAATATTCCAAAAATTCCACATGAAATTTTTTTGTCACACTATTAAGGCGTTCAATTTCGACATTTCTTAATTTTTTCGCATATTTAAAGATACTAATAGTCCATAAAAAGAGACCAAAGGCACCACATACACCCGCGAATAAATAGATAAAGGGAATTTTATAAACAAAATATAGGGTTAGGCCCAATATGAAGTAAATTAATAGTAAAAGGAAAACATTAAAAGGAGGTTTTAACCGACTAAATGGCCAAGTTCCCTCAAAAACATGCTCTTGTAAAAATTTATACTTTTTGGGGGGCTGCATTAACCCTAATTTCACAGGTTATTTGTCTCCTTACAATTGAATCCTATTGCTTATTTTTTATTTTTATTATTAAAAAATCCTACTTGAAAGGTTTTCGATGTTTTTTATTAACCTTGGTTTTTATTTAAATAATCTAAAATTGATACTTATTAAAAGATCAATGGATTTCAGGTTCTTCAAGTGGAAATCCGATCATTTCCTTGATAATTTCTTGCTCATTATTAAAATGCCCAGCACCAACTTTTAAGGCATAAAAAGCTTCAGCCATTTCAATTTTTCCATTAGAAAGAGATCCCTGAGCTTGAGCAACCATATTTAACAATGATTCTAATCCTTCACGTAATTTTTTCTTTATCTCATCACTTAAATGCGTTGGGTCAGCTCCTTCAACGAATAGGTCGGCTAACATCTCTACTTGAGATCTATGACAAAGAATGGCTTCTATCTTTTTATTAAAGGTCTTTGAGATATCAACAAGACGATTGGGTTTATGTTCCATAGGTGTCATAAACCAAATTTCTTTAGGTTGGTGAGGTTCCAATCCTTCTTTTAGATGGTCAGGGTATAGTAATGGAAAACATGAAAAAACAGCTGCTTCTGACGCTATTTTTCCTATCGAAATATGATCTGGATGAGGTTCATATGTTTTCCATGGATCAAGAGTGACAATCCTATTAGGTTTTAGCTTTCTAAACCAATACACCAATTGTTCTTTTAGTTCATCAGGATGTTTTTGAATTAAACCATCTGGAAAATTAAGAAAAATGGGCTCATTTGCTCCAAAAACTTTCATTGCTTCTTTTAACTCGTTTTTACGCATATTCGCAAGGTTTTGGGACGTGATGAATTTATCTCGTGTCCCTAGGTCTCCATTAGTTGCACAAATTGCATAAACATCATGACCATCTTCGACCCATTTAGCTAAAGAGCCTCCAGCAAGAAATTCAGCATCATCAGGATGTGCATAAGTAAAAACTATAATCATTAAATTCTTCTCCTATCCAGTGTATTTCTTGTTTATTTCAAAAAGAATTTTCTAAGATAAATTTTTAATCTATTCTTTGTATCATCTTAAAATAAGGGGAAGAGTAAAATGACCGCGATAGGAAATTTCTTTACTCAGAGTGCATCAATTACGTTTCTATTAACTCGATTGATGATTAAATATAGAAAAGAGACAGTAATGAAGCTAATAAGGGAAAAAGCAACAAATAGATTAACAAAACCCCATTGTTCTAAGATTGTACCAACAGAAAAATATGCAAGCATCATAATAAATGAGTTAATCGATCCTCGCATTGACTGCTGACTTGCTCGTTTTTGCGGATCAGTATAATCATATACAAGATTAAAGAAGGCAGAATATAATAAAACCATTATAAGAATTCTTAAGATATAGATACAGAAAAAAAAGGTCACTTTAAGATCAATGGCTAAATCTAATTCTAAAATAATGGAGATCAAAAGCCATGAAAGTGGGTATGTAATAAACATCGATAATACATATATCTTTGAGGGATTCTTGAATAATTCCATAACTCTTTTAGACAATCGTGTGGTAAACATTGATACTAAATTCCCTGTAGATCGCATGCTTGTTAAAACAAGTAAAGTAACACCTAGTTCAAAATTTAAAAGAGGTGAAAATAACATAGAGTTAAAAATATAAGACATAGAATCCGTTATAGTCACTAAAACGATTATAACTATGAAAATTAGCATCCGTTCATCAAAGTATTCATTTAGAAAGGACTTTATTCTGCTAGATATTTTTTTCATACCTTTTAATTCAGAACGGGCTTGTTCCTCATTACTTTGTGTCATCTTTTCATCTGTTATCCAAAAGAATCCAAATAAAATGCCAAATACTTGAAAAATAATCTGAATAACAAAAATGGAAAAAGCAATATCTTGATCTATAAATTTAGTATCCCCTAATGCCACCCCAGACAAAAAGATAAATAAAACAACTAATGCTGAATAAATAAATAAGGCATTAGACATAATACCTCCAATTTTAGGGATTTTTTGTTTTCGATTTTCTTCTGTCTCTAATCCTTGCCAAGTATCCATGTACCATGCATCAAATGAACCAGTCCCAAACGCATTACCAATCCCTGAAATGATTTCAAGTAATAAAAACCCAGAAAAGGAATTAATAACCAATAATAATAGAAAATACAGACAATACATAAGTTGGGAAAGAATATATGATAATCTTCGTCCAAAAATATCTGCAAAAAGGCCTAAAGGAAAATCAAGAAGAAAAGCTACCAATAAACCTGCAGAATAGACTATACCAAATTCATAATAATTAATAAAATTTAGATACCATAAGGAGAGCCAGGCTTTACTTAAACTAAACCCACTTAATACAATAAGAAAAACTAAATATTTTAATGATAACTTTCTTAACATAGAGGTCAGTTCATTGAATCCTAGGATTCGAAAAAAAATTCTGCTTATGAACCTCTCTCTCTTATTATTTTGATCCACTTTTACTCCCTTGAAAGCAATGATTCATTAGATAACTTAAGATAATTTCATCAGGATAGTTTATAACACTCTTGGTCGATTTTGATCCGATTTACTTGTCATATCAAGCTATTTTTGGATTATTTTTTCCTGTAACACCTTATTGACAATATCCGAAGAATGTTTTTTTGAGATCAAACTTTTCAACAGATTGGAAATATATCATATTAAGTTTACTTTGAAAAACAAATTCAGTCAGATAATCATAATATTGGTTTGAATTCATGTTAATGAATTTATCAAGAAATCACTTAATGTATCTCCTATGTAGTACGCATTAGCTAACGTTCATATGAACATTATGAACCGTTCACTAGAGAAATTGTACGCAAGTCTTATCTAAAAACCCTTTAAAATGGATTAAATCAAAAATATCAAACAATAAAGCGTTTAAATACTGTTTAACTTACTCATAAAATATATTTTTAAATATGATTTATAGAAATAAAAATAACTGAATAATAAAAAGCTTAATAATCATAATATCATTAAACATAATCTATTTGATTTTATGTTAAATTTTAAGAAGAGATTCATCTTTTAAAAACCTTTTAGTGCCTTAATTTGAACAAAATAATCTAAAAACTTTTATAAGTATGTTATTTCTATATTTGAAGATAGTTTATTAGTTATAATTTCGATTCTTCTTTAAATGATTAAAAATTAGCTTTATTCTTATGAATTTCACCATAAAATTCTTTAAAACTCTTAAGTGTAACTGTATAATCAATTTATTAATTATTTATTTGATGAACATTCAAATAACATATCGAAACTGAGTATCTCGGATGAAGATGGATATTTCTGCGGAAAGTTCTTTTAAAAGGGCATGAGCCTGAGCAGTTAATCCCAATCTGAGTATCATATTAAGAGCAAGGCTATTCAATAGGTCAACTATGAAGAATTCATTAAGAATAGTTTCCAGCCAATGTAGAAAAAAAAGCTGGAAAGGAGGGTGCTTATTTGAGGTAAAACAAACTAAGTTTCTTTGTCCCAATCGATCCAATTGTTTCATCATCTGTAAACGAAGAAGACGGTTTTTTCCAAAATGAACGTGATAATCTTGTGCATTTTCTAAATGTCTTTGTTGTAAATTAGAAAGCTCAATATTCAATTCACCTGAAATCCCTCTTATTACTTCTGAAATATTAAAATGAATTGTATAGGCTTGTTCAATTGAATCAAGAAGGCTTTGGAAAAGTTTTTTTAAGTCATAGACCACTTCACTTGTTGTATCGTCAGTATTTTGGAAACGACATCCCCCAAACAAAATAAGAGGCTCACGATTAGGAAAATCATTTTGATAATATAAAAAAGTTCTAGGTTCCTCAATAATAGCCATCGTGCTTGATTTATACTTGTGTGCATTCTTTTTGAAAGTATCTGAAAAATCTATCAGCATTTCTCCATGAATAATATTCAACTTTTCAAATCTACATCAATATTTTGAATTTTCAAAAATAATTGTACAAATTTGAAAGGATTGAATCCTTTTATTCAATCCAGAACTTTTATCTATTAGTGAATAAAAAAATTCAATCATGTTAACTGGTATTCATTTCTTATTAACTATGACCTGCAATTTTGAATGTAATCATTGTTTCTTGTATTGTAGTCCAAATTTTGAGGGAACTTTTACCCTAAGTCAGTTGAGAGCTGTTCATGAAGAAATGAGCAAAATTGGGACAATTGAGATGGTTTATTATGAAGGAGGGGAGCCATTCCTTTATTATCCTGTGATGCTCGAAGGAATTAAAATGTCTCATGAGAGGGGATTTAAGACCGGTATTGTCTCTAACTCGTACTGGGCAACTTCTGAGGAAGATGCAGAGCTATGGTTGAAACCTCTCCTTGATCTAGGAATATCAGATGTAAGTATAAGTAATGATGTCTTTCATCATGGAGAAGCTGTGGTGAATCCAGCTACTAGAGCTTTAACTGCATTAAAGCGTCTGAATATCACTAGTGGGGATATATGTATCCAAGCACCATCATTAGACTTAGAAAAAACCCAAGAAAAAGGTGAACCAGTGATTGGAGGCGGGGCAATGTTCAGGGGAAGAGCTGTTGAGAAACTAATTACAGATGAATTGCCACGAAAGCATTGGGAAGTGTTCACAGAGTGTCCTTATGAAGAATTAGAAGCTCCTGCAAGAGTTCATCTTGATCCTCTTGGAAATATTCATCTTTGTCAAGGACTAAGTATGGGAAATATGTGGGAAGTTCCTCTTGCAGAACTAGTAAAAATTTATGATGCAATGGCACATCCTATCTGTGGACCTCTCGTAAAGGGGGGCCCTGCAGAATTAGCAAGAAAATATAATCTTGAGCATGAGGAACAATATGTTGATGCTTGTCACTTTTGTTACTTGATGCGAAAAGCTCTAATTGATAAATTCCCTGAATACTTAGCTCCTAGACAAGTGTACGGATTTAATGAGTAACCATTCCCAAGTAATAATGTATATCTTTGCAGGTTTCTCCTATATTTAATCAGTTCTTTCTTGATCTTGAACTTAGAAATTAGTCTACTTTTCAATTCTTCTTTTCAACCACAGAATAAATATTTTCTTTCTTCCTTCAACAATTATCATAAACTGAGTTCATATTTTTCTTCGACATGAAGGATTCTTTTCTACCAACCTAAGAATTAATCATGATCTATTCCTTTCATATGATAGGTCAATAAATACATTTTTTTAATTAAATATAAAAAAAAATTTTAAAAAATAAATTAATAAAATAATTATTTCAGCCATACAAATCAGATATTTAACTGTAATTAGTTGGAAGTAGTATGTTTTTCAGGATTTTGAGAAAATCTTTTCTAAAAAGAAAAGGTAAAGTAATTATTGCAATAATAGCTGTTATAATGGGAGCAAGTATACCTTCAGCTATGTCAACAGTATCACTAGACATCAATGAGAAGATAGGTGCTGAATTTCGAAAATTTGGAGCTAATTTATTAATTGTTCCAAAATCAGACACAATAGATGTCGGAATTGGAGATATCAGCCTTTCAAGTATTACAAACCAACGTTATATCAATGAATCTGATATATATAAAATAAAAGAAATCAATTGGTCTAGGAATGTACTAGGATACTCCCCTTTTCTATACCAAGTGATAACAGCAAGTGCTAATGGACAAGAGCAACAAGTTGTGCTAACAGGAACATGGTTTGATAAAAACATAACATTAAAGGGAGGTGAAACATTCACCACAGGTGTAAAGCGAATCAATAGTTGGTGGTGGAACATTAAAGGGGATTGGATTAACGATCTTGATTCGCTAGGTTCTGAGTATTTTGAATGCATGATTGGTAGAACCGTTGCTGAAAAAATGAATTTAAAACTAGAGGATACATTTACAATAACATATAACCAAGAAAATACAATTATGCTTGAAGTAAAAGGGATAATTACAACAGGGGGAACAGAAGATAATCATATTTTTTTACCTTTATTTATAGTCCAAAATCTTAGTCTTCATCAAAACAAAATTCATACAGTTCAGGTAAGCGCTTTATGCACTGGTTGTCCAATTGAAACTATAGCTTCCGAAATTGAAGCTGAAATTAGCTATATTGAAGCTAAAACGATTTTACAGATGATAAATACTGAAATGAATATGCTAAGTAAGATTGAAATGATGATGGGGATTGTTACAATCATAGCATTATTAGCTACAATTCTTGGAGTTAGTACAACTCTTACTACCTCTGTATTGGAACGAAGAACTGAAATAGGATTAATGAAAAGCATTGGTGCCGAAAATCGGAAAATTGCAATATTATTTTTCTCTGAATCGTTAATTATCGGAATTCTGGGAGGTTTCTTGGGTTTTATTTTTGGGATAATTGGTGCTCAATTTGTTGGAATGATTGTTTTCCAATCATTAGTATCTCCTCAACTTATAGTACTTCCAATAATTGTTGGAATCTCGAGTAGTGTATCATTAATTGCTTCTTTACTACCCGTTAGAAGAGCAATGCAAATTGAACCTGTTACAATTCTAAGAGGAGATTGAAGAAAATCGGATTCATTGAAACTCAAAATTTAACAAAGATTTATGATAGAAATACGCAGGCATTAAGTAATGTAAGTATTTCTTTGGAAAAGGGAGACTGGACATCTATCATAGGCCCTTCTGGATCGGGAAAAACCACTTTATTAAATTTAATTAGTTGTTTAGATAAACCAACAAAGGGCGAAATAATGATTGATGGAATTATTGTCTCAAACCTTGATCTATCACGTCTCACTAAGTTTAGACGAGAAAATTTCGGTTTAATCTTTCAACACCACTATTTGGTCCCTTATTTAAGTGCTGTAGAAAATGTAATGTTAGCAATGTATTATCATAGCACTGTAGATGAAAATAAGGCAGTTAAAGCTTTAGAAAAGGTTGGTCTTAATCATCGATTAAACCATAAGCCATCAAAATTGTCTGGGGGTGAACAACAACGGGTATGTATTGCTCGAGCACTTATCAATAATCCTCAAATCTTAATGGCAGATGAACCTACTGGGAATTTAGATCAAAAAAATGGATGTAAAGTTTTAGATTTAATAAAACAGTTACACGAGGAAGGACATACTATTCTTCTTGTGACTCATAATATGGAAATCGCAAGACTAGGTAATCGTATTTTACAAATTATTGATGGAAAAGTAACGAATAATCATCAAACATATGGAGAATAAAAAATTGACTGAAAAAACAAAATTACCACAATCAGAATCTCATTCGCAACAAAATGGACAAAAATTTAGCAATAAACAGTTTTTCTTTACAATAATTATAATTACAATTTTAAGCACCGTTTTTATCCTTTCCATGCAAAGAAACAATGCAACATCACTCAAAGCTCCTATTTCAGGCGAAAATATTAAAATAAAGGTCTCTTCTATAAGTGAACAGGCTAAATATTATTATTATGATAAAGATAGTGTACGGATTAAGTTTTTTGTGGTAATAGGATATGATAATAAAATTCATGTCGCGTTTGATGCCTGTGATGTCTGTTATGCAGAGAAAAAAGGTTATAAACAAATGGATGCCATCATGGTATGCAATAATTGTGGGAAACAATTTAACATTGTTGGAATAGGCACAGACAATCTTACAGGAGGCTGTTGGCCCTCTTATCTTCCACTTACTATTTCAACAGATGCTATTTACATCAAGATTACTGATATTATCGATAAAAAATATCTGTTTGTATAATTTAATCAGGAAGTTTTTTGATGCTTACATTTCTACTCCTTTTGTTATCATCTGAGATATTTTGTTCAATAAGATATTCTTTCAACGTAAAGATATAGTATGAAAAGAAATATTGCAGTTTAATGCCCTGATAATAAGTAGTGTATCAAATAGAGATTCTTTTCTTGTTATTTCAGAGTCTTTATAAACTCCAAGGAAATTTTTTGTAGATAATAATTCCCCTGAGTTATAATCAAATCCAATACACTGTTATCGCTTTGATCTCTTTTGGTTTCATAATTATTAGTTTTTATTTACATTCAAAATGACTAAATTTTGGATGTATTTTATGTTTTACTTTCTATTTTCTTTTAAAAATGAAACTGTTGGTCAAAAAACCTCCAGAATTCTATTATAGCAAGTTAGAATTCTTAAATATTTATTATAAAATTTTAACTTTTCTATTTCTCTGCCTAGATAGAAAATTATAAATTCAAGGGAAGGGTCTTTAATTATCACTATACGACTGAAAGAAAGATATTAAGAAGAAATTGAGACTATTAGTATGAAAAAGGAAGGAACTTTCCTATCTGGGATCATTCTGATCTTATGTCTATTTTTTCTATTAATCACTGTTAAATATCTCCATATCAATAGTATTAATAATCATGATAGCAATGATGAGTATTTAACAAGACAAGGTATAGAATCTTTATTAGGAGAAGAAAAGTCCTTTCAAGACGGTTTATCAAATTATTCACTTGATTTAGAATTAAATACTCAATATCATTATATTAGTGGAACAATGACCTTTGATTTTAAAAATACAGAAGAAATTAGTCTTGATAAATTATATTTCCATTTATTTCCGAATGCATCAGAATATGAGGAAGAACCAGGTTATATCATTATCAAATCAGTAAAAACCAGTGATAAACTTCAGGATCTTTCATATGATCTAGGTTACCAATTACTGAATGTCACACTTCCTCAACCAGTCACTTCTCAAGAATCCTATTCACTTTGGATAGAATTCGAAACTTATATAACAAATAATCAATCGTATCGCCTAACCTATGGAAATGAGCCCGAAAAAGGTCTTGTCTATGCGCTTTGTACTTATTACCCAATCCTAGCAGTTTATGATATTACTGGTTGGAATCTTGAGCCACAGTATTTCATAGGGGACCCATATTATTCTGATATAGCTAACTATTTTGTCAATCTAACCGTTCCAACTGGGTATAAAGTGGCCTCTTCAGGTCAACTAACAGCACAGATAGATCTTAATACTCAACAAAAATATCAGTTTCAACTATTAAAAGCAAGAGACTTTAGTTTCGCGGTAAGCCCTGATTTTATATTTGAATCAGGATCTCATGGGACAACAGACATATTTATCTATTATCTTCCATTTGTTTCTGAAAATTGGACCGTTAGTGCATTAGATTACGCTCAATACTCATTAGAGCTCTTTACGAATTTATATGGTCCGTACCCTTATCCTACACTCACTGTTGCTTCAACATATGGATTTTATGGAGGAATGGAATGGCCGGGTTTAGTATATATCCAAGCAGGTTATCCATGGGTCGAAACAACAATTGCACATGAAATCTGCCATCAATGGTTTTATGCAATAGTAGGAAATGATCAATTAGATGAAGGATTTTTAGATGAAGGTATTGTATGTTACAATCATTGGTATTACACTGAAGAGCGATATAACTGGAAAGGCTTTTTTGATGAACATCTATGGAGAACAGCCGAAACAAGTAATACTACAAGCTTTCCAGAAGGATTAGTCATAAATCGCTCAATCAATGAGATTATTGAGCGAGGATTAGATCCCCAATATTATTGGGAGACCGCTTATCACAAAGCTCCGGCAGTATATCACCTTCTTCGGACTTATATTGGCGATCAATTTTTTTTTAATGCTCTACAACGCTATTACTCCCTTTATAGTTTTGAAATAGCTACTTTCCAAGATCTTATTGATTGTTTCAATTATTATACCAATATCAACTGGTTTCTTCCATGGTTTAATGAAGGTTTTATACCTGAAATTGAAATACACTCGTTTGGTTTGCGTGAATCAATTGATGGTAACAATTATTGTCTTTCAATTACACTCAAACAAAATGGTTCCTCTATTTATCCAACAATAATCCCTTTTCTTGTCTCTTTTTCTGATAAACCAAATATTCTAATCTGGATTTGGTGTAATGATTCTTCACCAATTACTTTTCATAAAACATTTCCTGAAAAGCCAGTGAGTATCTCAATAGATCCAAATAGTGGTTATTTGTACTCTTTAACACTCCTCCTGATGAATCCATTAATCTTAGAACCTACCACTACTTCTAGTAGAACCACTGGATTTATCTTCTCAATGTCTATTCTAGTATTAGTAGTAGTTTTTCTAATGAGAAAAAGGACAAAATGAAACTAAAAAAATTAAGGACTTCAATTTCTGTTAACCATAATTAATTCTATCAAATCAAATTCTAATTTATCAATGGGATAAATTTATCCTACATGACTGCAAGGAGAAGAGACCTAGAAAATCTAATAATTGATTAGCATTTAATAAATTCTTTTGAAAAGATCTTACTCAATCAATTGGGGAATAATTACATATTTACTTGCTGAGATATCTTTCCTTGTTAGCTCTTTTAGAAATTTATAATACTCTTTTTCTGCTTTGGCAATTCTTAAAAGAATTTCAGATTTATGAGTATCCTTTACAATGGAGGCTAGCTTCTTATAAATATAATAGCTTGTGATTTCATCCTTTTGAGCACTGATTAAAGCTTTTTTTGTGGTTTTGTCAATAATTGTCATATAATTCGCCATAAATTTAATTTTAAGATTTAATTTAATCCTTCTGTAGTCATCTGATTATAAATCTGAGCTATAATTCCTCATGTTTAAGTTCTTCAACACCCTGTTTAAAAGTTGGTACAGGTTGTATTAAGTTTGAAACAGGCTGTTCGACAGTCTAGGTTTTTATAATTAAATTTCTTGATATTAAGTGTCCTAAAAACACTTTTACGGAGTGTAATAATATTATGAATAAAAATATACTGCTTGCAACATTGAGTGGGGCGTTTTTAGCCATAGTTCTATTTACCGTCGCTTTTAGTTTATTGGATCCTAGGTTTATTAATCCGAATTATCCTGAATACAACTCTCCTCCAACTATTGATGGAACAGCAGCCAAATTCAAGATAACAGCACCCGTTTCTACTAGTTTTAGTCAATATATTCCATATGACCTCTCCTATAAGCCAAGTGTCCCCTATACTCAAATAAAATCAGATTTATCCAATGTAGATCTACAGGGATTGTCTATTAGTCAGACAACTAAAACTCAGTTAGCTACTTATGGATTCTCCTTAGTAGATGAGGAAATTGATGACATTTATAAGTTATATATTTCGCAGGAAGAAACACCCAAATTTATTACTACAGATTTATGTCTACATGCATATCATGTGTTATATGATATTAGTCTTCGCGTTCTAGAAGGAACTTATCTTAGTCCTGATTTTGAGATCATGCTTAATGCTTTACGAGATGATCAAATTTCTCAACGATCTTCAGCAACAGATTTAACTGTATTAGATGCCTTGGATCGCAATATTGCCTATCTTTCTGTTATGCTTTTTCTTTTAGATAACACAAGTTATCCTGTTCCAAGTTCAGTAGCTTCTCTAGTGAATGCGGAATTGCAGAATATAGAAGCAGGAAATTTCGCTACTTCAGCCATTTTTGGTTATAATGAGGATTATTCTCAATATAAAGTCCGTGGGCATTATACTCGGAATGATCTCCTCGCCAAGTACTTCAAAGCCATGATGTATGCTGGCCGAATGGGTTTCCTACTTCAAAGCCCAACGGGTGAGATTGAGATGGGAATTGAGCATACACGAATGAGTATGCTATTAATTTCTTCATTTAATGTTTCAATTGGTCTGGATAATGTGTGGGATTATTGGGATCGAATTTATGAACCAACTGTATTTTATGTAGGTGCAAGTGACGATTTAACGCCTGCTGAATATTATCAGGTGTGGAAACAATATGGATCCCTCATGGGTGACGAGTTATCTGATGAATTAATGATATTAAATATTATCTCAACTTTAAAGGCTTCTCGAAATCCCCAAATTAATTCAATGCTAATTAATGAGATGTTTGAAATATCAAATGTAACTCAAGGATTTCGCTTAATGGGGCAACGGTTCATCCCTGACTCCTATATCTTTCAAAACTTAGTTCATACCGCAGTTCCAGGAAGATTTATGCCAAATGGTTTAGATATTTTGTCCGTGTTTGGAAGTTCACGAGCAGAAAAACATCTAGAAACTGAAAATAGCACTTATTCAGACTATAATGAACAAATTTTAAACCTTCGAGCTGAATTTGGTAATTTAACAGCTTATGATTGGACTCAGAACCTTTATTGGTTATGGCTTTATACACTATTTCCATTGCTTGAACCAGCAACTGAAGGATATCCTAGTTTTATGCTAAGTGACGCATGGACAGATAAAGCACTCATGACTACTCTAGGTTCTTGGGCTGAATTACGACACGATACTATCCTGTATGCAAAACAGTCATATACACAGTTCACTTCTATCCCAGAATTATTAAAGGGGTATGTCGAACCTTATCCCGAGGTTTATGCACGTTTAAGCAGTCTAGTCCAGATGATGAATGATGGCTTGGATACTAGAGGATTACTGGTTGATGCCTTTAAGAATAAATTAACTCAAATAGAAGCTATTTTTGATCACCTTGTTGAAATTAGTATAAAAGAATTGGAAAATCAACCTTTAAGTGAGAGTGATTATTTCTTCATTAATCGAGCTGGTGAAGACATTGGTATGCTCGCTAGCTACAGTGATCCCGAGACTTCAAATTATACTTCAGAGGCTGACGATCGGATGGCTATCATCGCGGATGTACATACTGATCCGAATCTTGGCGAAGTCTTAGAAGTAGGCACAGGAAATGCATTTTCAATCTATGTGGTGGTTTCTGACTCCAATGGTCATCTTCGACTAACACGAGGAGGAACTTTCTCATACTATGAATTCAAAAATCCTTTAACTAATCGTTTAACAGATGAAGAATGGCACATTATGTTAGATACTAACCCTCCAGCTCTTCCAGCTTGGATTGTTGATAATCTCCCTCTCAGTTCAGACTCAGATTTCATTGCTGCCGTTATAAAAGAAGAGTAGGTATTAATAATCTTCTAATTTTTTCTTCCCCCTATTCTTTATTTATACCTGCATAGAAAACTAGAAATATAAAATTCAGTAACTTTGAATTAGGGGTTTTTTTCGTGGCTGAAATATCCGAAGAGCTCTTACAAGGAAAGACACTACGGATCTATTGGTTTTTACTTGAACATCCAAATACTGGTATTCGAGAGATTGATCGTCAATTAGCATTCAATTCCCCCTCGACAGTTCTTTATCATATCAATAAATTATTTGATGTAGGATTAATAAAAAAAACAGTTCAAGATAAATATTATGTCGTGGAACCCATCAATAAAGGCATATTCAGTTTATTTTTAAAAATTGGTTCTCACATGATTCCTCGTATTATTTTTTATTTGTCATTCCTTATTATGGCTTGTATCCTGTATCTTCTTATTATAATAACCAGATCTCCCTCTATGATTTATTTTGAGGATCTTTTTATAATTTTAATAATAGTGCTTTGCATTTTCTTTTTTTCATTCGAAGCTTTCTGTATATGGAAGATGAAACCCACTTAGTGTTTCACATGTTAAATTAATAGTTTTTATCTCGAATTTTCTATCAAATCTTTAGGTGAATTTATTAGTTGTTACAAATTTGGTGCAATTCATGTCTAATTATGCAGTACTCGGATTAGGAATGATGGGGTCGGCAATTTGCTACGATTTGTTGCATGATGATAATTCGTATGTATATGCTTTTGATGCTGATGAAAATCGTTTATCTCAGGCAAGTTCATTATTTTCCAGATCTAATAGGTTTTATTCTTTCCCCCTACAATTAAACGTAACCGATCCTCTCAATAATCATCCTTTAATTCAATTCATTCAAGAGAAAAATATTTCTCTTGTGTTTGGTGCGATTGATTATCGATATAACTACTATCTTTCACAGCTTTGTATTGCAGCAGGAGCACATTTTGTAGATTTGGGTGGAAATCCAGCAATCGTAAAAAAACAACGTACATTAGATCAATTAGCAAAAGATCACGAGATAACAATAATCCCAGATCTTGGTCTTGCCCCAGGTATGATTAATATCATTGCAGCTTATGCTATGACTAAATTTGACCTACTGTCGGATTGCCATCTTAGAGTAGGTGGTCTCCCTCAAAATCCTAAGACTTCACTTAATTACCAGCAAGTATTTTCTATTCGAGGTTTAACAAATGAATATCTTGAAGATGCAGTTATTATTCGAGATCGTGTAATTAAAACCATTCCTTCTCTTACTGAAGTTGAAATATTGACTTTTCCTGATCCATGGGGAGAGTTAGAGGCATTTCATACAGCAGGAGGATCCTCTTCTCTTCCAGAACTTTACGTCGGAAAAATCAATCATTTAACGTATAAAACAATTCGCTTCCCTGGACACTGTCGATATTTCCAATTTTTAAAAGAATTTGGTCTGCTTTCATCAGAACCTCTTCCCTTCAATCCAATTTTCACACCAAGAGAAGTAATTGAATACTTTTTGAAGCAAAATCTTCCTCATAATGAACCTGATGTTATTCTTGCACGAATTGCAGTCTCAGGAAGCTTTCAAGGAAATAAGAAAGTACATATCTATGAATTAATAGATTATATGGATAAAGAAACAGGTTATTCTGCAATGGCGCGGACAACATCTTTTCCCACAAGTATTATAGGTCAATTTATTGTTAAAGGAGTAATAAGCCCATTTGGAGTCCTTTATGCAGAACAATCAGTTCCTTATGAATTATTTTTAGATGAATTAGCTAAACGTAACATCAAATTCTTTTTTCGTGAGGAATCCATTTAGTATCCTTAATTCATTCCTTTCCCCTTTCCTTCAGAACTAAGGAATTTTCCTCATAGTCTGAATCATGAAATAGGAAGAAGCCTCTCATTAATAAAAATTTCTAAGTCTTGAATTTTGCCTTTTAATTCCGTTAATTGATCTTTTTTCAACTCACGATAAAGACTCCAAACAATGTCATAATTATCTTTAGTTCCTTCAAGTTCCCAGCGTCCAATTATCTCATGACCTAACCAGATTGATGGTCGAAGTTCGCCAGAAACATTCATTCCTTTGACCTTTGGATCCTCTGGAACTGGATCTGAGGGCCAGTAAAACCGTCTGTTTCGTGGAAATAAGCGTATTTTCATTTCTTCACTAAGATACCATGAACGACTGATATAGGCTTTAGGAAAATGGTCTTCATATGGAAGTAAGAAAATTTCAGGGTTGTAATCTTCATCCAATTCAAAAAATCGGTTATAATCTTGTTTGGTCATAATAGATTGTTCTTCTCCAATATTGAAGACTTCAAGATCAGATGAAATATTTTCAATAGTCTCTCGTACAAGTGTTTTAGTAAAATTAAAACACCATGCTATATCTTCAACTGTTACTGGACCAAAGATGCTAATATATTTTTTTGTTAGGTTTTGGATAGCTTCTGTTTCTGAATATTGTTTAAGATTAACCAAAGGCATCCATTGCTTGAATAAAGCATATGAAGTTAAATTACTTCTCGCATGACTCGCTGATGCCCTTATTACTAGACCACGAGCCATTGCTAGGAATAATACTGGTCTAAAAATGGATTTCAAAGAGGGGAGGTGTTTATTTATTTCAGTTGTCTTTAAAGGACCTTCAGTCTCTAGTAAAGAACACAGCTGTTCAACACCCTCTTCTATTTTCTCAGGTCCAAGAGTTTTGATATATGAGTCGTTCTGAGTTCTTCGAATATAATTACCTTCTAATGCTTTTAATATCAGTGCAAGGTTATCTGAATGAACCACAAAATTAGTCGAACGAAATGCGTTTATTCTAGCAAGACCTTTACCTGTATTAATGGCTTCAAAGATTGTTTTTGGATCATAATCACCGATTCGACTAAATAATGAAAGATATGGTGTCCAATAATCGGTTGAATGAAGTCCTAAAAGGTTATAAATTACATCAAAAATATTTGGAGCAGATTGGGTGACCAAGTACTGCTTGTAAAGTTTATTGTATCTGAACTTCTTGAAATTTATCCCTTTTTCCATCGATTAATCCTTCTTAATGTTTAACCATTCGGATTCTCCCCAATATGACCACTATTTCTATATTCTATCTTTCCTTCCCAATAGTAAACTTGAGAAAATCTTGTAATTCTTCTGCATGATGTCCAAGAACAACACAATGATGATTAGCAATTGATCTTTCAAAAAAATAATCAACAGGATCCTCTAGCTCAATCTCAATTTGAGTTCGACATGCTGACTCATTTGTCACATTCCTAACAACTCGTCCTTCTGAGACCCACCACTTGGATAAGTCAGAACCTCCAATTTTTACAACCGTTACCTCCTGTTGAGGAGAGAAGAATCCTTGAATGGCAACGCTTTTATCTGTTTCAAAATGTGTTTTAATGTTATAATTTTCTATCATTGTTCTAGGGACTGTACAATGAGCAAGATTTACGTGGTTTGTTTTTATATCCACATCTACAACATTACTCATAAAAACAGGTTTTTGGATTATTTTATTTACCAAAAACATTGTAAAGGTCGTTGGGATATCACCTTCACATCCTGCAATTAATCCTTGATCATTTAGATAGGAAAGAGCAAAGCAAGATGTAATCTCTGTTTTAACAACAAGAGTGAAGCATTCAATAGAGACAATGTCTAGCTGATATTTCTTAACTATAGTCTCTATAGTTTTTAATGCTAATTCCGCTTTCCTTACCTCTTCTTCTCCCACTTCACACTCTGAAGCTTGATCAAGAAAATTCTTCCCATTTTTACTTAATTCTCCTTGATTAACATTAATCCCATCAATTAATTCCTCAATAGGAATGTGAATGATTTCTATCCCCCAATATTTTTTTATCTTTTCTTCGTCGACTTGTGAAGCAATAAGCCATTCAGATGACTTTCCTATTAAACCCATTCTTGAATTCTTAATTTTATCTAAAACAATATCGAAATATTTAATATTTTCAAGAAAATTACTAAGACCATGCGCTATTCTAACTTTTCTTCCCTGATCTTGAAGATACTCACGAACCTCCATTGCAGCAGGAAGAGAATTATTCAAGTCATAACTCAACAGAGAGATTGGTGAAATTAGATTAAGTTGATTTACAAAAGACACAATATCCTTCTCGGTTCCACCCGTTCCTACAAATAAGTACAATAAATGATCCTGTAGTTCCAATTGCTGATTTAAATAATCTAAAGGATGTTTAATTTGAATATTTTTAATTTCAAACTGTTTAAGGACAATTTTTTGCATTTCTTTAGAAGAGAGCGGAGAGAAAAAAGGCACAATAAAAATTCCCAAATAATATACTTCCTGTGTTTAAAAAAATATTTTCAACATGCTATTTTTAATTCATCCGCTCAATTCACTGAGGTTATTTTTTGGAATTTTATTCAAATATTGGAATAACATACCGAAAAGGAGAAGCTAAGAAGAATAGAAGATAACTATCTAAATCTAAGTTATCTAGAGTTAGATCTTCTTCTTTACCAAAATCAAAATTTTCTAAAAACCTTCCAGATTGCTATCTCACAAATAAGAAATGGAGCTGAATAATTGACATGAATGAAATAGAAACATCAATTTCAAAACCTGCAGTGATTTTTGGAGTTATCATTGGTATAGCCGTGAATTGGCTTGCATTATATTTAAATATCATTTTAGGATTAATTTCTATTGGTATCTCGAGTTTTGTAGTTTTACTTCTTACACGTACTTTTTTCCGTCGCAAAGCTACTGCTGAAAATTTAGCTTTAGTCTCCATCGCTTATGGGGCTACTAGTGCCGCGGAAGCCAGTATTGGCCTTTTATTCATCATATGGCTCTATCAAAATGCTGCCTCATTCGGTTTAGGTTTTTCTGCGCCAACTTGGCTGCTACCAAGCGATCTAATTTTAACTGATCGAGTAATTTTTAGTTTAGAATGGATAGTACCATTATTAACTCATTATTTTTTGATGTTTATTCCAGGAATTACAGGTTTAATTTTAGGGATTTATTTAGCTCCACGCTTTATTCATCGAGACAAAGAATATCCTTTTCCAGGTACAATCCAAGCAATTAAATCTGTTGAAGTCCTTGTTACCAATGAAAGATCAAAAGTTCAACTTTTCATTCGTTTCCTTTTCATTGGATTTCTTATTGCAGTAATCACACTAATTTTCTTACCTTCACTTGATGTTTCTAATTCTAACACTGGAATGATTTTTGGATTATATTTAGGTACTATTGGAGTAACCATGTTCGCTGTAGGGCTTATTATCAATCAACCAAAAATAACTATTCCCATAGGAATATCATCCGTTATTCTATATACCTTAATTAGTCCTCTTGTATTAGATTTTCCAGATTTTCAGAATAAAGTAGCTCTGGGACAATATCAACCTGATTTTTTTGGTTTATACTCATATTTACTTCAAAACACATTTTTATCTTTCCTAATTGGATTTATACTCTCTGCAGCTTTATTATCCCCCATTGTATGGAACTTAATTAAAAAAATCATAAAAAAGAACAATAAAAAAGTAGGTACTACCATTCAATCAGAAAAGTATGAAAATAATTCAATGGTATCAACACAACCTGAGCCAACAATTGAAATCCAGAAAAAAAAGAACTTTTTCTTAATAAGAAAACGAGACATCATAATCTCATCTATTTATCTCCTAGCACTTTTACTTTCTACTGGTTTTGTCATTCTGTTTGATATTTTACCAGGAACAGATCTCTTAATCATTCTTCTTTTACTTTTCTGGATTCTTTTACTGGGATCATTTATTCAAGGCATTTTAACTGTTTCAACTGTAGCTAAAAGCTCAACAGCAGTTGTTCCACCCTTTATTTTTGATAATATCCCCATTTTTTTAACTGGAGCACGTGGATTTCTTCCATACATCGCAACTCCTAAAGCAGAAGTTGGAGAAACTATTGGGGTGGTTTCTGCCTTAAAATTTGGCCAAAAAATGAAACTGTCTCAAAAGCATGTTTTAATAGCATACTTTGCAGGTTATTTAGTAGCAGCTCTTTCTACTCCCTTTTTTGCACTTTTTCTTTGGAGCGCATTAGGAATTGGAACAGCTGCCTTACCTGCTCCAGCGTTTCCAATTTACATCTCAATGATTGGTCCATTTGCTGCAGGTTCAATCGAACTATTTGTTAACATAGCTGAAGTTCTTATCGGTGCAATTTCTGCTTTATTTTTACCAGGAATCGGTATTAGCCTAGCAATTGGTATGTTTTTTCCTCCTCATATGGCTTTATGCTTATCTTTAGGAGGAATAACAGCACTACTTCTTGAACGACATAGAGGAAAAGAATGGATAAAATCAAGAGGAGCAATTGCTGCAACTGCACTTTCTGTTGGAGCAACCTTAACTGTTCCTATCTTAATCCTATTAAATCTTCTTGCTTAATTTTTCCTCAAAGAATTTAAATCAAAACTCAATAAAAAAGGAATTTCTCTCCCCACAATTTCATTTATACAAATTTATGCTATTATCGGTTAGCCAATTGCCTTAATCTTAATATTCTCTCTTCGATAGGTGGATGAGTGGAAAATAATCCTGCAAAACTCTTCGCAGAAAGAGGATTTGTGATATACAAATGGCTTAAACTTGGATTTGGTGCAGGACTTCTTTGATTATAATAAGCTCGAGAGTAGGATCCAAGTTTTCCAAGAGCATTTGCCAATCCTATTGGATTTCTAGTAATTTTTGCTGCTTCCTTATCAGCAGCATACTCTCGATTTCGTGAAATTGCTAATTGAATTAAAATTGCAGCAATAGGAGCAACAATCCAAGTGACAAGTAAAGCTAAAGGATTGATGTTATCACGATCTGAATAACTGAACCAGATTGCCATTCGTGAGATAAACATGATTGCTGAAGCAAACATAGCTGCTGTGGTTTGAATAAGAGTATCCCAATGTTTGACATGGCTCAATTCATGTGCAATGACTCCATCCAGTTCTTCTGAGGACATAATATTTAGAAGACCAGTATGCACTGCAATAACTGCTTTCTTAGGAGATCTTCCTGTAGCAAATGCATTTGGTGTAGGATTTTGTACAAGTGCTACTCGAGGCATTGGAACATTGGCTGCATGAGCTAAACGTTCTACTCTTACATATAACTGGGGAGCTTGATTTTCATTAATGATTTGAGCTCCAGTCATAGCTAGAACGAGAGAGTCAGAAAACCAATATGATAGAAATACAAAAACTCCAGAGAATATAAGAAATACTAGAGGATGAACATTGAAAATTATCGAGATAACGTATAATATCCCGATTAAAATTGTGAATAATAATCCTGTTTTAAATAAATTACCAATATCCATGAAAACACCTCAATTTTGGGTAAATAAACTTGAATTTCTTTCACACTACATATCTGTAAGCCACTTTATTATGACTAGGTTAGCAGAAAAGAGATTGATAAAACTTGCATACTTCTGCTAGAAGATTTTTACACATTAACCTTGCTTAGTTCTAATTCCTGTAGCTTTTTGGGCTAATGTATTACTTTTATATTCGTAAAAAAGCTCAGAGAGCATTTGAATCTTTTGTAAGACATCAGATATATCAATATGAATGAATTTATAATTATAAATAAGAATTTCACCATTTGAAATGACGTATTGAACCTCATTCCCATTTGAGGCCCATATTATATTTTCCACAAGATTATCCTCCCTCGTAGGGGTTAAATTAGGTACAGTTAAATCGATTATAGCTATATCTGCTAATTTTCCTTGTTCTAGTGATCCTGTATTAAACCTTAGAAACTGAGATGGAATTATTGTGATTCTCTCTAAAACATCTTGAGCAGTCATTAATTTAGCATTATGATGAAATGCTTTTTGATATTGCGCAGCAACTCTTGCTGCATTAATGATATTTTGATTATCTGCACTACCAGATCCATCTGTAGATATTGCGAATTCTATTCCTCTTTCCTTAAACTTTTGTAATGGTGGCATACCAGAACCTAAAATAGTATTCGCCAAAGGATTATGAACAACTTTAGTCCCTGTTTTTGTTAGTATTTCCAAGTCGTGTTCAGTACAATGGACTTGATGACCTACAAATGTGTTTTGATCCAAAAATCCAATCGACTCTCCATATTCAATAGGAGTCATACCATATTCACCTTTGAACCACTCTGTTGTGGCAAATTCCTCACTGGAATGAATGTGAATAAGGGTTTTATGTTCAACTGACCATTTTTTTAAGGCTTTAAGAAGTTCTGGCCCATTAGAGAAGAATTGATCTGGACCAGGAATAATTTGGACATTCCTTTCATTACGATATTTTTGATAATAGGTCTCCATTCGTTCTACTGCAATAGAAGCAGGTTTGTCTAAAATTCGAGGGTCATAATGTCTATCTTGTGCTCCTACTGCAATCATGATTTTTGTTCCAGCCTTTTTATTAGCTCTAACTAATTCGTCTACATGGTATTTATTAAAATTACAGTGGTGTACAAGAGCAGTTGTGATACCATGCTGAATATCATCGATTCTCGCTTTTAAATAGGATAATTCATATGGAGAAACACCAAGTAGCTTTGTTAATTTTTCTTCTTCTGAATGTAAGAACCCAGTATAGAGATTAACAGCCTCATCTAACCATGTTGTCAAGGGCTCATCCTTTGCTATACCAATGATAGCTGATTCATGATCATGTCCATGTGCTTTGACAAATCCTGGAAGAGCGACGCCATATATTTGTTTTAGCTCATTGGTTGGAGATAAATACGTCTCTTTCTCCCCAATGATCTCTATTTCTGAACCATATTTCTTCACAAATGATTTCATAATTTCTTGGTCATATTTCCCCACTTCTTTAATTTTATCTCCTTCTATCAAAATATAACCATCACTGATCCGTGCATTTCGTCCTAGTTGATCGGATATTGGTAATATAAACCGAGACCTTAGAATTTTATATTTCATGACCATACCTACCTAATGACTAAACTCCTTATATTCATTCAAAAGGTTTCAATATAGATTTTATTCTTCCTTTCAAGCGAGCTCCGTAATACGTATAAAGATGTAAGATCAATAATTTTTTTGCTAGCTAGATACTAACAAATCTTAAGGTGTTTTATATTTGGATTTATTAATTAAAGAAGGAACACTCGTTGATAGTACAAGAAGCTATCAAGCTAACATATGTATTGACCAGGGGAAGATCCATTCAATATTTGAAGGATCAAAACAGATTCAAGCTGATAAAGTGATCAATGCTAAAGATTTATTAATTTTTCCAGGAGTAATTGATTCACATGTTCATTTTCAACTACAAGATCTGGGAAAAATTATTTCCTCTGATACTTTTGCCTCTGGAACTCATGCTGCAGCATTTGGAGGAGTAACAACTGTAATTGATTTTGCGGATCAAACACGAGGTGAATCTCCTTACAAAGGGTTTTTGGACAGAAAAAAGAATGCAGATAAACAGGTAGCTATTGATTATAGTCTACATGTATCTTTAACCGACACTGATTTTCTTGACGAAATCCCTCTTTTAATAAAGGAAGGAGTTACAAGTTTTAAATTTTTTACTAGCTACAGTTGGAGGAATTTGTCCTTAGATGATTTCGACTTAATAAAACTTTTTCAGGAAATGCAAAAGAATCGTTGTTTGTTAATGGGGCATTGTGAAAATGATATTTTGGTACTTAAGGGACGTCAATCTTTAGTTAAGAGAGGTAAGACTGACCCAATATATCATGCTTATTCACGGCCGCATATTGTAGAAGAAGAGGCTATCCAACGGGTCATCCTCTTTGCTAAAAAAACCGGAATTAAACTTCATATTGCTCATATTACGACTAAGGAAGGAGGAGAGTTATTAGCAAATGCAAAACTTCAGGGATTAAAAGTCACTGGCGAAACATGCCCCCATTACCTTCTCTTAAATGAAGGAGCCTATAACGGTCCAAAAGGTTATTTGAATATTATGTCTCCTCCTCTACGACATACAAAGGATCAACAAGGATTACTTGACTACATAAAAGATAAAATTATCGATCAAATTGTCACAGATCATTGTGAATTTTCCCGAGAAAGCAAGGGAAGTGGAAATCTTCCTTTTGAGAAAATAGTAAATGGTATCCCAGGGATAGAGACTTCTCTTCCCCTTATGCATGATTTATTAATAAACAAACTGAATTTATCCTATTCTCAACTTGTGAACCTAATGTCAACTCAACCTGCTAAATTGTTTGGTCTCTACCCTAAAAAAGGCAGTTTGGAGATTGGTGCAGATGCTGATCTTATTATTTTTGACCCAACGCTGAAGAGACTGATTTCTCCAGAGATTCTTCATTATAATATTGATTGGAATCCATTTGAGGGCATTAAAGTAGTGGGATGGCCAATCGTGACTATTCTTAGGGGGAAAATTTTGGTTGAAAATGGAGAATTCATTGGACCTTCGAACTATGGTCAATTTCAAAAACGGAATCTTGTTGGAAAATGAGGATGTGATTTTGACTCTATTAATCTATACTGATGGTGCTTCAAGAGGTAACCCAGGAATCGCAGCTGCTGCCTTTATCTTGGTCAAAGATGGAAAAAAAATTTTTGAACAATGCAAATACCTTGGAAAACAAACTAATAATCAAGCGGAGTACCAAGCTATAATTCTAGCTCTTATTAAGGCATTAGAATTTTCCGAAAAGGATCTTATTTTATATTCTGATAGTGAATTGGTAATAAAACAATTAAATGGCGATTATCGCGTTAGACAACCTCATCTAAAGCTATTAAAGAGAAAAATCATGAACTTAAAAGAAGAATTCGCATCAGTAACCTTTTCACACATTTCTCGTGATAATATTTGGATTAAAAATGCTGATATTCTATGTAATCGGTGTATAGATGAAAATGAATGAGATTCACACATTTTACGAATTTTTTGATCTAGGAAGAATGAATTAAGATAATTAGCTAAAATTAGGTAATTAATCAGAATTTACTTTAATAAAATCTGGAGTTTTCCTAATCCACTCAAAATTAACCTGTGTTTTATTAGTAAAACTAATAGAATAATCCGCAAGATTGGAATGAAACTCCTCAATCTTTAAGATAACATAGTTATCTGTATGCTTTCCAATATTTAATAATGCTAGATCAATTGTTATCCAACCAATGATAGGAGAGTAGATTTCAGCCCATGCATGAGGAATAGGGGTAGGAGGGGTGTTCTGAACATGATAACCTGTTAATCTTCTAGATGGGATTCCTCTTCTTCGTGCTAATGTTAAAAAAAGATCTGTAAATTCATCACAATCTCCAATTCCTTCATTTAAAGCACGGAAGACCCCAACACGTTCTTCTAGTTTTTCAGGATTCTTAATTTTTGACCTAATATATGGAATAGAAGCCATTATCCAATCTTTCAAATGGTCCTCTTCAAACCATTCTATTAATGATGGATCTTGAAATAATGACGAAAATTGGGGCCAAAATTCTGTACTTGTTTGATATTTTTTCATAAATTTTTTAGAAATATTAGAAATTTTCCCCCAGTCATCTTGAAGCGACACATCTCTTTTATGTGGTAAAACTTGAATAATTCGATCAAAAGAAATTAAACCACTAGTTCGAACCTTACGATGGAAAAGAAAATAAGAATTTAACCCTTTTTTCTTCAGTTTAGTATAATTTGGTTGTTGAATAATCTTTATTTGTTGGAGATAGTCTGGGTAGTTGAAAAATTTGATAATTAAAACTGGAGAACCACTTTTGGCACGATATAATAATCTTTCTTGGTGTTCAATCTGCCATCCCATTTTTTTACTATTTCCTTACTAAAATTCATTAATTAGATAAAATTAATTATTGTTTGCATCAAGATTATTATGTACTCTAAATCGAATTCAGGAATATTTATTCACATGGTCATTTAGAAAATTACCCAAGAGGTTTTCTAGTTGGCATTTGAAACCCTAGAATTAAATGATAATGAAAGAAGTCGTCTTCCAGGTAGCTTTATTGAGATCTCGGAGGGTTATGTCCACTATGAATTAACAGGATCAGAAAACGGTGATCTAGTAGTCCTAATCCATGGGTTTTCATCCCCCTATTTAGTTTGGGATTACATTTTTGAAGAATTAGGGCAATCTGAATTTCAGGTTTTACGTTATGACCTTTTCGGACGGGGTTTCTCTGATCGTCCTATTGCTAATTATAATTTTGCATTTTTTGTTCAACAGCTCCATGAATTACTCCAAAAATTAAATTTAAGTAATAAAAAATTCAATCTTGTTGGGTTATCAATGGGAGGTGGAATAACTATGACTTTTGCTGATCAATATCCTGATTTGATAAAAAAAATAACTCTTTTTGACCCAATTGGATTTTCAAGTGGGATTAATATCCAATATTTAGCTTTAAAAATTCCCTTTCTTAATCGATTATTTCTAAAATTTTTAATTAATCATCAAATGTTGATTAATAGTCAAAAACCAGATTTTTACATGTATAAAGAAGTTGATCAATATTTAGAACAATTTAAAGCTCAGCTAAAGTATAAAGGTTATCTTAAAGCAATCCATTCAACTATCCTCAATAGTCCATTCAATAGTCTAAAGAATGTTTATCAACGTGTAGGAAAACTTAATATACCAATTCAGCTTTTTTGGGGGGAAAAGGATAAAACAATTCCTTTTAAAACAAACGAAAAAGTACGAGCAGCCATCCCACACATTATTTTTCATCCAATTCCTAATTGTGGACATATGCCTCAATATACCCATCCTCAGGCCGTAATTCCACTTCTATTGGAATTCTTAAGAAGTAATTTGTAGAATTTTTTTAAAAAATCTATTCCTTCATTTCACATTTCTAAAATTTTTGTATAAAAATAATTTATTAAAATTGTATCAGAATAATTAATAATAAGCCATGTAAACATTCTAGCAAATAACTTCATGTATAAAAATTATTAGTAACTCGTAAGTAAGAGGTATTAAAATGCCTTTTGGGCCTTTCAAGAAAAAGAAAAAGAAGGATTTACCTAATCCACCCTCATTTAAGACGGAAAATGAATTCCAGAGTCCAGCTGTTGAGCTTAAGACTCCTGAACCACCAAAAATGAAAGATTTTCAAAAATTTTCTTCAAGTACTGAGGACTATACATCAGAAAAACAAGGAGAACTGCAAGGACCTCCAAGATTAGAAGGACCCCCAAAAGATGTTTCAGGAGATTTCTATCTAGGCCCCCCGAAAGAAGGTATAACGAGTCATCCTCATTTACCAACTCCTCCAGCTTTCGGAAGTACTATACCTTCTTCACCTTCAAGTTTTAATAGATCAACAGAAAAACAAACTAGTCCTCTATTTGAAGATGAAAAGGTAACTGAAGATATTTTAAGAGAACTAAAGCAAACAAGTTTTGGTTCAGATTTAGAAAAGGCCCCTATTGAAAAAAATCAACGAATGTTGGTCGATGAATTTAATAAAAGACGTTTACAAGAGACAAAACGAAATTATATAGCTGCTGGTGATAAACAATTAGAATTAAAGTTTTACGATAATGCAGCAACAAATTTTGCCTGTGCTATCCTGCTAGATTTAATTTCTGAGGGTTACGAAGCAGCAAACCAAACAAAAACAGATTTAAGCAGACGGAAACCATCAGCAATACTTGATAATCCAGTATTTGATAGTGTAAGGTTGATTATCGAAGCTGTTAAAACAAGAAATTATACATTTTTTTCTCGCGCTGAGAAAAATTTAACAAAGCGAAAAGAGAGTATGTATCCAGAGGACGCTGCAATTATTGAAAATGGCATTAAAGCAGCTAGAACTCTTCTTGAATTATGATGAGAGGAGAAAAAAATCCTTAATTGAGGATATTATTTTATCCTCTATATATCATCGAGGAAAAGTATTTAATCTAAGACTTTAATTTAAAAAGAGAAAAAGAAGAGAAAAATCAAATTCCTGCCATAGTTAGTGCCATAATAGCTTTTTGGACATGTAACCGATTCTCTGCAACGTCATAAATACAAGATCTAGGCCCTGATGCTACCTCATCAGTAACCTCATGACCCCGATCAATAGGCATAGGGTGAGTAAAAATCGCATTATCAGTTAACGCCATTTTTTGAGTATCACAAATCCAATCTGGATATTTTAAGGCTTTTTCAATTTCTTTCTGTTTAAGAAATTCCCCATCTTGATAAGCTTCAGGGCTCATCCAGTGGCGAGAATAGACAACATGAGCTCCCTTATATCCATTAGAAACATGATTAGTTGTTTCAAAATTACTATTGTTTTTATTACAGTTTTTTTCAGTCCATTTAATAACTTGAGGATCAAGGTCAAAACCCTCAGGAAAAGCAACAGTTACATCCATACAATATCGTGATCCAATAAGCATTGCCTCTTGTACAGAACACCAAGACCGTGCTAAAGCACCATGACCCCATGTAACAAGTAATTTCTTCCCTTTTAAAGTTCTCCAATCAGGAGGATAATTAGTCCCTTTATTAAACCATTCTGACCAACCCATGACATCTGCAAGACCTTGACAAGGGTGATACTTATCATGAGCCATAGAGATTATTGGAATAGTGGACCAACGAGCATATTCTCGAAGGAGATCTTCGCCTTCTCCATAAGTACCTACTTTATCTTCCAGGATTCTTATTCCTAAGCCATGACCGTATCTTGCCATTACTTGAGCTGCATCTTCTACAGTCTCTCCAGCTGTCTTTTCGGTTTTCAATCGCATGGCTTTAGGTTCAAGAAATTGAGCGTGACCACCCAATTCAGTGGCAGCTACCTCAAAGCTTTGTCTTGTTCTAACAGAGGGATTATAGAAAAACATAAAGAATGTCTTATTTGCTAAAACACTACTATATCCAGATGAGTATCGCTCACGTTTCATTCTACCAGCCAGATCTAGAACTAGATCCAACTCATGTTTTGCCCAATCTTGGGTACAGATTAAGTCTCTTCCATATAAATCTGAAAATTCCATAGTTCTATCTCCATATCATTAAGGAACTATTGTGGTTCCTGCTTTTCCTTCAAGTGCTGCAGCAGCCAATTCAGGTCTAGTAATAATAACTTTCTTACCACCATCTTTGATAAACCTGATAGCTGCTTCTAGTTTTGGACCCATAGATCCCTTTAATTTAGACCCAAAAACTCCTTTTTCTAAATGATTCTCTAATTCAGTAACAGTCATTTTGTCAATACCCCTTGCTTGGGGAGTATTAAAGTCTAAATAAACTTTATCAGTATCAGTCAGAATTGCAAAGTTTTCTGCACTAATATCAACAGCTAATCGTTCACCAGCTAAGTCTTTATCAATAACAGCTTCCACTCCCTTAACAGTTCCATCTAAATTTTTAATTACAGGAATTCCACCACCACCACTAGCAATCACAATAAATCCTGCTTCTAAAAGAGAATTAATTTGATCCTTCTCATGAATTGCAATAGGATCGGGGGAAGGAACCACCCGACGATAACCCCGACCAGCATCTTCAATAATTACAAAATCAGGATGCTCAGAAGTAATTTTATCTGCCTGTTCTCTTGTATAAAACGGTCCTACTGGCTTAGATGGATTTTTAAACGCAGGATCATCTTTCGAAACAATGACCTGGGTAATAATAGTTACAACTTTAATTTTTTCTTTAGGATCAAGACGACTAGGTGGACCTTCAGTATATAATAGATTGCCTAGAATATTCTGAATTAAGTAACCTATCTGAGCCTGTGTCATGGCCCCACAGATATCCATTGAAAGAACAGGTCTATTATGAGGAGGATAGGATCCTGCTTCCATTTGTAGCATAAGATTACCTACTTGCGGACCGTTTCCATGGGTGATCACCACCCGATAATTTGGAATAATCTTCATGATTTGTTTCGCTGTTTCAGTGATATTCTCGATTTGTTCTTCCTGTGTTCCCCTTTGTTTTCCTTTGATCATAGCATTTCCGCCGAGTGCAATCACAACTAGTGGTTTTAGCATTTTTATTCCTCAATCTGACGTATAATAATCAACACTTAATTTGATTGAAAAAGATGTCATATTCTCTATCCCTAAATTGCTTTTACAAAAAATAGGTAAAATCATCTAGATAACCCCTATTTTGCCCATAATCTTCAAGGAATTTATGTAAATTCCTTCTTAGAAGAATCTTAAATTAATTTTTACTATTTAGTATTTTAAACGGCTATTAACTCATGAATTTTTAAGATCACAGTTACTTACTTCAAACTAGGCTTTTTAACTCAATTTTTATTTCCATTCTAATTTTTTTATTGAAATTCACAATCTATTTTAGTAAAAAATCATTGAATTTTCCTCTAAGAAAATCACAAAGAATTTAATCATGTATAAATTGTTAATAGTATTACAAAAATCTAAAGACCAGAGGCCATGAACTGATTCAGAGGTCTAAGAGGTCCTCATGAGGATTTTCTGTAAAATGGTAGTATGACTCCAATGGAAGGAGTAAAAATGAACCTAACAGAAGCTGAAAAACAATTTTTAATGGCTATTCGATCAATCGATCGTCATCCTAATGATTGGAATACGGGGGAAAATTTAAACCCAAATCTTGAGGCATTACGGAACCGAGCGAAACTGATATTCCTAGCCAAGCTCAATGAAGCAAGTTTTGAGAAAATAACCATTGAAAAGCTTATTGAAAAGGATTTGGTGAAAGAAAACGATGGATTATTTTCTTTAACTAGCTCTGGTCTGACTTTAACACGGCAAGTAGCTAAGGAATTTATCGCAGAGACTTATAGTAATACATTGGTAAGGTTAACGGAAAGTAAAATTGCTTCAAACGAACGTAAGCGGATTTATGGTAAAGACCTATACCAATTTAACATGTTGACCATGAACCAGCTTGCCAAACTACTTGAAGTTCTGAATTTATCCCCTGCTAGTTCTCTTCTAGATCTTGGTTGTGGACTTGGTAAGATTGCAGAATACATCTCTGATCAGACCCAAACGTCTGTCCTTGGGATAGATATTGCATATGGAGCTATTGATGTTGCTTTAAAACGTACCCAAAAAAAAAGAAACCGCATTAATTTTCGTGTTGAGGATATGGACGAGCTTTCTCTTCCTCAATTAAGATTTGACTGCATTATCGCTATTGATACTCTTTACTATGTTGAAGATCTTGAAACTACTGTAGATAGAATGAAGCGAATACTGAAACCTAAAGGTCAAATGGGGATATTTTATAGCCAA
>JAEOUE010000057.1 GCA_016839515.1 Candidatus Hodarchaeum mangrovi
ATAATAAATCATTAAGACTTATATTTGTCATTATTTTGATCGTTATTAGTTTTAATTCGAATATATCTCAATTTATTGCTTCCCAATCTTTACCTTGGCATCTTGAACAAATTTCTATTGAAGAGGCATGGTTATATACGAAGGGTCTAGAAAATATCACTATAGCGGTCATTGATACGGGAGTAGACTTTAATCATCCTGAATTGTATGATTCAGCATGGATTAATCGTGGTGAAATCCCTGATAACGGGATTGATGATGATCAAAATGGTTTTATTGATGATATTTATGGATGGGATTTTTACAATAATGATAATGATCCGCTATATCATATGTCGGATCCGCTCCATCATCATGGGACATTTATTTCAGGAATAATTGCTGCAAAACATGATCAAAATGATGTAGAAGGGATTTCTCCAAATGTAAAAATAATGGCTTTAAGAATCATTGGATTCGAGTCAGAAGGCAATATTACTTTAGCAAATAATTTAGTTGCTGCCTTAGATTATGCAGCTAAAATGGGTGCCACCATTATAAGTCTGAGTTTAACCATGGATTTTGCTGTTTTTGGTCTGCAAGAAATTATTGAATCAATAGCACTGAAAAATATTCCAATCATTGCTCCAACAGGTAATAATATGTCTAATGGACAGGATGTTTTGAAATTCCCTGCTTGTTACCCTGAAGTAATTAGTGTGGGAGCTTCAAATCTGAATCGTGAGAGAGCATATTACAGTAATTATGGAGCTCATATTGAAATTCTTGCACCTGTAGGAGATAGTCCTATCATTAAAAGCACTATACCTCAGTATAGCTATTCAACTGGGATAGGAACTTCCTATGCAACACCACAAGTGGCAGCGGTTATTGCTCTTATAAAATCAATTAACTATCGCCTTACGACGGAAGAAATTCGTTATATACTCCATTCAACATGCAGTGATGTGAATCAAACGGGATGGGATAAATATACAGGATGGGGGATTCTGAACGCATCTACTGCAGTCTTAAAAACCCTTGAATTTAGTGGTATTCCCACGACCCCTAATAAACTTTTTTCATTTCCATCATTGTATTTTTTTACTATTTTTATCCCATTACTTATTTTACGTTACCACAAACAAAAGATTAACAAATAATTTGATTTAGTTTAATGTTTTTAAGATCTGATGGTAGATATATAGCAAATTTAAAACTATTATTATTGATAATAATGGTTTCTAAGACTTTAACCTCTACCGTTTGTCATTTCAATTTACAGGGTTAGTTCAAGCCTCATAAAGCTTGGTTAAAACTTAATTTTGTGAATCAGGTTGGTCAATATTTTCTTGAAAAATTGATAGTCTTCAGGTTCTGATTCATAATATTCTAAACCCCAGCGTGTTTCTAAGTCTAATCCTTTCTCACTTGTGATAATATTCTTTTCCGCATTCATACCTATAATGAACACAGGTAAAGGAGACTTTTGATTTTTTAGAAGTAATTCAATTAATTTGATAACCTGTTCATATGAAAGTAAATCTCCTCTATCATAAATCAAAATCTGTCCATGATTATCCTGATATAACTCAGTCAAACTTTGATCAATATTAATACTGGATGATATTTGCAATAGATGAAGATTAAATGTCTCCAATTCCTTTAAATATGAGGTAATACCCTGTAAAGCTAATTCATTTGACTTTTTTTGATTTGTATAATTTTCTAGCAGATTTGAACCAATCCAATCTGGAGAACTGATTACACCAATTATTAACTCCTTAGCATAATATCTTTTAATTATAGAAGTTAAAACCCGTTCTATCTCGATTGGAGTCTCTCCCTCTAATTCATAATAATCAGAATTTAATTCATAAGCTAAATTTTTTGCTGTTTTAGGAGTTATAAATTCAACTTCACTTTTAATTCCCAAAAGTATTGAAGGTATACCATGCTGCTCTATATAAGGTTTAAAATTACCAAAAAATTCTTTAATCTTATTGAACGACCCACGGTCATCTTTTTTGAAGACAAAGAAAACACAGGACGTTCCTACAAGATTTTTAAAATTCAAAGCCCCAGTCTCAGTAATTCCAAGATCATATAACAAATTTAGTCTTGCATCAAATGTTTTCGTCTTCAAGGTCATCGCATGAATATCAACACCGATATAAGAAGTTGTTCCTGTTAAAGTAAAGGTAGATATTTGCTTTACCAGATTAGCAGCGATACTATTCGGATAACTTTGGAAAAAAAATTTTAATGTTAAATCTTTCTTCATAGTATGAACCTTTATTTCTTTACTGTATTATCTAACAGAACTTTAAATTGTTTTAATCCGTGTACTGATTTGACTAAAAAGCTAGTAGTAATTTGAATCAAGATTTTAATTTTTCAATGATCTCCGTGAAATGGTTTATATAAGTAGACATGTGTCCTTCATCAGGATAAATTGTTATGTTACAGTTTGGAATTTGATCACTTATTTCTTGTGCTATTACAACTGGAATAGTTGAATCCAATTCACCATGAAATATATGAACATTAACTGTGTTTGGGATTTCATTTAACTCGAAACCCCAAGGTTTTGTATATAATCTAAAATCCTCTGCAGGGCCCTTTATTCCCTGATTATATGCTTCTTTAGTTTTATTAATCATCCTTTTTTTAATCGTAGAATCACTAATCAGTGCCTGATCTCTCTCAGGTAACTTTTTATATAATTTTTGAAAGTTTTTTTCCCACCATTGTTCGTTATTAAATCTTCGGAGAGTTAAGGTGAGCATTAAACGGTGTAACAATGGAAAACGCCTAGCAATAATAAACTGATATCGTGTCTGCTTCTCAATCTTATCTTTTATTAAATTATATGGTCCTAAACCAGAGACAATAGCACATCCAGTTAGAAAATCAGGTATTTTATATGCACAAGCTAAAGCATAAGGAGCACCTCCGCTTCCTCCCAGAACAGCGAATTTGTCAATAGCTAGATGTTCTGCTAGTTCAATTATGTCATTTGGCCAGTCTGTTATCAATCGGTCCTTTTGGAAATCAGAAAGACCCATTCCAGGTCTATCAGGACATACAAAACGGATTTCCAGTTCGTTACAGAATGATTCTTTTCCAAATACTGCTTCAAGACGACTGCCATCTCTACCGTGAAAATAAAAAATCGGTACCGCATTTGGATTTCCATATTCAATATAACCCAGATTACGACCATTTGATAATTCAATAGTTTGAGATATATCCTTCATTCCAGAAACCTCATCCTATTTGTTAATTATTGTAAAATTGCAGGTATTAATTAATTATTTTGATTTAAATAACATTAGACTAAATAATAGTCACTTGTAAACCAGCTTCTTGTGCTACTATTTCAAAGGTTTTAAGATCATTGTCTTGAATTTTTAATTTTTTATTCAATAAATATGGGCGACCTAATTCTTGGTATTTTCCTCTTCCCCATTCATGATATTTAAGAAACCTAATATTTTTGATTCCAAATTCTGTGCATAAATCAATGGTCTCTTTAATGTTTTCAAGATAATCATTAATCCCTGGAATAATTGGGACAGAAATTGTTATTTTGTTAACTTCATTTTGACTTAATCTTTTAAGATTTAAATGAATTTTTTCATTACTTACCCCTGTTAATGCTTTATGAAATTTTGAATCAATAATTTTTAGGTCAAAGAAGAAGAAATCAATATTAGGTAGGAAATCAACTACTTTGTCCCAATCAAAATAACCACAAGTCTCTACCCCAACAGAAAAGCCAACTGCCATAGTTTTCTTTAAGAATTCCCTAATAAAACCTGTATGGGCTAGTGGTTCACCTCCTGAGAGTGTTATTCCTCCTCCTGAATTTCTAAATAATAAAGAATTCTTTTTTACTTTTTCAAATAAACCTAAAACTGTAATAGAGTATCCAACGGTCTTTAAAGCATTTTCAGGACACATTTTAGTACATGTCTTTGATTTACACATTAAACAATGCTCTCTGCTAATAATTGGGAAATTTGAATTAGAACAATCAATATTAAGAAAAGGACAAGTGTTTTCACATCTCCTACATTTTTTGCATTTAATCCTAAAATAAATTATTTCTGGATCAAATAATTGACTTTCTGGATTCGAACACCAAGAACACCGAAGATAACAACCTTTAAAAAAAATAACTGTCCTTATTCCAGGCCCATCATCTACACAATAATCTTGTATATTAAAAATTATTGTTTCTTCATTTTTGAAGGATAAACGATTTATTAAATCTCGTGCCAATGTCATCAAAGCATTATTTCAGTTCTTTCAATAACTTGGTCTTGAATGGACTTGCTTAACTCAACAAAGAAAGCACTAAATCCAGCAACACGAACAATCAAATCGCGATACTTGTCTGGATTTTTTTGAGCGTCTCTTAACATCTTTGTATCAACCACATTAAATTGTAATTGAAAACCAAGGTAATCAAAATATGTTTTAATCAAGGAAATTAATTTTTTTGAACCTGAAATTCCTTTTAGAGCAGTAGGATGGAATTTCATATTATGAAGCCCACCTCGTATCTTAGTATGGTCAACTTTCGCTGCTGATAAGATTGTGGCAACTGGCCCATTAAGATCAGTTCCGGGGAATGGTGAGGTTACTCCATCACATAATGACACTCCTGAAAGCCTTCCATCAGGAGTTGCTCCAGTTACTTTTCCAAATGGTGTATGAGTACTAATCGCTAACATTGACGGATCATATGGTTTACCTAAATAATTAATCCCATTCTTTACGAATTCACAATAAGTATTAAAGAGATCAACAAAGATCTCATCAACATAATCATTATTATTCCCCCACTTGGGAGCATCAAGAGCTTTTCTTCTCATATCATCGTTGTTTTTGAAATTATTTTTACAAGCTTCCATGATATCCGAGATGGAATATAATTTTTCATCTTCTACAAGCATTTTTATTGCAGCAAGAGAATTTGCAACATTTACCATTCCTGTGGAAAGAGTAGTCGGTACTTCATTACAAATTGCACCACCATCATCAAGAGATAAACCTCTTTCTATACAATCTCTGATTAAAAGGGAAGAATAAATTAGATTACAGGTCTGTCGATGAGCTGCCATAACAATGTTCCAGTAAGATTGCCAATTTTGTATAGCTATTTCTAAATGAGTCTTATAGGCCTCAATTAATTCTTCATAATTTTGAGGAATCTTTGTTTCAGTGAATTGCAAACCTGTACGTAGATCTTTTCCTCCATACATTGCTAATTCAAGTAATTTCCCATGATTAATAAATCCTGGTTGAACAATTCCATAACTCATCCCTTCCATAGTTGGTTCAGTACATCCTCCCATAGCTGCATATTTCCTAATAACAGGAACTGGTAATCCAGATTTTTGTAATTCATGTTGGATATATATCTTAAGATTAAACCATGCTGGGAAACCACATCCCGTTTTTACACATTCAACTGCTTTTAAAAGAAATTCCTCACTAAGAGAATCATCATACCATATTGATAAGGTAGGCTGTATAGTTTGACAATTAATAGCTGCTTGCAAAATTAACATCGATAATTCGTTATCACCTCTTCTTCCATTTTCATCTGTCCCTCCAATAATCATATTTTGAAATAAGTTTCCTGATCCAAGGCCCTCCCAAGAGAATGAAGCCATATATTCTATTTCGGTCATTTTTATACGTAATGCTTCTAGTAACTCTAATACATCATCATCAGAAATATTTGTATCATTCTTATAAAAATAATACATATACCTGTCAAATCTTCCAGGTGAATATCCAAGATGAGCTCCCTCAATATGACCAGCTAGGTAAATAAACCAAAAAGCTTGGATAGCTTCCTTAAAGTTTCGAGGTGGATATTTTGGTACCAATTTACAAGTATTAGCAATCATAAATAACTCTTGTTTTCTTTTTGGATCCATTTCTGTTTGCGCTAATCTCTTTGCTTCTTTAGCATAAATGTTAGCCCAATTAATTGTTGCTTCTAGTACTCTTATTCCAGACCTCCAAAAATATATTTTTTCTGCTGATTTATAGTCAGTTATTCGTGTTTTTGAAATATTGATTTTTATTCTTTCAATGATTTTTAAAAATCCTTCATTCAATGCTGACTCGAAATCAAGAACATATCTTCCTTCTGGAGCAGGATCATGGGGAGCTGTATATAATACTGCTTCCCAACCCTTTTCGATGTAATCTGCTTCAGAAAATGTCGTTTTCCATAAAGCATCACCTAAATCCTGCATATTTTTGTCTTTAAAATATTCTGCACATTCTTTCAGCTTACTTTTATCATTTTTAGATATAAGAAATTTATGAGAAAAAAGTTCAAATTCTCCTGACCTAGCAAGTTCTCTTCCTTTGGCAATACCACCTCCTTCTCCTAAATCTGTCACAATATCCTGAGCTTCTTGTTGTTCTTCTTCAAAAACTCTCTGAATGTAAGCAGAAGCATAATTACAATAAGGAATGGCTCCACGGACAAATCTTGTCTTATTTCCAACAATAAGCTCATTATCTCTGATCACAGGTGTTATATTTTCTAAAGCATAGGCATGACATTCAGCTCTTCTTCCTAGTACATTCATACCATCAGTTTTCCGATGTGCCTCCATATAATAATAGATATACTCAGGATCGATGATCAAAGGTTCTGATAAATATTTATCACGTAATTGTCGAATTCTATCCGTAGAGGGTTCTTTGACAATTTCACGTCTTTCAAAGCTAAGTGATTCCGTCACTTTTCATCTACTTCTTATCTGATTTTGAATAATTCTTATAGTTAGTATTAATATAAATTATATTTTCATGCTTTAAGATTATCTAGTTTGGTTCCATAATTCAATCTCTCCAAAAAAGAGGTTAGGATATTTAGCTCCCAGTTTTATAATAAAAGAACATTTTATTGAAATTATTAAAGGAATAAAGAATATACTAAAATAATTCATTAATCATTTATAGTGCCAAATCAGAAATTCATAATTAATAACTATATAAACACATTATTGGATTTCAAGTAAGTAATGAAATGAACTCATTTAATCCTACATCAACTCCTTTACGTCTTCCTCTCATCGATTGGGTTGTATTAGGATTTTATACGATATTTGTACCTCTTTTGATTACTGGTCTTCTAAGTATTTCATTAATAATCTTTTCAGATTTTATTAATTCGCTATTGATCTTGCTATTAACAGTATCAATAATTTTTATTTTTCTCCTGTATATTTTTATTTACTCATATCTAGAGCTAAGGAACAATGCTTTGAAAGTTCATTATTTTCAATTTTTGCCTTCAGGAAGAGATGTAATTTTAGTGTTTATCAAATTAGTTTATCAAATTCTTTTTGTAGGACTTTTTATTGTTCTAGTATTTAATAGTCTCCTGATAACACAATTTGCTCCGTGGTTTTACCTTTTAATTTCTCTAGGTTTATCATTAATCATTCAAGCTATATTTGCTTCCTTGTCAAATAATGCAAAACGACAACTTTTAGCCACTGCACTAGAACCTGTTAGCTCTGATATTATCCAAAGATTAAATATCCAAAAAAATGAACAAAAAATAACAGAATTCCGTTTCGCTGACATTCAAATTCCTTCATTATTCTTAACAGCTGGCGTTATGCCTTACGGGATGAATTATGCATGCTTAATCTCGAGATATTTCAAATGGAAGTTAAATGATGATGAAATTCTAGCAGTCCTTGCTCATGAAATGGGGCACATCACTCATAATCATATTAAAGTTCAGTTTTTATTTTCAGGCATGGATGGACTACTAAGGAGTCTTCGAATATTTTGTATCTTTTTTTATCTCGTCTACTACTCTGAAATTTCTGCTACTAACTTATTAGCCCAATTTTTATTCATTGTAGTTATTTTTCTAACTTTTGGTGCAACTGCTTTATTAGAAATTATTAAACGTTATCGATTTTTCCTTCAAGAAATTCGTGCTGACAATTACAGTAAAAAACACGTTGATAACAAGTTGATGGCTAAAACCTTAGCTAAGATCCCTCAAACCATTCCAGCAGCCATATCTCCCCTAGCACAAGATTTCTTAAAATTCCGAATTTCACTTTTAACGATAAGTTTTTCAGTTGAGCAGAATGAAGTCATTCCCTAAAATTGATGTTATTATTTATTCGAGATTCGAAGTATTGACAGAGGATGGTGGGATGTACACAGTAAATCTACCGATTTTTTGTCAACAATGTGGACAATGTTGCCGTGATGTCAGCTTTCCTGAACCTGAATTATTTGACTCTACATTGAAATTAACACTAGATTTAAAATTAATTACACTAGATTATCTAAAACAGTTTAACAATAAAAGTAATTGTTCACTTGCCTCAATCAAACCATGTATGTTTTTAAATGAAAATCGATGTAAGATACACCCAGTTAGACCATTATATTGTCGTGAGTGGTTTCCTCGTGTGACATCTCCCTGTTTAGCTTTCAAACTTCATAATAGAATGGGTCTATTGTTACTTCGGGATAAAAACTATCATGTCGGTATACGCGAGATAATTCACATCACCAATCATAAGCTTAATTCAGTCTATCCTCAAGTGAAAGACTCTAAAAACATAAAGAAAGAGACACTGCACAATTATTACTCGCCTTCACTGGAGGAGGCACGAAAGATTTGGAATAAATTCACCTCCTTTAATCTTTCACAAACTGAACAAAAAATATTTCTTATAATTAATCCTGGAATTAATCTTCAGCAAGAAAACTTTCAATAATCATTTTTTGTAACCTAACTGCCTGATTGAGAGGAAAAATTAAAAACATAACAAGAGCATACTAATTCTGTTTTATTTTCTTATTGGGAAAAATTAAAAACTGAAAAATTGCTCTATATTTTAGTTTGAATATTATGGAGTGTAATCAGGTTTGGAAAAAGAACAACAGGATCAAATATTACTTGTTAAAGAGTCAGCTTTGGATTTATTGGGGCATTTTTCAACTGCTGCGGCAATACTGGCTGGTTTTTTTCTTACTGCTGCTGTTTTCCTTGTCTCTGTCAATGCAGAGAGAAGTAGTTCATTACAGTACAGCTTTCTAGATCAACCAATTGGGGATAATTTTGGTATTTCTGATAGAATTCGTCAGTGGTTCCCCCAACTTAATGAATGGTGGCCAAATCATTTTACTTATATGCTTACAATCTTTATTATCCTATTTTTATTAGCTATGTTTTCTTATGCCTGTTACATTCAAGCGGGACTAGCCCATATGAAGGTCTTAGAGGGGAAAACCACTTCATTAGAATTAGTTTGGTTGTGGCAAAAAGCAGGTTTAAGAATTTTAATAATCGGACTTCTGGCTGCTTTTATAAGCCTGCCTTGGGCAATTTTAAGATTTGCGTTTGAACAGGCACTTTCTTGGACATTTTATATCCTTTTTATAGTATTTATCTTCGGCCTTCTTCTTGGTTTGCGGATTAGATGGGCACGAAAGAAAAAATAAATTAACTCTACACTAATCACAAATATTGGATTCTCCGGCTTTATCAACAGCCCATTTTATGGCGATTGGACCAAATATTTGAAAGATAACCGTAGTAGCGGTAATAGTATTTAAAATAAGAATTCCTACTGTAGGTTCTCCTAATAAAGTTAATTTCTCAGAGATAAGAACTGCAAGTCCGAGGGCAACACCTGCTTGCGAATATAAACATGGGCCTAAGTATTTCCTAACAACTTCTTCAGCGTTAACAATACTAGCACCGAGATAAGCTCCGAACGTTTTTGCTAATGTCCTTCCTATCATGTAAACAATTCCTAAAAAGCCAATCTGGGTTAATGAACTCAAATCTAAACTTAATCCTATTAATACAAAAAACAATGCGACAATAGGAGATGCTATTCGGAAAACTTCATGAAAAACTTGATGAGGTTCTGCTACAGAATCTTCACTGATTGTCAGCAGTTCCTGTTCTATATCTAATTTCATATCTTTGATTTGAGATTTTTCAAGAAGTTTTTCCAATAATTTCTTCTTTCTTTGAGATATTACTGGTTTTTTAGTTATACTTGCTACTGTAATCCCAATAACCATTGTTGGAAGGATATAAGAAATTCCAAGTATTCCTGAAATGCCAATACATACTAAAACGGTTCCAATTATTAAATCGACAAATTCCCCATGTTCTTCTTCCTTATTTAATTTATAAGATAGTGGAATACCTATAATAAGTCCAATTAATAATGATAATCCAACATCAAAAATAACTGGGAATAATAAATGAAATAAATTTACTGTTGTTCCTTCTAAATAAATTCCAGAATAGTCAAGAGCAAAATCAACTAAAATAATTGCTAAAATATCATCCAAAGCTAAAATTAACATTGTTGTTGTTGTTAATGGACCCCTACATTCATATTCCCAAAAAACCGCAGCAGTTCCTGCAGGAGCTGTTGCTGATGATAAGGCTCCAAATAACAACGCAATATAGAATTCAGTAGTAATAAGATACACAATTGCCCCTACAATAAAAAACGTTATTAATCCTTCAAACATTAATACAACAAATACCTTTTTGGACATTGATTTAATAGTTTTCCAATCTAACTCTGAACCAAGATTAAAACCAATAAATCCCAACGCAATTGCAACTACTATGTTAGTAATATCAGTATAATCTTCCTGGAATAATCCAAAAGGTCGGAATAAAATCCCAACTAGAATTCCCATCAAAATAAAGCCTAGAATTTCAGGTAAATGTAATTTCTTGATAGTGTCGGAACCAATTACCCCTAGGGTTAAAATAAGTCCAAGTTCCAAAATGAAAATCATTTCACTAGCCATTTTGATTCACGCTTTGAGATGTATTCTTATATCCCAATCTAATGGAATTTGGATATTTTATCTGCTCCTCTGATCATCTTTGTTTTTTCAACTAAATTCAAGTTGCAAGTCAATAGTATTCGGAAAAGTCAAATATAATATATCAGTTTTATACATTTAAAGGTAATAACCTCAAAAAATACTATCTTTATCATCTTTTTGTAAAGCTAGAACCATAGGAATTGAATAATTTTTACTTAATTAGTATATTAAAGGGATTCTTCAATCTCAAGTTTTATATAAGGTAGAAGAAGTTTACATACAAAATGAAATTAAAATGTAAATAAAGCGTCATTTAACCAAATAAAAGGTGTAAAAAGTGTCTGGACAGAAATTGCAAGAAGAAGTAATTATGGTTTCAACAACGAATGAAATTCCAGGATATGAGATTGTAGCTTATCTCGGGATTGTTTTTGGTATTACAGTTCGATCTCGAGGTATGGGTGGAAGATGTATTGGAGGTTGTGAGGCTTGTTTTGGCGGTGAAATAACAGCTTATACCCAAAGTGCGATTGAGGCACGTAATGATGCCATCAACCGTTTATGTTATCAAGTTCAACAAGTGGGAGGTAA
>JAEOUE010000058.1 GCA_016839515.1 Candidatus Hodarchaeum mangrovi
TAAAATTACCACAGGATATGTTAAATATATAATAATCGAATTAACGAAGTGTCCGATCAAATATTTTATAAGTAAAGGGACGGGAAGATAGATTAATCCAAATCTTACCACAGCTGCGGAATCCCATTCCGTCGTCCATTGATTTGTTCCTGGTACGGGATAATATTCCTTATTCAAATACCCAGTTGGATTAGGTACTAAGAAGTTTAATATACTGGGAAAAATGAAATAAGCAAGATAAAACACAAAAAATCCAATATAAGCACGATTATAAAGAATGGCAATAAAGTTCTCGTTTTTCCTTCTGGTCAATAGATAGGGAAGAAAAAGAATAATAATAGGGGAAAAACTTAGAATAAATGAAATAATTAAATTAAAAGGGTCTAAGAGGGGATCTATAATTGCCATAATGGATCATTCGCTTTCTTTGTGTTAATTTCTTAAGAATAATTAACTTTTAATTGAGATAATTAATAATTTCATTAATTCATTTTAAAGGAATTCGAATTAAAAAAATTTTGATCTATTTTTTATTCAAGAATTTCATCCATAAATTTAATCTTCAAAAAGTAAGTATTAAATCATATATTTCCATTATACTCTAAGACAGTGAGGACTTAACAATATAAAACCACTTCAGAAATCCCTACCCGACTTTATTGAAAAAAAAAGGAAGAAAAGCTTTATCACCGTCTTTTACGGTATAAAGCATATAGGGGAGGAATTGCAAGGAGAACTGAGATTAATTCAAATCCTGGTATTCCTAATCCCGTTGTATCGCCACCTGGAGGAGCAGTAGTAGACGAAGCTCCTGAAACAGATAGTGCTGCAACAGCTGAGTATGAAGGATCGTGCAAGATCTCACCACCGTACCACTCAGGGAATTCAGTGAAAGTAAAGTACAAAACTATATTAAGATAGAGGTCTGCAGTCGATGGAAATGAAAATAGTTGTGGAGTCAATTGTAGAGCGAGGAACTTTGTGAATCCATAGGCTAACTCAAATTCAACTTTAAAGTAAGCATGTGCAACATTGGTCAATATCCAACCAGCTGGATCGAAGGGAAGAATATGTACAGGACGATCAACTGTTGGATCAATACCAAACAAAGGTTGAAGACCTAGTAGCTTGTAGGTGTTTTTTCCAGTGAATTCTGTGAAGAAGTAGGTATTTCCACCCATCGCAACATCAATTGTACTAGTGGTTTGGTCTAGGTTGTCTGTATAGGCTGGATCTTCAACTGAAACACCAAATGTTGTTGTTGCAGTAGCTACTGTTAACCCAAAACTGTTTGCTAAGTGCATTCTAGTCTTAGCATCATCATCAACATAGAAAGCAAGTTCAGGAAGGTTAATAGTCACAGCGGAGGGAATAGTGGCTGCCCCTGGAATAGGAAGACTAGCGATAGCAGTAGGTATATTAAATGTATAAGAAGGAGTTGCGATAAAGGGATTAAAACTCCAAGAAGCACTTGGTATACTACTCTCTTTTATAACTAGGAAATTTGTTTCTCCAATGTTATAATGAGTAGTGACCGTTCCTAAAACATATTTATTTTCAGCTGTCATTTCTTGCGTTTCAAACACATACTCAAAATTGAGAAAATCGAGAACACTTGCTGCAACAATATCTTGTCCGAAGACTATTCCGTTTGTCTCAGATCGGATATACTGTTCTTGAACAGATGTTCCAAAGATATTAACTCCTTTTGGTGGAATAGCAAGACTTTGCCATAGAACGAACATATTTGTATATTCAATGCCAAATTTAAAGCCTGTGGGAGTCTTTTCAAAATAAGGTGTATAATCAAAATGACCAATTTGATATGTTTGACTATTAGCTGTTAAAACGTTATTTACTGCATCAATTAACTGTTGAGCACTGAAAGTATATCCCATGTAAATTTCATCTCCTGAATCCATAATTTGATCATTAGGACTAGAAGAGTAGGCAATCAATGACATAAAGTTATTTGTAACAAAGACATCTTCGTTCCATCGAGTAGTATAATGTTGTACTAATTGTTGAAAGGGTGCAGTAGCATTAATATGAAAAATACTAGTTTCTCTCACCTCATCATAAGCAGGATTGAGGGCAAGTACTGTTTTGACATCGTCAGATAAAAGATCACCAAATTTCAAATCATATTCATACTTTTCTAAGGCAGAAAAAGCAGTTTCGATCCCTGATTTATTCATATAACTCATATAAAATTGTAGATCGAAATCAGGATTGGTATCTCCAGTAGGTGCAGCTGCATTTAGCAGATCAGAGATGACATCAGGTTGACTA
>JAEOUE010000281.1 GCA_016839515.1 Candidatus Hodarchaeum mangrovi
ATTAAGTGTAGTATACATTGGATGACGAACTAGACTATAAGGACCAGTAGTTATCAGCTGGTGATCCTTTCGTATTCGCCACCTTGCAGAATATTGAGTTCCTAAAGTATGATGGATCCATACCGTTAGAATAGTTGTAAAAACCGCCATAATTGCTCCAAACAGGCGTAAAATAGATGGAAATTCAACTTGAAAAATATCAATCGTTTGAGGAAAGATAAGCCATAAAATAAGAGAGAAGAAATAACCTAGAATTGCTACTATGAGAATAATGATGGCTTTAGTTTTCCGAAAATATTCTTGTTCAAAGGTTTTTCCTAATTCTTGACTCCTATAATATACTCTCACTACAGCAAAGATTCCATAGATTAGGATCAATATAAATCTGAAGAATAATTCTTCATCCATGAATATTCACTACAATTGAATAACCATTATTGAAGGGTTATATGTTTTACATAGCTAAACAAAACATTGTCTTTTGACCATGGTGAAATATGAAAAGAAAGTCAAATCTGCAAGATCTCCAGTCATATTGTCTAGTAAAACACTTATTTGATTAATACTAAATTATCTTTCTGGAGAAGTTAGAGAGTGACCTTGTTGCTTTCCTATTAAGCTAAATAGTATTCTAATCAACCATTAAATCCAATGATCTCAGGGGTTTCCATTATAGGGGGGTTCAAACCATAGATTTCTTGGTATGCTAATATGATTGATGAAAAAAATCGACGAAGGCTAATAATCCTCTGAGAAATTTTTTCTTTTTCCTCTGATTCGTTTTCCATCAATTTATGAATTAAATGAACCCTTGCCAAGATTTCAAGTTGGAAATGGTTTAGAATTGGAAAAAGATCTTCGTTAAGTAGGATATTGAGGGTGATGTTCTCCTGACCTCCACGTGAATCAGGACGGTTTAACGCAAAACCAAATGATATGGAACGAATAGAAAAAATATCAGTAAGATCAAAGTCAAAGCTTGATACAATTTCTTTTTCAAAATTTTTTGCAAAACCGCAGTTACTGAATGAACGATCTGAAAGTTCTATCAATTTGGGAAAATTATCCTCCAAAAACCAATCCTAAAATTATTCCAACTGTTAACCAAGTTGACTAAAATAATAAAGCAATCATCAAGGTATTTACATTCCCCACCAAATTTTTGTCTAAAACTCCAAAAGCTTTTATGGTGATCACTTGTTTGATAATATCCAGTTGTGAAAAAATACCAAAACGTGAAGGTAGATTGGCTACAGACACTATTTCAACACAAAAGTGTTTTTGGTCTGGAGGACACTTATAATCTTTATCTTGTTCAATTAGATAAAATTATAATTGAGAAACTGGGTTATTTTTTTAAAAAATAACCTTTATGATTCACGAATAAGCAATTTAAGAGTAAGGTTCCAATTATTTAATTCCTCTCCTAAATAGATCTGGAAAAGTGTTAAAGCTTCTAAATATCGTGCAGCTTTTAAAGGGCCTATATCTATAGCATCGTAACCTAAAACTCTTCCAATTTCCATGATAATACTTTTAGAGTCTTTATCATCTCCACATATGAATAAATTCGCGTATTGATTCCCAAATCGTGGAGTAGTTTTCAAAATATTAGAGAAGACTGTATTAAACCCTTTCACAATTACACTCATTGGAATAACTTTCGCAATCTCTTCTGCTGTTGAAGTGTCTTTATCAATTTTCACTCCAACAGGATTAGAAATATCTAGAACAATTTTTTTGGCCAAAGACTCTCTATGTTCCTTTAATACATCCAAAATCAATGGATATTTTAATGCAGGAATAATAATAGTACCAGAGGCAATAGCTTCCTCTATTGACCCTCCAGTAATTTCTCCATCAATAGAATGGGCTTTATTTTTAGCTTTTATCAGGTCTCGTGACCCCAATATAACTTTGTAACCTGCTTTTCCCAATTGTTGGGCTAATCCCATCCCCATACTTCCAGTGCCAATAATACTAATAATCATTTAATATTCACCACCATTCCTATTTTTAGTGACATAATTAGTAAATTGCTACTTATGAATTAAAACAACTCTAGTTGGTGCTCCCTCACCCCCCAAGATCTTGAGCGATAATTCAGGATCTTTTGGAAAAATTATCATATTGTCTCCTATTTCAAGAATAATATCAATGATTTTCATTTATCAAACCCAAAGCACTTTAATCGCTAAATAAAGCTTGGAATAAATGAGGTAATATTCATCTCAGCAAAATTTTCGAAAGATTTCAAATTTATTGCAAGTAAATATATTTAATTCTCATTAACATGGATTTAATATACTTAAAAACGATTAATGCCTAAAATAGATAGGGCGGATTTATATGAACAACGAATCAAAATCTCAAATTCGCATGAAGATTGGTTCACATCACTGGGATATTAGAATTCAAGGTTCTAGTCCAAAAAGTGGAGCTCAAATTTTAAATCTATTACCACTTGAAAGCGAAATAAGAACCTGGGGAGAGGAAATTTATTTTTCTATCCCGTTGAGCATGCCTGAAGAGAATGCTAAGAATATTGTAGCATTAGGGGATGTCGCCTACTGGCCAGAAGGGCAATGTTTTTGCGTGTTTTTTGGCAAAACTCCCCTTACTTCAACTTTAGATGAAATAAAACCAGCATCCCCCGTCAACATCTTCGGTAAAATTCAAGGAGATTTAGAAAGCCTGAAAACTGTCAAACCAAATTCCAAAGTCCTTTTAGAACGAATTAAATAATATAATTGCTTCCTCAGAAATTCTATTAACTTGAGTATTATTTCTATGTATTCTATTTGTCTATCAAGAATCATATTCGAATCATACAAACTGGGATAACTAAATTCATGTTCAAAATGCTGTTTCCTGTAAAGCAAGGAATTGTTCTTTAAAACCAGGACTACATAGATTTAACATGGGGATAGGTTTTATCTCGCCACGACACATAGGGCAAGTGGTGACGCCAACAACCTGACAATCAGCACAAACAGTCCCGTGGTAGTTCTTACATTGAAAATGAGTAGCTAAATTAGAAAAGAGTCTGTGGTACTTACTGCAAAAGAGGAGATCTTTTGCTTTAAGGATTCTTCCGAGACCCTGCGTACAAAACTAAAAGGATTATTGAAATAATCACAATTGACGGGAATAATAAAGGCATCCAGTCATATGGGTAGGGAAAACTCTTAGTCTTAAAAGAATATATGGCAAACAAATTATAATTCGTACCATATGTACCCTCAAGATATCTGATAATAGTCTGATTATAACCAACATGAAAATTCTCGGATAAAGAAGCAAGCCAAAGTTTACTACCATCAGATCTTGTTAATAAAAGGTCGGAATATGTACCATTGATAAATGACTGGTCAGTCAAGTTACCCCAATCTTCATTCTCGTAATTAAATAGATATAATTCATTTTCAAGAGTAGTGAAATTTAGGATAACGCGATAATATCCTAAAATCTCAATTTTAGTTTTATCATAATGAGATAACTTAACCCAAAATTTATTTGATGGGTCAAGAGTAATACTGCTAATATAAACACGCCAAAACTGAGTGTCACTATCTATAATGTTTGCTAATCCCATTATATATTTAAGATGCAAATCATGAACGTTATATACTGAAATGGACGTGAGATAACTTCCATGGGACCAAAAAATAGATAATGATTCGTTTAAATAAATGACTTTTCTGGGGATAATAAAGTCATTTGAAGGATGATCAAAATGATCTTTGATGGGGGTTAAGCTGTTAATAAGCTCCTCAGTATAAAGTGTATCAATCGGAAAAGTATGATTTAAGAAGAGACCACCCGTCGAATTAAACCCCACAAGGGAGAATATATTCGGATAGAATGAGATATTGTTAAATTCTATTTGACTATCATATCTCTCTAAATATCGATGTGTTAAACACCAGAAATGCGTACCATTAGTAGTTAATCCACTAAAATAAGAGGGAATAATGAGATCTATAACTTTGAGATTAGAGATTTCTGTATAGTCATCGGTTAAAATAATAGATAATAAAGCTAAAGACCCGTTATTATTGTTTGTCATAATAATAGCATAAAACACATTTTGGTATAACACCGAGTCAATAATCTTGGATGTGTTATACATTGGATATAATAAGTTATCGATTATACAGTAATTAACGGACTCGCTAGTAATTTTAATCCGTGGAGGGGAATTAGTAAAAAACGATCTATTCAACGAGACATTCTCAATAATTAAAAAACATTGAATTATAATTAAAAGAGATAGAAAAAGCGGATATCTCTTATTTTTAAAACCTGAAATTAATAGATCCATTGTCATATACATCTCAACGAAATAAAATTGCTGTTATCATTATGACAATTATCAATTATAGGTTACTAAGATGTACAGAAATTTCTTTATTATATATACTTTTTTTCCATATAATTAATTTGTATAGGTCTGGAGTCTGGTGAGTAAGATAATGGTGCATGGGTGCCAATACACATGAGGGGGTAACTTATGTATCAGATTATTTCACCCTTTTAGAAACGCTACTAGATCCTCCTAAAATAATTCATCACATAATCCCATTTAAAGCGCTTTTTCATTAAGGGGTCATACAGGAATGGATCGTCAGATACCCTCGACTTTCTAAACGATTAATCTTTTCGAAGAAAATGTTTTTTAGTAGGATAAGCCATTCTAGAAAATATAGAATAGAAAAGAAAAAGGCCTGTCAATCTCGATTTTTACTACCAAGAGGAGAAGTGATTGGATTTCAGTAAAATAACAAGTTTTAATCTGGGTAATAGAAAGGGTATTATTTATAGTTCGCTAGTGATACTCCTTATACTAAACAGTTTCGGCAGTATATGGACTCTTACTATATCCACCCTCAATATTAGTGTTTGTATATTCGATTTCACACATGAAGCATATGGGGGGTACGTAAATAATTCGGGAGCGATAACCTATTGGGATTCTTGGAGCAATATAAGAGCATTCTCTTTAGGGGTTGCTAACTTTGATACAGTGTCTCATACACTTGAACAAGTTACTGTAATCACAACTGGACATCTTCCTGAGAATTACACTTATTTTGAAAAGAACCTGACGATTTCTAACGAAGAAGGCCTCCCCATAACCCTTTTACCACGGCAATATTGGCAGCATAACTTTTCTCAACTAACCTGGTGTACATTCACAATAGCAGTCCAATTGACAGTAGATGATCAATTGCTTGTTTTTGATTCTATCGCTACGGGCTATGGACAATTTCAGCCTAGATGGTTGACATCATGGTCGGACGTCTACTATTATACATCCACTACCTCAAAAGCTAATATAATTCCAGTTTTTCTTCCTATCATAGGAATGCTAGTTGCGTATCGATTTAGAAAGAGAAAAAATCATTAAATTTTAAATATCAGGAAGTCTAGGAGATTAGCATTTATAATCCTCAAGATTCAACCAGCCATGATTGAAGATTGAATCGTTCTGTTTATGTCTCATTCTTTAATTTCCATACTATTATGATCTAAATTTAGAACTTCACGTAAAAAATGCTTAACAACTACATCCAGTTCATTAATATTCTTTAAATTATAATCAAAATAATAATAGTTGTCCATTGTTCAGCTATACATAAGCTACTTCAGAGGTGACATCTACAGATTCATAATGAAACCAACAAGAACGATAGTAATTTCAATAAAAGGAATTATAATTTCTAAATTCTTTGTACCAGTCAGGGACAAACAATGGAGACAAAAGTATGAAGATTCTAATCAGAGATAGGTAGGGAGAACCCTCGCAAGAAGGAAGACCAAGAACAAAGAGGATTGAGAATACCAGATAGAAGTTAGAAATTCTAGAATCATTTCCTCTGACTCCTAATACGAGGAGATTTATCAACAATTGTTTTAAACTATTCATCTAATAACAATATTGTCTAAAATAAATGGTGAGTCTAATATACAAGACAATTTTAACTCGTCTTACTTCAATTCCCTTTCTACTAATAATTCTATTTATAATTGCGTCTGGATCTAGTCTAAAAGGAATTAATTCAGTCGTCAGGCAGACTCCAGTAATAGATGGTGCTATTAGTCCGAATGAATATAGCTCATCCCAATCATTTGCTGGAGGAAAGTATCAACTCTACTGGGAAGTTATTGCATCAACTACTATTTCGATTGGCATTTGGGCTCAGACTACAGGCTGGGTAGCTATTGGTTTTGAACCATCATACATGATGTTAGATGCAGATGTGATCTATGCCTGGGTTGAGCCAACTGGGACAGTTGTAATCAAGGATACCTATTCCCTTTCGCTAATAGGCATTGATCATCCTGAGGATACGACTCAAGGGGGAACCTTCGATATTTTAGAATATAATGGATCAGAGGATACAACAAGCACAACAATCGAATTTTCACGTCTTCTTATAACTGGTGATCAAGACTATGATAATGATATTCCCTCAGAAGGATCACTTAAAATTATTTGGGCATATGGGTCATCCGATAGCTTTAATCAAATGCCTAGTGCTAAAGGATCATCAACAATGACCCTTAGCTCAACTCAGCAAACCACATCCACCGATACAAGTATTCAAGCAACTACCACTACCAGAACTGCCGCAGGATTTCATAGCATCATATTAATCCTCGGACTTGTTGGAATTATCATAGCTTATCCACGAAAGCAATAATGTTTTTTACTAATCCTTTAAGGATTATTCGTTTGTAAACTTAATAGCATCATGAGGGCAAATGTCTAGACATCGATTGCAATAATAACATTCACCTTTGAGACTATCTCTATAAGCTTCTTGTGTGGGACAAATTTGTTCACATAATGTGCAATCCGTACACGCTTCTGTGCGAATGAACTTATCTTCAGAAAACCGGGTAAAGAATGCTGATCCCGCTCCAAAAGGACATAGAAATCTACACCAAGGACGATAAAGGAAGATACTTGAAACCGATACAATACTAAATGCAATAAAGGGTAAGGTAATTACAAAAGAATTTATACTCTGAAGGCTTGAAAAACCAGTGAAAGGATTTATCTCTTCTAATAGAATCCAATTAAACCCAAATGCAAGAAAAAATAGGGCCACTACAAAGATCCATCTAATTCGTGTCGCAAACTTTGTAGGGAGATCGATTCTTAATTTTGCCTTCTGTTGACTCTCCATATCAGACTTAAAGCTAATAGATGACAACAACTCCTGCCAAGCACCAAGAGGACAAGCATAACCACAAAAAATTCTTCCAACAAGAAAAGAGGTTACAAATAAAAGACTAAGAATCATCCATGCGGGGATAAGGAATAATATAATTTGTTTTACTCCAAGTGCGATTAAAGTTTGCTGAATAGGCATCAGGGGATTGGGTAATCCCCCAAATAGGATCCCAAGTAAGAATGTAATAGTCAAGATGAAAACTCTGACCCTTTTCGTCAATGATTTAGTGCTTATTAATAAAATCCCAATTATACAGATTAAAAGCCAGTAAAAGATCATAGGTAGACCAATAGTGTAATTAAAGGGTAAAGTTCGATCTTGGACTATCAAATATTATAACTCCATATGCTGAAAATTATTTAGGGCTCATTAATCAATCTCTGATATTCATTTCTTAATTTTCTTTAGTAGATAATATAATTGATTGTTATTTAAATTTAAATCCTTTAGTTTGTCACAGGAGTAATAATTTTCTGAAGAACTTTTGAATTTTTATTAGAAAAATATTATAATTGAGATACATAAAAATGGATTTTATTCTCTTAAGATATGATGTTCTGAAAGTCTAGAATGAAAGATGGTGCTCAAGCTATTCCATACACTCCACTTTGAATTTCTTCAATAGTATCAGAGTTTCTAACCATCTGATCAACATCAAAGCGATGTTAGAGAAAAAAATACTATTTCATTTCCTTTTTTATATGCCTTAATCATAATATATTTTAAAATAATTGTATACCATCAAGCCTTAGGAGAAAAAAAGATACTTGGGATGTAGATTTGAGTGAATAAATTTCAATATTCAAAGTGTAATAAAATTCTCAGTTCTAATGATATTTACTGTTCATTTAAAGAAGGATATTAAAATGAACTTAGCAGAAACTAAATTAAAGTTAACTGATTATCCTCTACTAACTGGATTTCTAATTACTGTGATTTTCAGCTTCGTTTTAAGTATAAATATAATTTTTAGGGTAGAAAATAACCTTAAAACGGCTGGAGTCTCAGCTATCTTAGTATATTTTGGAGATTTCTCTGTTAGATTTCTTTCTGGGGCAATTATAGTAATTATAATTGTTTTATTGATGAAATATGTATCAGAAAGTCCTATATCTATCAAAGAATATATAAGGACTGATGTATGGCTTAGTAAAGGCGTTTCAATAAGGAAAACATTCTTAGCAGGAATTTTATCTCCAATATGCTATTTTATAATCTGCATTATAGTAGCTTCTGGGCTAGGAGCGTTTAAATTAGACCTTGAAATAATTTTTAGAAATCCTGATATTGCAACAGGCGTTGGCTGGTTTATATTTTTGTATGCGCTCACCCCAGGGATATGGGAAGAAATAACCTTTCGAGGGGTAATTTTAAAATCGGTGAAGACAAAATATTCCGCTAATTTTGCGATCCTAGTTAGCAGCATATTATTTGGATTCTTTCATATTATTGCGTTCATGATCATAAATGAACCAATAGAAATGCTGATCTTTTATTTCATGATGTCTACTCTCTTTGGACTGATATGGGGTTATATGGTAGTTAAATGTGAAAGTGTATTACCTGGAATCTTGGCTCACTACATCATAGATGCGTTTGGTTATGCCATTATAACCCATCCAATGAACTCTAACGAATCAATTGCAGGGCCGTTCTTTATGTTGACAACCTTATTGTATCCCTCAGTTAGCTTCCTTTTAGCGAAGGCTTTCTTAAAAAGATTGTAGGTTGAGTTTTAAAATCTCGTTCAAAAGATTGCCAGATTAAATACGCCATTCTTGTTGGTTAAGGAAAAATCAATTCGTTTCTTACAATTCAAAATGTTAGAGTTACTTTTTTAAACGAGAAACAAGAAAGTCACATCTTACGGGATTTCTAGGTAAAAGGAAATATAACCGTGAAGTTTAGAAAATGATTAAACAATCTAAGATCAAAACAGCACCAAAAAGTACTTTCTTATTTCAACAGTTTTAATAGCGCTTCACCTGAACATATTCCAACTATCCTGAGTTTTTTACATTCAAAAGCTATGAAATTGGGTTAGAAATTGCCAACATCATTGAAAATTTTACTTCTAATGGGTTATACTTGTAATATGCTTCTTCTTAGAATTAATACTTTTGAGAACATCAATACTTCGTTAATATAATACTCCATCTGTTTCAAGTCCCCAGTTTTTAGCTTGTAGTTCCTGAAGTTCTCTATAACCTATAAAAATGATTCCTAGTTTATCTGCAAGGTTTTTTGTTACTTGACTTGTCCAAACGTCATAATCACCTTTTCTACAATACGCATGTGCTGAACCAGCAGACTCCAGTATTTTTTCTAGTTCCTCAGACATAAATGAAATATGAGTAACAACCTCATGAACTCCTGGTTTCAGATTCTTAAGCCAATTGTGGTATCTCTCTTCACGAAGTCTAGGATTCCAAGTCTCTCCTATTATTAATGAAAACTGCCAAAAAGTGTTTGGATAAACATACCCTCTTTTACGTGCTGTATCTCTGAAATAAGGTATCATTGGTAAATTATATTTTTTTGAGAGTGCTTCTATTCCCCTTCCTAAATCAGGATGATGAAAGTAAGAACCCATATGGTCATCTATATGGGTAGGTTTAAGCCCTGTTTTGAGAATTGTTACAATCTGTTCTTCCAATTCTCTAATTGCCTCTTCCACATTTAAATTCTGTCGTAATTCATGTTCAAACTGCCACATATAACCTTCAGGATTATATAAACTAGGTACTTCTTCTTTTGACAATAGAGGAGTCCATCCATGTGATTTACCCCATTCACTGTTCAATGTTAGATGAACTCCAAGATCAAGGTTTGGATTATTCTTCCAGATATCAAGAACTCTATTTATATCGGGACAAGGTACCATAATACTGCCTGTTTTACACATGCCATAGTTCATTGCATCCAAAGCACCATCAGTTTGCTTAGGATGCATCCCAATATCATCCGCATGAACAATTACAAGGATTGCATCTTTGGGGTAACCTAACTGCTCTACTAGTGTTGGTTGATCCTCTTTTTCATCTGAAAAATCTTCCCAAAGTAACACGTCAGCTAAAGAATTTATTTCTATTATTCTAAAAACATTACCTTCAGTATCTTGACAAATTGTGAAAAAACCGACACCCTGAGCAGGTATTTTGGGTGAAAATACTTTTCCTCCATTTTCCTCAATTATCTTCCTCGACTTGTCAATGTTGGCCACACTTATCGTAATAGATATTCCTTCTTGATTTTGTCTTTGGTTTAGGACTCCGATGCCAATAGAAGTAAGATTACTGATTTCATTTATTGAACCAATATCATTTTTTATTTCAGGAAAGATAAACATTGAATTGTTACTAAATTCTCTAATTTTCCATCCAAAAACATTCTCATAGAATCTTTTTGCACGATTAATATCATCAACACCTATTTCAAAATGAATTACATTAGACATCTTACTCTATACTCCAAATAATAAAAAAATAACTGGAGGACTTTTATCTTAACGTTAAACCTCCTTAGGCTTCTTCATAGATTCATGAACAGCTAATAACAGTATAAAAAATAAATAATCTTTGAAATTCTTAAAACTAATTCACGATTAAAATGATTTGGAATGGAAATATTCGAGATCAATAAATTGGCACCCACATGCTTCCACGCTGTCTTGGTAAAGGAGAGTAAAGGAATCTTTAGCCTCATCCGTGAAATGAATTGGAATAAAATAAGTTGGCTCAAGTGTATCTACTACAAGAACAACATCTTCCCCTGTCATAGTTTGACATCCAGGGCCAAGAGGCAAAAGCGCCAAGTCGATCTCCCCATGCAACTGTGTGTACTCTGCAATATTCCATGAATCCCCTGCATGAAAAATTGTAAAGCCCTCATATTCAATGATATAACTAGTATAGTTATTTTCCTGCGGATGGCTTGAATCAATCGAACCAGGCATGGTATACATATAAAAACACCGAATATTAAAATTATTGACCTGAAAAGTGTCTTCTGGGGCTACAGAAGTAGCATCATAAAGCGATGCTTCTGTACTCATGATGGCGGGAAAATAAAAATCAGTACTATCTGTTTTAATGAAATCAATAGAATCAGGATCATAATGATCCCCATGTTCATGAGTTATGAGAACTGCATCAGCAGGATAAGCTGAATAGGACGAAGGTAAATCATAGGGATCGATATAGATTCTTGTACCACCTGCTTTGATCATGACTCCCGCATTAGTTAATAACTCAATCTTAATCCCATCATTAGAGTTGAGAACGATAGCTGTGATTCCTACTCCCGAAATAATAACTACCGTGCCAATTATAGCAATATATTTGAAATTATTTTGAAGGAAACTCATGAGGGACATAAAAAACAGGGATCTTAATAAACGAACAGAAAGAGGCAATTTCTTGTGTAACTGTGGATAAATCGAAGATAACGGAGGATCTGAGGAGTTTTTCCCATACTATTATTTCCAGATACTTGGACTTCTTGATATTATCATATTCTTAAGACGAACTCCATGAATGGGTTACACATGACTTAGCTACTTTGAGCGTGGATCATAAGCATTACCAATCCCAGTCTGAATGAATTTTGTAATCGATTGATGAGAGGTCCCAATGAAACAGATTTTGATAATATGTGCATAGTTTGTCATGAAGATATCTACCCCTCATTCCATAAGTGGACTTCTTGAGATTCTTAGAAGAAATAGTTCATCTTAAAGTTTTGATTAATTCATCAATGGAATGAACAACCTGATTTGCTGAGGCTACAATGGCCTGTGAATTAATATTAAAATTGTCATGTAACGTTGCAGTAGCTGATTCAATAGAACTGTTTACTTCCTCAATTTTATTATCTAGATCTTTACGGATGGTATCCACAGTATCTCTCTTTGACCGACTATCTTTGATGAAATGATTAAGAGTTTGAAGTTGATCATCAAAGAATTTGATGAATTTATCATTTAAAGTAGCTAGATATTCATCAAGCATTTTTTGTTTGGCATTAATTTCTTGATTCACCTGAGATCTGAATTTTGTGACTTCTTTTTTATGTTCATCCCCCAAGCCATCAACCAAGCTTGTAATTTTACCCTCACTTCCTTTTAAATTTTCATCAAGCTGATCCTGAGATGTTTCAATAATATTTCGAATAGTACTATTAGTAACATCTTCTAGGGTTCTTATCCCCTTTTCACGCTCATTGAATGTTGTATTACGATTTTTAGAGTGTTCTTCCACCTTCTCATCGATAGCTAAACGATGATTTACGGTATGTTGTTCTACCATGGGTTCTAGTGAATTAACTGCTGTAATTAACTTAGTTTGTTCTGACTGTAAGATATTTTTAAGATCATGAAAAGAATTTTCCAGATTCTTATCTTGACCTTGTTCAAGGGTATCGAATGACTCGACAATGTTGTTTCTAAGTTGATCCAGTGTAGAATTATTGGAGTTAATTGATTTTTCCATGTTTTGATCAAGAATTTTACTGAAATTAATCAGATAAACATCAAGATCAGCAACCAATTTTTTCATTTTTGCGTCTAAAGTCGTATCAAATTGATCAACATATCCACTGATTGCGCCATAGCGATCTTTGACGGTCTTAGATAAATCTGTAAGAGTGTTTTTACGACTTAGTTCGTATTCATCTGACACTTTCTTTAATATTTCTGGAAGATATTCCTCAGTTTCTTTACCGATTTCTCCTATTTTTTTGAGATTACTTATTAGTAGAATATCAAGAGTCTCTTTCATTTCATCCCGAAAATTAGTTAAACGAGTAATTACATCATTAATTTTTTCAATAAAGGAGTCCTGAAATTGTGTAAATGTTAAGGAAATATTATCAATACCTGAATAAAGATTTGATCGGAACTGATGTTCTAAGTCAGATAAGAGTTTTGATTGAGATGATTCATTTATTGTAAGATCCTTCTTGTATTTTGCCAAGGTTGAATCTTGATCGGATTTTAACGTTTCTAATTGTTCAGTCCGTCTTGATTTCCAATCTTCAATTGTTTCAACCTGTAATTTTTCCAGATGTCCTTTTAACTCTGACTTTGATTGATCTAGATGATTTTTAAGACTATTTAGCAATTCCAGATTGACTGATTTCTGATGGGATAAATTTTCATCTAAGTTAGCAGTTGCACTGTTTAAATTTGACTTGAAATCTTCTTTCGCGATTTCTATTCTGCTAACTGATTTTGTACTAATCTCAGGAAAAATTTTATTTATTTCATTCTCTTTAGTGCTTGTTAGCTTACTAATATTCTGCTGAAAATCATCTAAAGACTTGTGAATTGAAGAAGAAATACCATTAGTTAATTCTTCTTGGGAAATTTTCTCTTTCTCGACAATTCCTAATACTTCTCTCAATATTTCTCCTACTTGCGATAGAAATTGTTTCTCAAATTGATTGATCTGCTCTCTTTGACTAGCATAGATATCTGATAAACCAGTCTTTAATCTTTCTGGCATTTCTGAGTAGATTTCAGATATTTCTTTTTCTTGTTTGCTAGATAAGTTCGTTAATTCATTTTTAAGTTCATTAACTCCAGAGACTATATCACCTAAAAGATTGTCTAACCGATCCTGTAATACTGCTTTATCGGACTCTAGAGACTTTTTTTTATAATCTTCAAGACTCTCAGTTAATTGGTCAATAACTTGTTTTAATAATCTAATTTCAGTTAATACTTTAGTTTTTGAGTGGTCTAACGTTCTATTAAATGCTTCGGATGCTGTTTTTCCTTCTTCTTGGAACTTAAAAATACGTTGTTCAAGCTTCGATTTTTCTGATGCAATATTTACTTTATAATCTTGAATTTTCTTTTTTTCACTACTATGTTCAACATTCAAATTTTTTCACCTATAATCATACCGAATGTAATCATTTTAGCTGTTTTTTAATTCTATATATGGTTCAAATGATGGTAATAACTTTTTAAAGAATTTTTTATGATCAGGATTTTTGTACGTTAGGATTGCTTTATCTACTGCCTCACTAGCAGACTGAAAGTCATCAGCTTGCTTAAAGAGCTGAATTGAGTGATAGAATGAGGCCCGTGCCAATTCTAATTGATTTTGATTAATATATTGTAGGGCTTCATCTAGATAAATTGAAGCTGCTTTTTGTGCGGTATTTCGTAGCCTTTTCCTCTTATCAGCATGTTGATACGCTTCTAAGGCTTTTTGATACATATATTTTGCATAATTGACTTTATTATAAGTATAAAAACTCTGTGCACACTCTTCCAAAAATTGGCCACCTCTATACACATCTTTTGCAATACGAAAAAGATTTCCAGTTAATAACGCCAATCTAAAGGCGGTATAATACTTTCTCTGGTTTAAAACAGAAGTAAACAAAACTTTAGCACGATTTGGAAGGGAAAAATCACCAAGATCAACTGTAGAAAGAACTATTTGCTCTAATCGTACCAGAACTTTCGTATTAATATCGACTGTCATTTTAATATCATTTTCGATAATATTTAGTAAGAGTTCAATTTCAGTTGATTTCTCTACAACCCTAGTGCCTAAACCTAGAAAATAATAGAGAGAATAACTAGAAAATTGATAATAATCACCTTGTTTAATAACTAAGCCTTTTTTTTGTAGTGTTTCTAGACTGTTCCGCGTCATCTCCTTGCTAAAAACATCTTTATGAACAGCATTTACAGGAGAATTAAGCATAAGTTGAATGGTGTCATCTTCTTCTTCTGAGATACTAAATATTTCCTGGATAAAAGCTCTTAAGGCAAATTTCTTTATAAATGGCTGAGCTAATTCAGAAATCGTGCTTTCTTTTCCTGAAAATCCTTCATTTCTTATTTTTTCTGTAACCCAAGCTAAAACCTCTGAAATAAAAAGAATATGAAATGGAAATAGCTCAGATTGCTTTATAAAATCCTCCTGAAGTTGTTCAGTAATTTTAAAGGGATCTCTTAATAGCTTAGAGAGTAATAATTTTGAATCAGCTAGACTCAAGGCTTCTACAACGATATGTTCTCCCATTTGAATAATCTCTCTCATTAAGGAGGTATTATAATTTTGCACGACAATAATGAAAAAAAGTGGAAATTTACCACGAAGAGAACTTATTAAATCCCTCAAAATATCAAGAATAAAAGGATTTGTGTCTACTATCCGATCAATAGGATCTAACAAAATTATAACTGGAATCTTAAGGGGCCTTACCTTTAAGTTATTAATAAAAGTATTAACTATTTCTGAAGAATCTAAATGAGAAGTAACAGATTTTACTTGTAATTCCTTAGATTTTTGGAAGAATGATTTCTTTTCCGGTTCTAGATAGGGTGAAAGCACCTGATATAATTCACGAAAAAATGAAAGATTCATTTTTCCCATTTTTACTGTAGGCTGAAGATATGTTAGCTTCTCACGTTTTATTATCTCACTATAAAGGTCTAATAAACTAGATTTTCCAATCCCAGGTGGACCAGATATAATTACGAGATTTTGTTTAAATTTGTCAGCTTGAAATTGAGATAAAATTGATTCAAAACGTCTTTCATAATTTTGTCGGCCTACAATCAATGACAGCTCAGATGGTTTTAAAAACGAACTATAAGGATTCATAGAAGCCTTCCTCTATTAGTTTTTGTCAAAAGTTCATGGAGATTAAGGTATTTATAAATCTTCAAATCTGATTACAAACATACATGTTCCAATAAAAAGGTACATAGCCAAATAATATCCATACTAATGTAACTGGTGATGGACAAATTCATCAGCTTTCATATCTGATTCCAAAAGATGTGAGTTGTTTTCTTTTTCGTTTTTAAGTATTGTACAGTACGTGGATTTGTTTAATAGACTTGTATAGTAATCCGTAATACAATAAAACATATAATAATGAGTTGAAATCCCTAAATATTCATCTTTTAATTATAAGGTGATCTTTATTAACTCACCACGACACATATGTTGGATTAATTATCACCTTTTACAGTCTAAATTTAGAAAGGGAATATTACTACTTCTTTTTAAGGAAAAATCGTTCTTTAAGGTCATTAATCCATGAATCTTCAATATTAAAGGGTTTTAGTCAGTGCTATTAGTTCTGAACAATATTCTAAAAATTCTGAGTTATATATAAGTTTAAAAAGCCCCTATTCATTGATATCAAGCACTTTAGCAAAGTTCATTGAATTGAGTTCAAGAGGGTAGTATTGTGATAGTAATTAACTTCAAATTTCTTTTGAATTTAATAAAAATTAAAGATTTCAAATTAATCAGTAAAGAGATTATCATTTTATCATTGATAACAATTATTCTATTTAATCCATTTTTAAAAGACAATTTTTTGTTTGTTGAAAAAAATTTAACTATAAAAGCATCTAACGACCCATTCATTAGCTTAAAACCTCACAAAGGATCTATAAAGTTTTCCAATTCATGGACTATCATGATCTATATAGCTGCAGATAATGATCTTGAATCTTGTGGAAAAGATGATTTATCCGAAATTACAAGTGCAATCGGTAAATATGATACAGGTTTAATGACTGTAACTACCTTATATGATGGATGGGAACCAGCAATCAGGGATAGTAAGACTCATTGGTCTGATACAACAATTTTTAGAGTAATGGGGGACATTGAATCTCATGATGAGGAATTCTGGGGGGAATTGAATATGGGAGATCCTAAAACCTTGGAAAGATTTATACTTCGCTCGATCCAAGATTTTCCAGCAGAGCATTATTGTTTAATTCTCTGGAATCATGGTTTGGGCTGGGAGACTGGGATAACAGATTATAATGAATATCAAAGCCTGAAGAGCGGCACTTGCCTTAATTATAACAGAATTCGCGAATTCCTTCTCCCCGAATTCCGAAAAAGCATATGTTGGGACGATAGGTCATTTGGAGATGCACTAACGGAAACAGAATTGACCACAGTCCTAAAAAAATTACCAATCAAGCTAGATGTCATCGCATTTGATGCCTGTTTTATGGGATGTTTTGAGGTTGCTTTTTCAATACGGCAGTATGCAGATTATATGGTTGCAACAGAAGATAGCATTGCAGGAACTGGATTCTACTATACAGGTTTCTTGAACGATTTAAAAAATCGAATCAAAACAGGACAGAACTATTCTCCTGCCATTCTATCAACTTCAATCGCCAAATACACCTTTCAGCAACAATTTATTGATGATAGTATCGGGGATGTAACAGAAATAGCTGTAATTGATTTGACACTCATCGAGGAAATAGCAAAGAAAATTGATACATTCGCAAATGAGATAACATTACTCCCTTCAAATGTAATACGTAATTTGAATGAAAAAGTTCAAAATATTTCTGATTACGGTCTAGCAGAACAAATAGATCTGTATGCATTTTTAGATTTATCTTCAGAGATAGAACCATCTCTTGCGAGTAATACGGAGGAACTCAAACAAATAATCTCACAGTCAATAATGTGGGAAGATCATCTGGTGGATTATGTCCCTTCTTCACATGGTTTAACAATATATCTACCTTGGCTTGAAGGATTGTGGATCGAGGAATATCAAACTGTACCAAGTTTTGGTAGAGAAAACGGATGGGCTAACACTGCAAAGTATTTCGCAGACCAAGCGATTGTATATACACCACCTTCATTTCTAATCGAATCAGACTGCATGATTCAGGATTTTCTTCAAGAAGAAGACATTCTCCTTTATCTCCTCCCTCTTCATAAAGAGGAAGAAGTAACAATAAATCTAGTTGCAGAGAATACTACGGATTTTGATGTTTATATTTTCGATTCCAATTTTGATGTAGTGGCGAGAGCCGAGGAGGAGGTATATCCAGAAATTATCCACTTCAATGCATGGTATGCAGACGATTTTTTATTAATAATTAATGCATTTAGAGGCAATGGAACCTTTGGATTCACTATAGAATTTAACGATGATCATGCCGAGGTAGATCTTATGACATGTTTAGATCAGCTTCCAGTTGATAATGATGGGAACCAAAAAATTGATGATTTTCGCTTTGTCTTTCTAATCGATTCTCCAAGAAATATGGTCGGAGAATTTAGCTTTAAATTATTCGGTTATTATGTATCGCCAGTATTCTACTGGACACAAGAATTAGAAATTGGAAGACAGCTCGCCATAATTTATATTCCAGGAGAATATTTCTATCATTTTCTTGATGAAGATGAGAGTTGGGGAGAATTTCGAGAAGAAAAAATTAACGGGAAATACCTATCTCATCAAGTCGATCCGAGATATTTAATAAAATTTACAGATTTAGATCCTAATTTACAATTCAAAAAGCTGACAAATACCTCAATAGAGGTTTTTTATAATGGCGATCCTCCCATAATAGTAATTCCTTCTCTTACTACATTGAAATCCTATCAATCCTCATCTATAGTTACTAATGAAATAGTGTTCTCAGTTCTGGCGATTCAACTAGTTTTACAATTCTTGAAGAAAATTCGTAAAAGGGGAGGAATGAAGAAATGAGAAAGGCAAGCTATTGTGCTATAGTCCTTATTTTTTTTCTATCGCTTTATAGCATAGATACTCCTGAATTAAAGGTTCTTCCTATAAAAATTTCAGCCACCCCAGCATTTTATCACAGTATTCCAATAGAGATTGATGGTGATGAAGAATTAGGGAATTTTGTAGCTGTTGGAAATGGTTCAAAAGCAAATCCATACCGAATTACTGTCCTAAATATTACAGCAAACGATTCATATTTTATTTCAACTGGTTTGATCAAAATTTCAAACACGGAATCTCATTTAATTATAGAAAATAATTTCTTAAATGCAAATGACCTAAGAAGATATGGAATATATTTGATAGGTTGTAGTAATATTCAAATTAATAATAATACGTTGATTAACCCGAAAACAGCTATATACTGCATTAATACAAGAAATTTAACAATAGATCGAAATAATATAACTATTTGTGCTGTAGCTATAGCAATAAGAGGAGGTGATAAGTTAAATATTACAAATAATCATCTAAAGGCCGATGTGACTGGGATAAGCCTCGAGAATACTCATTCCAACATAATAAAAGATAATATTATCACTCAGTATAGAACTATCCCTGGAATGGTTTATTCAATTCAACGGGGAATATCCCTCGATAATGTTTTCAATTCCTCAATATACAGGAATTTTATAGCAAAGTGTCAGATAGGTGGGATTTATATAGAATACCTAGGTGAAAACCTGCTTATTTTCAATAATACATTGGAGAAGACCTCTATTCTAGCAGGACAAGAAACCTCGTATACTCGAATTGAAAATAACACTATATATGGATCGCTATCACCAGGTATACAATTTAAAGGTTGGAAATGTGAGAATAATACCATTGAAAACAACATTATTTCAAAATGTAAGATTGGTATTAATCTAGGGGAATCTTCCAAGAGAAATAGCATAATAAAAAATTACCTATTTTCTAACAACAATACAGGCATTCTACTAGGAGAAAATAATGACAATACTATAACGCATAATCTGATACAGCAAACATTAGGGCATGGGATCGTACTGGAGGGATCTACTAATACTGATGTCACATTTAACACTTTTTTCAATAATACAGGATTAGGAGTGTATATTCCGCTATTTCATTCATCATTTGGAGATATTCTTCTCAGACCAAAAAATACTATTTCTAAAAATAATTTCATGGGGAATAACCCCGCAGGAGGAAGTCAAGCACTTGACGATTGTGCAACAAGTGTATTCGATCAAAATTTCTGGGATGAGTGGACAAGCCCCGATGAGAACTTGGATGGAATTGTAGATAGTTCATATTCTATCTGGGGCACAGCAGAGATTCAAGATAAAAATCCCATGGTACAGAATTATTCGATATCTCATAAAGAAGAAATCCCAAACTGGTTTAGAGCACCAACGTTAATCTTCCCAAATGGCCACGAACAACTAAGTGGAACTGTAACAATTCAATGGATTGCAGCATTTGACCTACAAGGACATGCGATTACATATATAATCCTATTCTCAGGAAACGGAGGGTACACTTGGCAGAATATTAGTGCAAACCTTACCACGACCTCCTTCATATGGGATACGACAGTCTGGGAGGATAGTCCGTATTGTAAACTAAAAATAATAGCAAATAATGGCTATAATACAAAGATAGAGTTTACAAACAAAGCTTTTAGTATAATTAATAATCCTAGTACCTCCCAACCTAGTTCTACTTCGACTATACCATCTTCTTTACCCACTAATACTACAGCCCCACATACAGGTACCTTAACAACAGCAACTGAAACTACTACTCAAAGAATAGATCTTATTTTATTACTCGCACTAGTACTCATAGGATTTAAAAGGAGATATATTAAGATTAAAGATAGATAGTAACTTTGCTTCCAATTCATGATCCTAGACCAATAAATATGGTAGCAGAAGTCTTTACAACTAGAATACATAATCATTCAAGTATAGGATAAATAGTCTATAAACTTGTAAGAATTTAGAGAGAATCTGATCTGAACTTCAACTCAACCTTGTAATGTAATTCATTGATGAATGTACGTGGGTA
>JAEOUE010000282.1 GCA_016839515.1 Candidatus Hodarchaeum mangrovi
CTGCATATTTATTAGCTTCAACTACTAATTTTTCAATAACTTCTCCATTGACTGTTCGAATATCCCTTTTTAAAACCTTAAAGGATCTGGAAGATCAGGAGTATCTGGTTTTAGGAGTTTTAAATCCTTTTTTCGACATTCTTCACATAATCCGGAGGGATGGGGTCGAATGAGTAATCTACTGCATTTTTTACAAGGTCCCAAAAGTTCACCCAAATTTCTTCACCATTCAATTTCAATATGGAATGAACCTGTTTATTAAGTCTATTCTTCTTTTAATTTCCGCCAATTCAGTAATCCACTTCTTAAGAAATATTTTGCTATCTCCTGGCCTAAAAATCCTGCGAAAATTACCCCAGATACAAAACTAAACACTACTAAGGCAATTATCCATATATTGGGTAATCCATTTTTATCAATTCCTAGTAATAACATGTTCCATAATACTAATACATTAAAAGAAGAACTTAGACCAGCTGAGATTATAATACTAATGGTTCTGCCCCTTTCATGTGAAATAAGTTTAAAGAAAAATATAGCTAGCAGATCAAATAAAAATGCTCCTCCTACTGATATCATAACAACTGTTATTGATAGTGTGCTTCCTACATAAACTTCTACTATTCCTTTAATGATACCAGTTAAAGTAACAGTCCCAAATTTACGACCCGATAAATAATAAACTATTACATACCAAAAAATATGAAAACCAGAGAATAATTGTCCCAAACCAAATAAACTGGAGCTAAATATTGTACGAGTTAGGTTTCCAACAAAGACACTAAAAACTCCACCTAAAGCTGAGAACAAGGCAATTAATACTAAATCGATGGTCTCAAAGTAATAACGATTTCTGTTAAGTTTTGCAATTATATCAGATTTTATCATCTTATTTAATCCAGAAGATTGGCTAAACTGTTCTTTTTATCACTTATTTAAAAACTACTTTCTCTAAGTTTAGCAAAATGCTCCAAAGTGTCTTTTATAATCTCTTGATCTTCTTTCGAAATTTCATATAATAAAAACACATCAAGATTGAGACGATTTTCTAGTTGTTTTAACTCTCTCAATAGTTTAGCTAAATGTTTTTCTGAATCATTTAATTTATTTATTCTATGATATTCTAATTGTAAAAAATGTGCTTGTTTTGCAATTTTTTCAACTAATTCTCTTTCATCAGAGGAAACAGGGATTCTTATTGGCAGATCTAGAAATTTATTTTGAGTGAAATGAGGAAATGTATCACGAAACGGATCAGCGTATTTGTGATAATAATAATAATAGATTAACTTGGAATTTAAAACTCCTAAAATGTATTCAAGGGAAATGGAATTTTGAGTAGCCAATGATTTAAGCTGAAAAATATAAACCACTTGGGAAACCCAACGATTCTCATAATCGATAACAGTCCGAATCCCATGTCCTGTTTTACGAAGAAGAAGTTTTGGACCTTTATATATTAAAGGATCTTTATATTGAATTCCTAGACGAAAGGGATCGATAAAATAATGAGGACTTATCCAATAACGATGTATATGCTCTCCTGTTAAGAATGGTACACTATTTTGGAAATAATAATTTTTAACAATTTGATCTTCAATACTATCTAATGTCAATAGATTTTTACACTGGTTATTCCTGCAAATTTTCTTAGGGATTTTTGCTTTTCTCATCATTAGAGGAGGATTCCACCAGCCACATTTACCACATTGGATAACCCTTCCTTTTTTATTTAACTCAACCCCTCTACCATTAGTAACTAAGGTTCCAAGTTTAAAAACTCTCTCATAAATAGGTCCTGATCCTTTTTCTATTTGCTTTAATAACTTCTCTGATCCTGATGAAAAGATATTTAGCTGAAAGTTTGAATTATTACGAAAAGAAGATTGCTGATAAAATCTGTAATTGAGACTATTATTTACAAGATTAATCTTGAATAATTTCTTTTTTCTTATGTTTGAAATTACTTTTACTTGATCATTCCCCTCTGGCTTTTTATTCTCTAGAATTATAATCATTGAGGGTTGGGATACATCTTTAAACACATTTTCTCCTAAATTCATTATATAGTGAATTGTATACTCTTCAATGATAATTTTCCTAATTTTATAATAATTTTCATTTATTAAAAATGTATTGGGAATAACAAAACCCAATCGACCATTTATTGTTAAGTTCTTTAAACATTGTTCTAAAAATAACGCCCAAGAATCTGCTTGATTTCCTCCCGATTGATATAGATTGAATAATTTAACACTATATCTCTTCAAGTCAGCTCCCCAAGGAGGATTTGCTATTATCACGTCCCATTTGTCTACTTCAGGGAATAATCTTGTCCAAAGATTTAAATTATTAGAATATGAATCGTGATAGAACTCTTGAACTTGATTTTTAATTTTTTGTTTTATTTTATCTTCTATCAATATTAATTCTGTTAGTAAGCTTGAGTCCATTCTTCCTCGTTTAATAAAATCTTCAGAAATCCTTTTCCTAAAGCTATGCAATTTCCTAGAGTACTTTGGTTCAATTAAAATATCTGTACCTGGAGGAGGAACTAAAAAATCAGCTTGTTTGATGTTTAATGAATAACCTAATAAACTAAGATTTTCAATACTATAAAATATCTGTTTAATGTCGAGGTCTACCCCATAAAGATTATTTGCGATAATATTTCGCCTTATATGTTCATTCCATTGATTGTTTTTTCTTTGAAATTTATTCAAAAAATCATATGCCTTTTTAAGAAAAATACCCATCCCAATAGCAGGATCTAAAATCTTTATATCATTAAGCTCCTTACAATTTACCACATGACCAAGTGTTTTATTAATTATATACTCAACAATATATTCAGGAGTATAATACTGGCCTAGATTTTCCTCTGTTATTAAAGAAGTGCTTTCCATGTTCTAGAAACACAAAATGCATTAAAAATTATTAATAAAAAAAAATTGTGGAGAAGAAATAGAAATCTAATC
>JAEOUE010000059.1 GCA_016839515.1 Candidatus Hodarchaeum mangrovi
GAGTTAGGGATAGAGAAATCTAGTCTTCACCAATAGTAAGGAATTTTTGATCCTCATCGATCCTTTTAATCACTCTTTGATTTTTTTTAATCGATTGTACTAGAATAAGGCCATCAACTTCAAGTTGCATAAGCGCTTTATTTAATTCCCTCTCAGAAATTTCCCCAATGTCATTTTTAAGTAACCTAATTAAATCATCTTCAAGAAGAACGCCTTCACGTCTTTCTACTATATTCATAATAGAGAAAGCTAGCGGAAATGGTCTCCAATAAGGATATTTGTCGTCTGATATTTTAATCACCGAAGGTACTACTTTATAAGTTCATTTTAATTAGTTATAATGTTTAATGACCGTATTTAAGGTTTATATGTAAAATATACAATTGTTTTATGGATTGATCTATTCTACCCAAATAGTGGGATAGTTTGCTGAGAATCGATTCCAATACGTCTACGGAATTGTGATTCTTGATTTTCATACCACTTCATCATTTCTTGAGTACATGAAGAATGCACTCGGGAAAGTGCAGCCTCAAAATGTCTCCACTCAACGAATTCACGTTCCTCTCGAAGAGCAAGCATTCCTGCTTCTCGACATATTGCTTCTAGGTCAGCACCAACATAAAATTCGGTTTCTTTCGCCAATCTATCAAGATTTACATCTTTAGAAAGAGGCATTTCATTTGTATGGATTTCAAGAATGACTTTTCTACTCTGTTCATCTGGTGGAGAAATGTACACAACACGATCAAACCGACCAGGACGTAATAGAGCAGGATCTATCATATCTGGTCTATTTGTGGCAGCAAGTATTACTACATCTCGAAGTGGTTCGATACCGGCTAATTCAGTTAAAAGCTGACTAATTACACGCTCATTTACACCAGATGAATCGCCTGATCCTCTTCTAGCGGCCACAGCATCAATTTCGTCGAAGAAAATTAATGCTGGAGCGGCGATGCGTGCCTTCCTGAAAACTTCTCGAATAGCTTTTTCACTTTCTCCCACCCACTTTGATAGCAGCTCAGGACCTTTAACGCTCAAAAAATTCACTTTACTTTCAGTAGCAAGCGCTTTAGCTATTAATGTTTTACCAGTTCCCGGAGCCCCAAATAAAAGAACTGCACGAGGTGGATTTATACCTAATTGCTTGAATTTTTCCTTCTTCTTTAGGGGCCACTCCACTATTTCAATTAATTCTTGTTTTATTAAATCCATTCCCCCTATTTCTTCCCATCTAACATTAGGAATTTCTATAAATACTTCTCTGATAGCTGAAGGATGTATTTCTTTCAGAGCAGCTTCAAAGTGTCGATCTTCAACTTTTAAGTTATCAAGAACAGAAGGTGGAATTGTATCCTCACTTAAATTTATTTCTGGTAAAATCTCTCTCAACTTTTTCATTGCTGCTTCTCTTCCTAGAGCTGCCAAATCTGCCCCTACAAATCCATGTGTTATTACTGCAAGTTTTTCAATATCGACCTCTTCTATGCCTGGCATTCTTCTAGTATGGATTTGTAAGATCTCTAATCTTTCATTTTTATCTGGAACTCCAATTTCTATTTCACGATCGAAACGTCCAGGTCTTCGTAATGCAGGATCCACTGCGTTAGGACGATTAGTAGCACCAATAACAATTGTTTCTCCCCGACTCTCTAAACCATCCATTAAAGCTAAAATTTGTGCTACAACTCTTCTTTCAACTTCTCCTGTTACTTCCTCACGTTTAGGAGCGATTGCGTCAATTTCATCAATGAATATAATGCTGGGAGCATTATCTTCAGCTTCTTTAAAGATATCACGTAATCTTTGTTCGCTTTCTCCATAGAATTTAGACATAATTTCAGGCCCTTGAATAGGTATAAAATGAGCTTCTGATTCGTTAGCCACTGCTTTAGCGATTAAAGTTTTACCTGTACCAGGTGGACCATGTAATAAAACTCCTTTTGGTGGATCAATTCCTAATTTTTTAAACAATTCTGGATGTTTTAATGGTAACTCTACCATTTCACGAATTTTTTGAATTGCTTCTGATAACCCACCTATATCCTCATAACTTACTCCAGGCATGCCAGTTTCCATTTCAGAAACAGGTTTTTCTGAAACATTGAGCTTCGTTGTGTCGGTAATTAGAACAATTTCAGTTGGGGTTGTAGCATTTACGATAAAAGGAATTGAACGGCCTAAGATTGGGATTAAAACAGTATCATTTTTAGATACAGGATAACCGAGGAGTTTTCGTTTGACAAAGGCTTCAAATCCATAATCTAAGGAAATTTGGCGTGTCGGAGCAATATTCACAGTCTTAGCTACTTTTATTTGTGCTTTTCGAATACGTACATTTTCTTCCAATGAAACCTTGGCATTTCGTCGAATTATACCATCCATTCTAACAATTCCTGCCCCTTGATCTTCAATATATGCTGGCCAAGCAATTGCACCAGTTTTTTGTCGTCCTCTAATCTCGACAACGTCTCCTGTAGTAATTCCAATCTCTCGCATGTTAATATCATCCATGCGTATTTTTCCCCGACCAACATCTCGTTGCCTAGCTTCAGCTACTTTCAACATTACTTCCTTTGACAAATTTCTCAACCTGCTTGTGGATCTGAAGACATCAAATATACTATAATAGTATAAATTCACTGTTACTTTAAATTTAATTCTAATTTATTTCGTCAATATTTAAGGATTTATGATATGAAACTCAATATTCATCCTTCCCCACTGGATTCCACTCCGAATTGATTTATTTATTAATAATCTATAATCGTTTGACGCTCAATTTCACAGTTATCCACATCATCAAGTTCAAGAAGACGATCCTCAAACAATTGTAGAGTTGCTGTTCCTTCATCTGAATCAGACGTTTTCACATATAGCTTTATGGCAATTAAACCAAAAAAAAGAGGTTCTTCTTCTCTCTTCAATATCTCGATCTCAAGTCCACTAATTAAGTCTTCTTGGGCTCGTTTAACAATTGCTTCTCTATCTACTTCTGGTGAAGTAGGAATAACCTTCAATATTGATAAAACATTTGACATGATTTTTTCCTCTGGTATTCCAAGAATATATCAAAAAATTATAGATATCCTTAGGAGAAAAATTTTAAGGCCCCTCAAATTCACAATTTGGACATTTATATCTGTTACCCAGTTTTCGACAGCGTTCACAACGAATTATTGTGATCATTCCACAATTTGGACATAGAAATTTAGTTGTACCATGTTCACTGGGCATAACCGCAACTTGACAAGGATTACATCTCTGCATTCGGATGGTTTCACTCATAAAATCGACCTCACAGTCTAAATCCCTCTAAAAAAGAAATCATAATAAAGCCTTCTCAACATTATTGAATTTTCAACCACATATGATAAGTCAGATTTATTCTCTCAGAAGTGAGAAGAAAGGATAATGATTGATATCAAAAATAAAATCATCTGAAATTATAATTATAAAATTTTGGTGCTTAAAAATGAAGAAGATGATCAGATTATAGAATTTCTAATAATTCATTTAAAATGTGATCGAAATGGCAGCTTTTGGACATTTAACCTCTAAGAGATCTGAGGATATTTCATCAACTGAAAAAATACAGAAAATATTAGATGAATTAGGAGCGAATATGGGTGTAAAAAAGGCGCTCCTAGTAAGTGAAGAAGGTTTTCCTATTATGTCAGCACGTACAGCTCCAATAACAGATGAGATCGAGACTTTAGTGTCTGCCATGGTTGCAGGAATAGTAAGTACATTCTCTGGAGCATGTATTCAGCTTGATCTTGGGAGTGATATTGAATATATAAATGTTAAAACCCCTTTAGGTTTAGGATTAATGTGTAGTGTTGGGGCAACTATTCTAGTGTTAATCACTAGTAGCGATGTGAGAATCGGGTTGATGCAATACCTTCTTTCAACAAATCGAGAAAAAATGCTAAAAGTACGCGATTTTTAATATTTACACAAATTTTATTTCTATGTTTCAAAAACGTAAATTTCTTATTTCTACGAAATTTAAAAAAGTTTAATAATTCCTTAAAAGGTCATTCATTAATAGTCAAGTCATAATACCTCGATCAATAATCTAGACATAATAGGTGATTATGAAATTGACTCTTAAAGAAACTAATTTGATTTTAAGGACAATAAAATGTCCAACAGGTATGGAACCAATTTGTATCCTTGATCCAGATCACCCTTGTTGTGAAGACATACCTAGAGAAACCATTGGTTTTGATAATGGAGAATTAATTCGTCAAGGAAATTCTGCGATTGTTTCACTTAAAATTTCTTTTAATGATCCTGTGGAAGAATTTATTTTTGAAAGAATAAGAAACGAATTGTGGAGAGAACCAGGTTCAAAAGTTAAAGTGATTCGTGCTCCTGAAGAAGGGTATGCTATATCATTTTTTTTAAATACTGAAATGGTTAAGACCAAAGAACAAAGAGAAGCTTTAATAACATATTGGATGAATTTTGAAGTTAATTTGAGACAAGTTCTTACTGATGGTAAAATGGTTATTAATAAATTTGTTCGGAGTCGATCAGATATTTGTCGTTTCTGATATCTCTTTCAAAAATCTGAAAAAAAAAGAAAAAAGGGATTATTTCAGATTATAATGAAATGAGGAGGCATCAATGTAAATATTCACATCATTGCTATTTATAATATTATCCTATCTGATACTAAATCAAATAGGATCAGGTGAATTCATGTTGGGAACATTTGAAGTATCAGGGTCATAGTAAATTGTTACTGACCATATCCATTGGGCGCTTAAAAATTCCCCTCTGGTTAAAATGACAAAAAGTATACTAAAAGAATAAAATTCACCATATTTTTGTTGAAAAGGGCAAGCTAGTAACTTAGGACCAGAAAAAAGAAAAAAAAAGAAAATCGGTGTGTTTATTACGAAACAGTTAAAGGCAATACAAGATCCTCTTGGACTTCTCCCTCGACAGAGAATTTAACGGTAATTACCCAATTTCCAGCAGTAAGGGCTTCTGCGAATGTATAATCTTTTATTTGGGCACCTCCTCCAATGACGTTAAAGCCAATGAATGTAAAATTCGCATAGACTCCACCATTCGAAATAGTAATATTTGTGACGGATGCATCCTTTACACCATCATTTCTCAAGGCAATATGAGCTCCAGTTGCAGAGAGAGTGGTTGATTCATCGAACACCAATGAACCACCAGGAGCTGAGATCATTGGTAGCACAACTACAAATAATACAGCTCCAGCTGCAACAGCAAGACCAATTAATAGAATTGCAGCGATGATAGGACTAACTGCTCTTCTTTTACGTATAATTCGTGGCATCTTCAAGGTTTATTTTCCTCCAAACAATTTCTTTATAATTTAAATAACATTATATGCTTTTTTTGTTGTTTATGCATTTGTGAACTAATTATATTGATATGACTATTTAAATAATTTTTTTTCCGAGAGATTACTAAAAGCAGTTTTTCTTTTAATACAGCGAGAACTAACATTCATTGTTTTAAAAAGTGTTTTTACGAAGGATTTCAATTTCCTTTTGTAGTTTAATTAATGTTTGAGGTAGAGTTTCTACCATAACCCGTGTTCCAAGTATTTCCAAGAAATTATAGTCTCCAAAGTAGCGAGGAACTATATGCCAATGGATATGACGAACACTAGCTCCTGAAACATTCCCAATATTTAAGCCAATGTTAAATCCTAAGGGAAAATGAGTTTTTTTTAATAGTTTTATTGAACTTTGAATTAAAATAGTTAAATGACTGGAAAGGGAGGCAGATAACATATCGAATTCTTCAAAGTGATCAAGTGGAACTATAAGGAGATGTCCAGGATTATATGGATATTTATTTAATAAAATCATCGCTTGGTCATCTCTAAAAACCTCCCAAGCAGTAAAGCTTTTGTTCTTATTCGCTATTGCGCATAAGATACATTCATTTGAATCTTTCTTTTTTCTAACATACTCAGCTTTCCAAGGAGCTGCAAGATAGCTTTCAAATGGAGATTTTTTCATTTATTTTTCCTCAATTTATCACTATTCTATTTTAAATATAAAATAGTATTTGATTGTCTCTTGAAATAAATAAGCTGATTGCGGTTTATTGTTTCAGAAAGGTTTTTTTTGAACAACCACAATTAAAGGAATAAACAGGTGTAACTAAATAATGCTCTGGTCAAGACACATTCCATTGAGTATTTTCCTTCTTTTGAGTATTTTAATCAGTGGATTTTGTGTTCTAAATTCCAAAACACTACAAATTATGAATTCTAAGGCACAAGAGGATAAAAACGTTAATATAGCCATATTTTTTGGATCAGATCGTGATAAAAAGCTTGGAGAGGAGTTGATTAAAGATTTAGATGGGAAAATTTCATTTTATAACATCTCCTCTGTTCTTACCAATGAATCTTTTGGGTTGGATAATACTAGTATCACAGCTGTTTGGTGGTTGAATGAACTCCTTCTTCCAATAGACTTCTCTATTTTTGGAGATATAGCCCAATGGATAAAGGAAGGAAGAGGTATATTTATTTTGAATCAATTCTTTCAAAAAACGCCACTTCAAGAATTAAGACAAATAGGTATTGAATCATATAGTCCTTTTATTTATCCCTTAAACCAAGATGAAACACAACTTGACCTAAAATTAAACAAAGACGCCCAATCAATGTTAAACATTAGTTTAGAAGAAATAGAATTCAATGGTAGCTGCGGATGGGTACAGCTAAATAATCAAACAACAATACTGGCAGAAATTCCTTTACCAATAGAAATTCCTCTGAATAATCATCTTACATCTGGAATATGGTTACACGGATCTAAAATTGTCGTAGGAAGTTTTTCTCTAAGATTTGATCAAGCAATAAATAGTATGTATTCCCTTCTCGGAATCCATAATGTAATGGAATATACAATAATCGACATCATCCGACAATCAGCTCTTCTTTCTATTTCAGATATACCTACCGGAGCACATCTTCAATTAACCGGATTTGAATATATATTTAATGTTGCTATATTGTCTATTGGGATAATTTTCGCAATATTTCTATCAATAAAACTAGGAATCCTCTCTAAGCTGAATGAGCTAATTTTTGGTTTATTTACTGGTTTTATTTTCTTTATCGCTCATGTTACCTATTCACCTCAGAGAAGAAGAATCAGTGAGGAAGAATTACTAGATAATGAGCTAAGAGGATCAATTGTCGATTATCTAGAATTAAAAGGAGGGCAAGGAGCTCATCTCAGAGAAATTCAAAGGGAATTAGGCTGTGGAATCTCTACCCTACTTTGGCATTTACAAGCACTGGATGATTTTAATTTTGTAACCCATGAAAAAATTGGAAAATACCATATTTTCTATATTACAGGAGAAAAATCTATTCAAACTTCAGAAATAGCGTTAGCATTGAAAAGTGATGTAGCAAAAGATTTATGTAGATTATTAATTAGAAAAAAGAAGCCTGTTTCTTTGTCGAAGATTTCTCGTGAAATATCTGTCCATCATTCTAGTGTTCAGCATCATATAAAGAAATTATTGGATTTAGAGGTCATTTTATTAATAAAAGAAAAGAAAAGGTCATATTATGGAGTCAATCCTAAACAAATTCGTTGGTTAAAAGATCACTTGGAGATTGCGTAATAATGAAAAAGAGATCAATATTGATTAAGATTTTTTCTGTTGGATTAATTTTTGTAGTTGCTACTACAACTGGAATGCTTAAATCAGAAAACTCATTTCAATTCGCTCAGCTGGATTTTTTCTTTTCTGAACCTCTTGCAGGAATAAAAGCTGATTATAGTCCTGGACTTTCTCCTGAAGAATCATTAAATATTTTTTTTGACATAATAAATAATCAGTCGATCACAACTGGGAATGATACTGATCTACAGCAGGATAACATTTTCACATTAATGAAGCACTCCAAGTTTGGATTCAATTCATTAGTTTTAGTACTTGAACATATTCGAAGAACACAAACGATTTTCCCTCTTCCAACCATTGAGTGGAACGCCACAGTACCTTTTATAAAACTTCTCCATCAATTTCAACTTGATTCAGGCGAACAGATCATTATATCTAAGGATATTTTGGGATTTGCTTTGAAATTAAATAGTAGCGATTTTAAGGCAAATGAGTACCAGTTAGGCTATCCTAATATTCCAATTGAATTTTTAGAATTCTTGATCACTGAATTTAGTCAAGGCTTTAGCATAAAACAAGACCAGATTGATACATCTGGGACTATTTTTTCAACAACCTCAAATTGTAGTATCGCTTTGGAAGAGACAATGAACGAAGTGGTCGTAACAATTAATTTTGAGAATATAACTTACCTATTTCAAAATAATAGCATTGATCTTGATGAGATTACTCCTAATAAATTTGATCTATCAAGGAAATTTTTAATTATCCAATTTAAGGATATAGCTTTTACAATTTGTCTTAGAAAATTTAGTCCTAATGAATTAGTAGGCATGGAGACATTTACACAAATATCTATAGGTGATGTATTAAATTTAATAATTAATGAACCATTGCCAACTGAAGGTTCTTGGGACTGGTCTATTGAACATACCATTCAAAAAGACTTTCTAGGTTTGATTCCAATAGAAGAAGTTTTATCTTGGTACTCTGGACCTGATATTCAAAAGAGACTAAGCCTTTTTAGTGAGACTCAATTTTCTTTTCTAACCTCCTATCAAATAGCGATATTGAACGGCACAGAGAGATTAAAGGACAAAATTCTAATTGATAATACTCCTATAACAACATTGGAATTAGCACAAATGAATGTACCAGTCAATGAGGAAATCAAAATTAATTATAATGAAATTCCCTATTTTGTAAAAAAATTTATTGGATTTGATTTTGTAAATAAAGATGAGAATCAGATTGATCAATTAGAAAGTAATTTGATTGCTCTTTCCCAACAGTCTGGTTTTTCTGGAAATAAATTATTTCTTGAAAAGACAATATTAGTTCGAGAACTTATTAGTGAAGGGCTTAAACGATTTATCAATAAACCTGAGATTATACAATTAACTAGTGACCAGCTTTACCAATTATGCGGATTATATTTTACTTATTCCAGGTTTATTCAAGATTCATCTATTAAATCGTGGGATGGAAAGAAATTCTACTTCAATTCGATAGAAGAGGGAATTAGAAAAATTGGTTTACAAATATCAGGAAAAAATGATCAAATTACATCATTTAACATTGTTCATTGGATACTTGTTATATTAATTATGATCCCACTTTCAAAAAGACATAGAATTATCCTATTCAAATAAATAAGCTTTTAAATTAGCAAAAAAACTCCTAAGCTCATTCCAATTGCTTAAGATTATATACCAAAGTAATTAAGAGTGATACAGGATTAGTAATATGTTTTGAATCTTTGAACAGCTGATAAAAAATACAAATCTGCGGATAATTTACCTAGCGGTTAATCTCTTTGATGTTATGCCGAAATTTATTCCATACTAGTTTATATATGAGACATGAGTGATATTTCATAGATTAAGGACTCTGGATAGAAAAAGAATGATTTAAACATAAAAATCAAAATTCCTATTCTTTAAGTCCAAAATTAATGGTGATAAAGTAATGAAAAGGAAAATTCTATTTGGATCTTCAGTAATCCTATTACTGATTATTCTAACCTTTACTTCTCCAGCATCTGCTGCAACATTTGCAGGTCATGATTTTACAGAAGAATATTTTGCAGTAGAGGTTGATTTAGCTGTTCCTGATCCTAGTCAACCTGATGTCATCTCTGACCTTTTAAATGCAGCTGCACCTATTGGAGATTCTAATGAAGATTTCGATATCCAATTCTATATGAATTATATGAATAATTCAGGGATCGAAACTGCCTTTTCCGCATTAGAAAAGGTAGAATACGATTTGAAATTTGGTGATCTTTTATCAAGCGATGTCAAAACTGTTCTTGAAATGAACCCCACTTATGATGAGGCTTTAGAAGCAAGTATTTTTCATATTAATGCTACTGCACCGTTTCAACAATTAGTACAACACTATAAAACACCTTGGGCCGAAGATGTCTTTGTTACAAATAACTTCATGTCATTGATTGCATACTCTTCAAGTCCTGATGACCAAATTATGGATTCTGGAGATGAAATTTTCATGGGATATACTTTTAGTGCTCAAGAATTAATTGATGCAGTAAATACAGTTCTATCAAATAACGGTAAAACTTATCAAATCGGTTATTTTGATTATAATCCTTATTTTGAGAAAACCGCAACAGGCTTTAAATTTGGGATTGACTATTCAAATATGTTCGTTCTATGGCAAAGTCTCGCTATAAAACCAAGAGGGGTTAATATCTTCGGACAGTCTGTTCCAACTGCTGCTGTTCAATCTGAAACAAATGGAATAATCTTTGGACAAGACATTGTTGCAGCAAGTGTTCTTGATTTTCTCAATTTTGAGTATATATTTGAAACTCAAACAATAACTGGTGCAAATGAATATGTTTTAGGAACCGTAACAACCCATTATAACATTGGAGAAACGAATTTATTAGTTGTGAAAGAAACTAGTATTCCAAGCGAAGAATGGAGTTTTAGTCCATTTCTAGCAACCCCTTCCTACACCTTTAATATACCTTCAGTTCTTGTTGGAACTCCTATTCCTATAGCAGGAGTTAATATTCCCTCATCTGTAACCATAAATCTTCCTGAATTAGCATTCTATATTGATGATGATGCAAAGACAAGAATGCGCTTGGCAAACAGTTTTGGCCTTACAGTAGCTACCGCGACAACAACATTTGGTCTTTCAGTTTCTGATCCAACTTATGAAGACAATCTAGATCAAACTACTAGCACAATTGATATTGCAATGGGTGGAAATACCTTTTTCTTCACAGAATTTACTGGAAAAAACACCTACAAACTGCTAGGTCTTCAAAGTCTGTTTGGTATTGACCCAACAGTTGATCGTCCTGTACATATTCTTCCCTTTGATCCAGCTGGTTGGATAGTAACCAATGTTGCACATGCTTACTTTGTGGTTGAATTTGCTTTAGCTTATGGATTTACAAAATTCCTAGCTGAACAATTATCACCTCAGCTATTTACAATGCCATCTAAAGAACTTTATATCAATTGGGTGTTATACTTTACATTCACTGAATTCCCAGAGTGGTACGGTGGTGAGATCTTACACGATCCTTCATACTCAGCTGTTGCAGCACTATCTGTTTCAGGAGCTTCGTCTACTACCGCTCCTCCAGGTGGCGATACAACTGGATTAGGAATACCAGGATTTGAATTAATCTCAGTTCTCCTTGCAATTCCTCCCCTATATGCTTTATACCGTAAAAGACGGCGATAAAGCTTTTCTTCCTTTTTTTTCAATAAAGTCGGGTAGGGATTTCTGAAGTAGTTTTAGCTTGTTAAGTCCTCACAGTCTTAGAGTCTAATGGAAATAGGTGATTTAATTCTTACTTTTTGAAGATGAAATTTATGGATGAAATTCTTGAATAAAAAATAGATCAAAATTTTTTTAATTTGAATTCCTTTAAAATGAATTAATGAAATTATTAATTATCTCAATTAAAAGTTAATTATTCTCATAAAATTAATACGAATAAAGCGAATGATCCATTATGGCAATTATAGATCCCCTCTTAGACCCTTTTAATTTAATTATTTCATTTTTTCTAAGTTTTTCACCTGTTATTATTCTTTTTCTTCCCTATCTATTGACCAGAAGGAAAAATGAGAACTTTATTGCCATTCTTTATAATCGTGCATATATTGGATTTTTTGTGTTTTATCTTGCTTATTTCATTTTTCCCAGTATATTAAACTTCTTAGTACCTAATCCAACTGGTTATCTGAATAAGGAATATTATTCCGTACCAGGAACAAATCAATGGACGACGGTATGGGATTCCGCAGCTGTGGTAAGATTTGGATTAATCTATCTTCCCGTCCCTTTACTTATAAAATATTTGATCGGACACTTCGTTAATTCGATTATTATATATTTAACATATCCTGTGGTAATTTTA
>JAEOUE010000283.1 GCA_016839515.1 Candidatus Hodarchaeum mangrovi
TCTTATAGGTACTGATGGCATTACCAAACCCGAACATAATGCAACTACAGCATACGATGAATATTCGATAGAAGTCGCCTTAGAATGGATGAGGAGTGAAGGTTATGACATCACTACATTAACCACTTTAACTTCTACCTCTAAACCAGGAGAAATCTCAGGATTTATCCTGTACATGTCATTACTCATAATAATACCTTTATTGCTATATCGTGAAAGCAGATTGAGTTCAAAACGAAGAAAAAAATAATAATTGTTTCTTCGATTTTCTTTAGAGAAGAATTTTTGAAATGGAATACAAAAGTCTTCCTATGTCTCTAGATACGATTACAATTCCTGGTGGAATAGTCAAAGTCCAAGGAACTCGTAAACAAACAAATGAAATCTTCGTTTTTGCCATAAGTACCTGTATGTGGTGTAAACGCGGAAAACAATGGTTAAAAGATAGGGGATATCAATATTCCTATCTTGATATTGATAAAATACCCGTTGAAGAGAAAAACAAATTGAAAGAGGAAATAAAAGAAGTATTTGGAGTTCATCCTCGATTTCCATTTGTCGTGGTAGACAAAACTCAATGGAACGCTGGATACAATCCCAATCAATGGGAGGAAATGCTAGAATGAATGATCATAAAAGGAAATTAGACGATGTTAAAAAATATGTCCAAGGGATTGCACAACGCAATGACTGGAAGTTAAATTCGAACCATGAGATGTTTAATGATTTAACAGAGGGATTGATGATCAATTTTAATCGTCTAGGGTACTATAATTGTCCGTGTCGTGATAGTCAAGAAGATAGGAATCTTGATAGAGATATTATCTGTCCTTGCCAGTATGCCAAACCTGATATTGAAGAATTTGGTCATTGTTACTGCGCACTATATTTCAATAAGAATTTTGACTTTACTCAGGAGATTTCGATGATTCCTGAAAGACGGCCTCTTTCTAAGTAATTAATTTACCATATTTGGTGATTTTATTATTAAATACTGATAATTATTTCAGAATTTATCTAAAAAAAAGAAAATTTTAATTTTGTAAAGAAAAATTTAGATGTTTGATAACATGTTTATTAGACTTTTAGAATTTTGATAGAAATTAAATACAGAATAATTGCATATTATCAAAATAATGTTATACAAAAAAATCTTCGATTTCCTTTGAGTATACTTTAATATCTCTAGAACTGGATCCAAGGTGAACGATATGTTGATCAATCTGGAAGGATTTTCAGGTGAAATCCATCAAGTGGAGGGGACCCGAGAGAAACAGCATGAGATCTTTCTATTTGCAATTAGCACCTGTTCTTGGTGCCGACAGGCGTTTAGATGGCTAAATGATAATAAATTTAAATATTCTTATCTTTTTATTGATGATTTACCTCTAAAAGAGCGACAACTTCTAAAGGAACAAATTGAGACAATATACAAACTACCGCCAACTTTTCCTTTTTTGATTGTAGATCGTTTCCATGGTCATGCTGGTTTTAATCCTCAAGAATGGGAAATAATTCTTTCCTAGTATGGATTAATAAAATTAAATAATTCTTAATTGGGGTCTAAAGATTAATTATAACAAATAAATTTGCAATTGGGAATTATAGGTTTGTAATTTTATTCCAACTGCAAAATTAGAGACTTAAAGTCAAAAAACTCATAAATTGGGACTCTATTCTATTGAAATTTATTCTAAAACTTGATAATTCTAATTCACAATGAAGTTTGAATTAAAATTAATAAATCTGTTAATAACTATTTTGTAGAAACTATTTTAGCATTGATCCTTTATCTGGGTTTTTTGTTAAAAACTCCTTATAAGTATCCATGGGAAGAGAAACTAATAATGAATTCAAATGAATTGACTTTTACTGCTCCTTCTTGGGACTTTATTGAAGAATTAACAGTTAAGCTCTATTATTCCATTATTCAGGATAATTTTATTCCTGACATCATCGCAGGTATAAGTCGTGGAGGTCTAGTACCTGCTCGAATAATTTCAGATTTATTTCTCTCTCAAGGGAGAAAAGTCACACTTTCTATAATGCAAATTGGATTTTATGCTGGAATTGCTAAGACTGAAAAGGAACCAATAATTTATCAGGATCTCCCCGGTAGAATTCATGGACGTCGAATTCTATTGTTAGATGATGTTGCTGACACTGGAGTGTCTTTAGAATTTGCACTCCAATACCTAATGATGAAGAAACCTATTGAAGTACGTGTTGGTACGCTTTATTGGAAACCATGGTCAAGTTTTAAACCTCAATATTATGTAGAAGAAACTTCTGATTGGATCATCTTTCCCCATGAAAAGTTTGAATTTATGACTGAACAGATGAAAAGAAATAATTTTTCTGCACAGGAAGCCAAAAATTTTTTCATCAATGTTGCTGGTTTAAATGCTAATTCTGTTGAAAATTTTTTCAAATATATCTATAAAGAGAGTCATATTTAGTTTTAGAACATCTAATCTCTTTTCTGGATATTGATCTGGTGAATTGCCTTTCCAAGAGCAGCTTCTGCGGCTTCCATTATCATTTCTGGGAGTGTTGGATGTGGATGAATAACGTATCCAAGATCCTCTAGAGTTGCCCCTAATTCAAGTCCAAGAGTGGCTTCACTTATGAGATCAGAAGCATTAGGTCCAATAATCTGTACCCCGAGTAATTGGCCAGTATTTTTTTCACCAACCACTTTTACAAACCCAAAATCAGATTGGTGAGTTATCGCTCGTCCTGATGCCCCGAATGAGGCTTTACCACTTATTACATCGTATCCTGCTTCTATTGCTTCAGTCTCTGATAGACCAGTAAAGGAGATTTCAGGATCAGTAAAAATAGCACTTGGGATAGATTTAAAATCAAACTTTGAGTCTAGACCTGCAATAACTTCAGCTGCGATAATACCTTGTTTTGTAGCACGGTGAGCTAAAAACGGAGGTCCAGTACAATCACCCACAGCATATATAGAATTTTGGGAAGTTTGTTGCCTTTTATTTACTTGAATAAATCCTTTGTTATCAACCAATACATTTGAATTTTCCAATTTTAGACCCGTGGTTGTCCCTCGTTTTCCAACAGCAACAAGAATTTTATCTACTCGTAATACTTGTTCTCCTTTTTTAGTGTCAATGATTATCTCATACTCACCTGTTTCTAACCGTTTTGGAGGTTTTGCCCTAGAAGAGGTATATATTGAGATTCCTAACTTTTTTAATCGCATTTTAAGCGTGCGAGTTAATAGGGGGTCAACACCAGGTAATATTTCTGGTAATAATTCAATTATTGATACCGGAACACCTAGTTTTGCATAAACAGAACCTAATTCAATTCCTATAACCCCTCCTCCAATTATGCAAAGTGATCTAGGCAATTTTTCGAAATTTAATGCTCCTTTTGCTGTAACAATGGTTTCTTCATCAATAATGAATCCAGGGAGTGAAATGAAGTTAGCACCAGTAGCAATAATGATATTCTTTGCATTAATTTGAAATTCAGTACCTGAGGTAGACAGAACTAAAACTGAACTAGGACTAATAAATGAGGCTGTTCCAATAATTAATTCTACATTGTTTCCTTTTAAAAGTTGTTTAATTCCATTGATTAAACGAATTTGTACGCTATTTTTCCATGCTTGAATTTTTTTTACATCAAATGAGGCTTCTTTAACAGAAATCCCCATTTCCTCTGCCTCATGAATCAATCTATAGTAACATCCAGCTGCTGAAATGAGCGCTTTACTTGGAATACACCCCCAGTTTAAACATTCTCCTCCTAGGTACTCTTTTTCTACTAGAATTACTTTTTTTCCTAGTTGAGCAGCTCTAATGCTTGCTGGGTATCCTCCTGGTCCCCCACCAATTATTAATACATCTGTTTCTTGAATTTCCATTTAATGCTCCTCTTTTATCAAAAATAATGTACCATATTCCATATATCATATAAATTCGTTTATAAACGTTGCCCCGACATCTCCATCGACCATAACTGTCTGGTGGTCATTAAATTACCCGCCTCCCTTTATCTATACAATTATTTATATTTGCATTTAACCTGTCTTTAAAATATTTATTTTATAGTTATAATTTGAGGTTTTAAAAGACGGACCTATTTCAAAATATTGAGAATGAACCTTATACTTTTATTAAATGAACTTTGAATCCATTTTGTTAATAGTGTCCATAAAGAATGGGACTTGCCTGAAGATCACTATAATAAATTAAAAACCCAAAAATGTTTTGATTACTGATTTTCAATGTTTGAATGAAATTAATTTTTTGAAAGTTTTGTTTGGAACTCTACAAGAAGTGTAGCAAAGAATTTCTCAAACTCTTTTACCCCTCCAACCTTTGAATCATAACTTTCAAGAACCGCATATTCTAAAGGTGAGTGAGCTCGTCCTGCATGCCCCAATCCTCCATAAACAAATGGAAGATTGAGCATAGTCTGGAAAAGAGAGAAAGGTGCCGATCCAGCAAGTAAGGGGTAAAATAGTGGAATTTTTTGGAATATTTCATAAACGGCTTTTGTGGCTTGGATTAATGGATGAGAGGGACTCATTTTTGCTGGTCCATAACCAGATCCAAAAACTACCTCAATCATTGGAAATTTCTCAATTAAATGTCTTTTGTAACACTGCTTTACATAATCAACTTCTTGGAATGGAGGAAGTCTTATATCTAAATTTGCGTGTACTTCATGTGGGATAATTGTCATCCCTCCTTCCCCATAATAACCCCCTTCAATGCCATTAATAGATAAACCTGGAGTAAATAATTGCTCAATAATCGCATTTCCACCATCTAATTCCTTACCTTCCATGTCTCGGAATTTTTTCACTCCCATGGCTTCCTTTAAATCCCTAAAATTCAGGTTTTTCACTAACTCATTAATAATCTCTCTATCTTCAGAAGAAGGTCCAATAATCTTGGGGTCTTCCATAATTCCTTTTACTAGGATTTTATTATTCTTATCATTTTTTATAGAATTTAATGCCTCAATAAGTTTAAATATAGGATTTTCCACTAAACCTGAGTTTGAAGAATGGATATTTCGACTTATAGGTCCCCCCCAAGAGCCTCCTCTGCACCAGAGTTTGGCTTCGATTACTCCCCTGACTCCCAAGTAGAAACGAATTTGACCATCAAAATTTTCAAAAAACATTGGGAAATAAACGGCTGTACAAGATTTTAATTGCTCTTTGTACTCTTGGATGAAATTTAACATGTGGGGTGAGCCTAATTCTTCTTCTCCTTCAATTACAAAGACAAAATTTACAGGTAATTCCCCCTCTAAATCAAGAAACGTCTCTAAGACATTAAAAGCAGCCATTGTTGGACCTTTTTGATTCATTACACCTCGATTCATTAAACATTTTCCTGAGAATCCTGGAAACCATTCATATTCATGGATTTCTGCCCCAAATGGATTTATTTTTTTTCCATTTAAGATCCATTTTTCAGGATAAACTGGTTGAACATCATACATTGAATAAAACAGAATGGTAGGTTTATTTTTAGTACTTTTAATTTCTCCATATACTTGAGGATGGCCAAATTCTTTTCCCATGGTCTCAGCTAAATGGACATTTGTACCACCCAAAGTTTCAATTTTTGTAAGGAGAATTTCAGCTGTTTCTCGTACTCCCTCTCCTGTGGCAGATATTGACGGTTGTTTGATGAAATCACGGATTTTCTCTAAATGCTTCTGTGTAAAATTCAAATCAATATAATTAATTATATCATTGAGTGCCATCGTTCTCCCTTAAATTATAATTAAATTCCTTGAAAAGTTTTATTGTTAATAGAATATTTTTATAACTAAAGAAGCATAATTCAATATTAAATGAACATAAGTTTAAGAACAGTAATTAAAAAGAAATGGTGAATTTCATTGTTTAGAAGAAAACCGACTGAATCAGATGTCCAAGAGATACGTAGTCAGGTAGAAAGCCTGGCAAATCGCCTTAGTGAATTTTCAAAAAAGCTAGAGGAGAGAAATGTAGACATTCAGACAAATATCATGAAAGAATTACATACTTCAATTGATGAGGTTCGAACAAACCTTGAGAGCATTTCACTCGAACTTAATAATCAGGTACTTGATTTAAGTTCTCGTATTGAAAAAATTGATCAAAATACCAGCAATTGGGTATTTTCTATTAATGACCAAATTGAAAACTTCCATGCACAATATGTGAATGTTCTTGAAGAACTTCGTCAAGCAAAGAATATTGCTGTTGAAAAGGAAGCGATAATGACAAAAAGCTACCAAGAGTTAGTCGAACAATTAAAGGAAAAAGAAAAGCTAACAATTGAAAAAGAGAAGATTCACAAGGAACGAATGGATTCCTTACAGAATAATATTGATAAACGAGAAAATGAGTTAGAAGAAACTCGTGGTAAATTGACTAAACTCGAAGAGGATATTCAGAAAAAGATAAGGCTAATTGACGACTTAGAGTCACAAAGAGAGGAATCAAAATTACTAAATAAAAAATATAAAGAATTACAAGATGAATTTGAAATCCAGAAATATGAATTAGAACGTGCAAAGGCTCAGATTGAAGCAATGGGAGAAGAAAGTCATAAAGCAATGGGTATTTCTAATGCAGTAAAAATTTTTCTCGGAGAAAGTGATTCAGGAAGGATATTAAGCCAGTTAATTGCTTTGGAGGTAGCTACCATTGATGAAATTGCCTCTATGACTTCAATTGCAACCTATACAGTTCACCAAATAGTAACTCGATTTCGAGATCTAGGAATATTAACATTTGAAAATGGGACACGAAGAGTCCGAATTGTACACTAGAGATGAGAATAACCTTTGGAAAAAAAATTAGGTTCTAGCATCATTAAATTAGTGAAAGGTGATATTACTAAAGAAGAGACTGACGTGATAGTTAATGCTGCCAATCCTAGTTTAAGAGGGGGAGGTGGAGTTGATGGAGCCATTCATCATGCAGGTGGTCAACAAATTTTAAAGGAATGTATTGCTAAATATCCTAGTGGTTGTAACCCAGGGGAGGCGAGAATCACTTCTGGAGGGTTATTAAAAGCAAAATGGGTTATACACACTCCAGGGCCTATTTGGAAAGGAGGAAATCGTGGAGAATCAACTATTTTGCGAAATTCCTATAAAAATTCTCTTTTACTTGCTGAAGAGTATTCTGTAAGCAGTATAGCTTTTCCCTCTATTTCAACAGGTATTTATGGTTATCCAATTGAGTACGCTGCAGAAGTAGCTATCAAAACTGTTCTAGAGGTTTTATCCCAAACCAATATTAAAAGAATACACTTTGTTTTATTTAGTGATTCAGATTACTATATCTATAAGCAGAAATTGGAATCTATAATTAATGAATTTGAAAAATAAAAAATTTGCACCTATTCTGGCTTATTCAGAAGCGTAATTCTTTTCCATCTCTGCTCGGGAAATTACTATACGCTGAACCTCATTAGTTCCTTCATAAATAGGTGTAATTCGTGCATCTCTGTAATAACGTTCAACATCATATTCGCGGATGTAACCATATCCTCCATGCATTTGGATGGCTTCATAAGTGACTTCTTGCGCTATTTCTGAGCCATATAGTTTAGCAACAGAAGAATATTCAGAAAAATCTTGTTTTAGATCTTTCATCCGAGCAGCAACTAAATAAGCCGATCTAGCTGTGGCAATTTTCGTAAAGAGATCTGCGAGCTTAAATTGTGTTACTTGAAAACTTACAATTGTTTTCCCAAATTGTTTCCGTGTTTTTACATAATTAGCAGCTTTTCGATAAGCAGCATCAGCAATTCCCGTTGCTTGGGCTCCTATACCAATACGTGCAGCTGCAAGCTCATATAGTACAACACTGAATCCTTTATCAATTTCTCCAAGAACATTATGCTTAGGAATGACCGCATCTTCTAAAATAACTTCACCAGTAGCATTACTATGTAATCCAAGTTTATGTTCAATACGACTGATCTTAAATCCTGGATTATCTTTGGAGTCCATAATGAAGGCTGTTAATCCTCTAGATCCTTTTTCTGGGTTGGTTGACCCTAAAAACA
>JAEOUE010000060.1 GCA_016839515.1 Candidatus Hodarchaeum mangrovi
AGAAAATAATTATTTTAGCTCGAATTATCTTACAACCAGAAATATCTATTCAAGTACCTCCCAACCTTTTAAATGGATCAAGAAACCGTTTTATCAATGCAGGTATTTCAGATTGGGGTGGTCTTTCGCCACTCACCCCCGATTATATAAATCCGAACCATAAATGGCCCAATATCGTCTATTTAGCAGAAATTTCTGCTAAATCAGGGAAAAAAATGAAAGAAAGACTACCCATATATCCCAGATATCTTAATTTAGGGTGGATTTCCTCTAAAGTCAGACAAGTAATTACAGAACAAGAACTCTCAACAGAAGATGGTTATCGGAAACGGGCTCAATGATAGGAACTAGAAATGTTAAAGATTTTCTTCGGACTTCATCCATAAAACCGATTTTGAATAGGATTATGAACAGTGAGTATCCTTCTCCTGGTGAAGCATATGAACTTTTCAAAGTCCAGGGACGGGATATATATTTATTAGCTTACATTGCCGACCAAGTCCGAGAGATACAGGTTGGGCCAGCAATTTCCTATGTTGTTAACCTCAATCTTAACTTTACTAATGTTTGTACTAAGAATTGTTTATTTTGCGCATATTCCGTTTCTCCACAATCTTCTAATGGATTTTTTGAAATTTCTGAAGACTTTATTGCTGAAAAAATTAAGCGTTCTCTTCCTCATGAAATAACAGAGATTTGTATCCAAGGAGGGATACATCCTCATTCTTCCTTTGAAACCTATCTTCAAATTCTGCGAAATCTAAGACGAATTAAACCAAAAATTCACATTCATGCGTTTTCCCCCCAAGAAATTCATCATGCTGCCCAAACAGCGGATTTAACTATTCAAGAAGTATTAAAAGAGTTCAAAAAGGCTGGATTAGACTCAATGCCAGGAACAGCTGCAGAAATACTCGATGATGAGATTCGAAGGTTAATTTGTCCCAATAAAATAAAAACTGCCCAATGGTTGGATATTATTAAAACAGCTCATGAGTTAACTATTCCCACGACTTCAACAATAATGTTCGGACATATCGAAACTCCCAATCACTGGATTAGACACTTAGAATTACTAAAAGAGCTTCAACAAGAAACTGGTGGATTTACTGAATTTATACCATTACCCTTTGTAAGTAAAAAAACACTTTTAGCACAGAAATATTCTTCACAACTATTGTGCATGACCAATTTGGATTATTTAAAGTTCTACGCGATTTCCCGATTATTTTTAGGTGAAGTAATACCTAATCTTCAAACTTCTTGGGTCAAGTTAGGATTTCCTCTTGCCCTTATGACATTAAACGCAGGATGCAATGATATAGGAGGCACATTATTTGAAGAAAATATAACTCGATCAGCCGGAGGCGTTTATGGTCAGGTTGTTACTCCATCTGAAATTCAAAGTTTAATATCAACATTGGGAAGACCTTTCAAGCAACGAGATACACTCTATAATTATTTTAATAATCCACATTAAAATGAAAATCCCCGTATAACTTTTTGCAAATAAAAAGGATAAAATACTTCGCAAGAATTACTTAAAATAACACAAAAATAGAACAACCTTGTTTGTAATATTTGTTAAAGTGTGACTTTATGTGATCTGAAATGGATTTGGAAAAAAAATCTATTTTGGTTGTAGATGACGAAGAGGATACTTTGGAACTTCTCCAGACAATTCTTGAACATGAGGGTTTTAACGTTTGGAAAGCAATCAATGGAAAAGAAGCTCTTGACATGGTTAAGAAAAATCCTCACCTAATTTTGCGTGATGTGAGAATGCCTGGAGGATTATCAGGCCTTGAAGTATGCATTTCAGTTAAAAATAATAAAAAATATAGACATATCCCGATTATTATCTTTTCAGCTAAAGTTCTGGATCGTGATATTCGTCAAGGATTAGAAGCGGGAGCATCTGAATATATCACAAAGCCTTTTAGTTCTGTAGAACTTTTAAAATTAATTAATAAGCATATTCTTTGAACTATTGCAATTTTAACAAAATTAATTGAATTATGGTGAGCAATTTGGTTTTTATTGTAATACTCGCAGGTGGAGGGGGAGAACGCTTATGGCCATTTTCACGTCAAAATCTACCAAAGCAGTGCATCTCATTGGATGGTAAGCTAACCTTAATCCAGCATACATACAATCGGGCACTTAATATTGTAGAGAATTCAAAAATTCTTGTATCAACCCGTAATGAACTTCAACGCCTCATTAAAAAACAATTACCTAATGCATTAGTGATTGCAGAACCCTTAGCTCGTGATTCTGCAGCTGGAATGGGCTATGCCTGTGCTCATCTCCTTGAAAAAGGCATTAATGAACCTACAATTTTCATGGGGGCTGATTATTTCATTCCAGACATAACTCGTTTCAAGGAGGTTTTAGAAACTGCTGTATCATTGGCTAATCAAGAAAAAATTTCAACCATAGGTATTAAACCTAGAAGAGTTGAAACACGCTTTGGTTATATAAATCCAGGAGAGAAAATCCCCGATTCTAAAACTCCTGCCTATTTAGTTCAAAGTTTTGCAGAAAAGCCGACGAAAGTTTTAGCCAAAGAATACATAGCACATGGCTATCTTTGGAATTCAGGAATGTTTGTAGTTAAACCCACAGTCCTATATGATAATTTTCGTCGTTATATGCCCCGTCTGTATGAAGCCTTAAACCAGATTAGAGAAACAAAATTTGATCCTAAAGTAGCATATGAACGGTTTACCTCATTATCAAAAGTTTCTATTGATTATGGAGTAATGGAGAAAACCTCTGATTTAATAGTAGTTAAAGGAGATTTTGAATGGGATGATATAGGAACATGGGATTCTATGGATCGTATCCTAGAAAGTGATAGTGATGGTAATGTAGTACAAGCTCCTTTCTTAGGAGTAGAAACACAAGATTGTGTAATTTTTGGGAAAAAACCAATAATTACTTTAGGTATTTCAAATCTTGTTATAATCGAAGCTGCGGATTGTGTGTTTGTTTGTACAAAAAAGAATGCCAGATCTATAAAAAAAATAACAACACGCTTGGAAACCCATCCTGAATTGAAAAAGTTATTGAATTTTCAGTAGTTTTTCAACCTTATCCAGTTCTCTTTTTCGAATGAAGAATAATAGTAAGCCAAAAAAGAAAAAGAGACCACCAAAACTGAAATATATTTCGATAATCAATTCATAATCAGCTTGAGTATTTCCTACTGCACTTAGAACGAATAATATCATTATTAGATATATAAATCCCCCTACAAGAAGGAACAAATAGGACCCCCAAATTAGTATTTTTGTCCGCTTTTGAACCCGTTTTGAATAACAATTATTACATAACCAACCATCGGTGATTTTATCTCCATAAGAATTGGTTTGTTGTCCACGAACCATGTAGGTGATAGCAAAATTCTGTTTACACAGAAGACATTCCTTTTCTCGAACCATTGAAAATCGTGTTACTTTTTTCGTCAACTTTGAAGAAACTTTTTACTTTGGCCAAAAAGTGCGTGTATAATAATAAAATCAGTTTTAATAAATAATTTAGGTTTTATTCTTGGCAACGAAGAAAAATTCCACCATGGGTCACTTGATTAGTTTTCGGTCTTTTATTTTTGGACTGTTCTTAGCTCTCTTAGTATATTTTCTCTTAATGGTTTTGAGTGGATGGGAGGAACTCCTTCAAAATATTGTAAAAATTAATCCCCTTATTCTACTTGTAGCCATGATATTGAGTCTTGGCAACTATATTTTTCGTTTTTTAAAATGGCATTTATTCACTAATAGTTTAAACCTTGAAGTTTCCTTTATGAATAATTTTCTTATCTTTTTTTCAGGTTTAAGTTTAGCCATTACTCCTGCAAAGGCAGGTGAGGCGATTCGTGCATTTTTACTACGAGAGATGAGTCCTTCAGGATTATCCCAAGGATTAGCTTCAACATTTTCAGAACGATTAATTGATCTTTTAGCGGTAACAATTTTATCGTTATTTGGAATTCTTTTTCTTGGAAGTTACCATACAAGTGTATATTTACCAATTCTTCTTTTAATTCTAGTAACAATCATTTTAGGGGTTTTGATATTTCTATTCAATCCCTTGTATAATATTTTTGTCAAAATTTTTAAGCTAGAAAAGTGGGGAAGTTTAGGATCTAAAATAGATCAATTTAGATCAGATGTTATTATTACTTTTCATTTTTTAACGTTTGTTGGTGCATTGATGCTTGGATTAATAGGCTGGACCTGTGAAGGAATAGGGTTTTTTTTGATAGCTCAAAATTTACAGATCCAAATAACATTCGACGCAGCAATATTTATATATGCCACTTCCTCATTATTAGGAGCCATATCATTTCTCCCAGGAGGATTAGGAGTAATGGAAGGAAGTATGGAAGTTTTTTTAGCCGATTTACTTAAAATTGGAACCGCCCTTGCTGCAGCATTAATAATTTTAATCCGTTTGACCACTTTGTGGTTTGGGGTAAGCCTTGGATTAGTTTTTCTCTTAATCATTACTAAAAAAGTAGAAAAAACTCCTGAATCATAATTACCTATGAAATTGAAGCTTGGAGAAAAAGGCCTATAATTTGATTAACACATGAAGGAAGATGAAATAAAGTCCATGAAATTGTTGTATCTTATTATTTCATGACTCCTTATGGGTCAAAATATCGTAAATGGAATCACTTCAAATTAAACGTTTTTATCAATCTATTTATTTAATGAATTCTTTCTTAAAAAAGAAGATAATGACAAGCGTGATTAAAATCATGCCAAAGAAATAGTTTGAAAATCCAGTATTTTGACTGGAAAATGTATTGGAAGAGAAAATAGAGCTAGTAGTGCTAGTATAAGAATTGGAAGCATCATTAGAAGAACTAGTTGTGGAGGTATAATGAGAAGAACTAGTTGGAGAGGTAGGAAAACTAACTGATGATGTTGTGTAAGTGGTATCCGGTTGTTTAGTGAAAGTTATCGTATATGCATGCGTACCTTCTTCACATGTTATTAGATTTTCAGTAAATGAATAATAAGGAATATTTCCATCCAATATTACCGATTCTATAGTTGAATCGTCATCAAAATGTATAAATAAAGAGCCATTAATTTTAGAAGAGACAGATTTTAAATGAACTCGCCTTTCTTGTATATTAATTGAGATTCCAGTAAAAGCTCCTCCTGTACCATATTCAGCAGGTAAAGTAGTATGTAATCCATATCCCCAATCAATAATTACATCTTCTGATAGAATAAATGAACTTGGTAAGGCTAGGATCGCTTCTATAGGGGCTAGATCAAACACTCTTGCAGGATACCCATTATAATTGGGATAAGGTTGAAGTGTAATAGTGTCAAGCATGTTAGTATAACCCTTTGAAAACCTATGTGTCTGCATTAATTGATTATAATGGAACTTTGACTTTGTGAGAAAAATCTCATTTTGAGTATATTGATATAATAAACTCGCGGTTCGAGCAACCATTATGTTACTAGAGCCAGAGAATTGACTTTGTGTGGTAAATGTATTGGGTGAATGGATCACAAGAGAGTTACTCATTAAAATTCCATCTGGTTTTATTGGATCTGAACCTAGGAATTCATTTTCAAAATCTATAATTGCTTTATTGAGAAACTCCTCATTATTGGTTATTTCATAGGCTAGAATCATAGCATAATCGACATAAATCGAATTCATTTCTGGGATACCCATTGAAATCCCTCCTGAGACAGATGAAACCTTATAAACCCACCATTGATCAGGATGCCATATATAATCGCACATTGCCTGAGCTGTTTTACTGATTAGCTCAAAATAGGTGTGAACTCCCGTACCAGCCGAATTATTCCAATCATTTAGAATATAAGCGAGTTCTAAAGTACATAGCCATCCTGTCATGTCATAATGGGAAACTGAACTATCTAAAACACTACCAGTAATAGCATTAATGCTTCGGGGTAGAAGACCATTTCCTAGGTTATATGACCAAACTTTCTCAATTGTTTTATCAGCCCAATTCTTATATTTTATGTCTCCAGTTATTTCAGCCATCCATAATAATTGATTAATTCTTCCAGTTATACTTGGTGACCATGTTAAATGGCAATTTGTTCCTGTAATCTCTCCATCTTTATTTCGCGATGGATAGATTAGGTTTTCTGGAGACCAGAATATTTCATAACTATCTGAAATAAGATCTTCGAAAAATGGAATATAATATGGATCTTCAAGGGCAATAGGAATGAATAATCCCACAGGTGAGAATGTATCATCTACTATTACATCATTTTTCCAGTCATAGGTACAAATTACATCATAGATAGTGTCTGCCAAATTCAATTGAGCTGAAGTGAATTTCAAAACGTTATTAAACATTTCACGGGCAAGAGTAAGATAACTAGAATCATTTGTTATCTTATACATAGCATAATATATAGGTAAATAACCTAGATTATTCGTGGTACTGAAATTGACATTTTTAATAACTTCTGTTGAAAAGAAGAAACCTGTTTGATTTGCTCCATAGAAATCTTTTCGTAATTGTAACCTATCCCACGCATATTTTGCATCTTGATATAACTGAACAATAGAAATTGATGATGAACCATCTGTTGGAAATTCATTTGCTGTTTTAGCCATTTCAAGTAAATTAAACTCTAAAGCAATAAGAAAGGTTAAAGAAAAACTAAGAATAATTAAGGAAAGAATTAATGGATTCACTAATGCCTTCTTCAGCTTAAATATGGAATTCATTAGATACCTCATCCGCTTTATGGTCTGCTATATTCCTTTCAAATTTCTTATTTATGAATTTTAAGATCAGTGAATGACAGGAGTCAAGCACACCATTATTCATATTGAATGAAGAAAATACTTTTTAACCAACTGGGTGTAAATTCGATTTGTTTATTACTGTTACTCTAAGGAATTTTATATTTTGCTCAAGAAAAGTTTTATTTAAATTTAAAATTTTGTTATTCATATATCTATTCGATATTTCATTATTAAAATTATAATTTACTTTGATATCAATATTTGAGCTACTAGATCCTTGATATAGACTTTTAACAATTACTATGAATTATTTGTTTTAAATATAACGCAAATCTCAGTTATTTTCATCAAACAGGTATTTTTTCGAATTCTTTGATTTTCTTCATTAATCGCATTCCAATTATTGCAACAAACATTAAAGACTATTATATGAACATCTACTCATTCAAGATAAAAACAAAAGCAATTTTTTTACATAAAACCTTACTTCTAAAAGTACGTATTTATTTAGTATCTGATTGATAATCGACGTAAGAATAATGGATTATACTTAGAATCTATTATCTTAAAGAAGAATAAAGGTTTAAATTTCAGAAAAAAATTACCAAAGATCGAATGGTGTGATACAAGTGATCGAATGGGTTAATAAAATAAAAAAATTCAAAATCACTGGTGAATCTGAACTTCAGATACCTGAAGACTTTAGAATAGGCTCTAATTGTAAAATTCAGGTTGATAAAAAACTTAAGATAGGGAAAGACTGTTCGATTGGCGATAATTGTGTTATTAAGGGAGTAAATGTAGACATAGGGGATCATTTACGCCTTGTCGGGCATGCAGAGATTGGTGGCGGTAGTTGTTTTGATCCTTCCTCTAGCTTAAAAGTAGGTGATCATTTTCATCTTGGAAAATATGGATTTATCAATACAGCACGATCTGTTGTCATAGGAGATGAAGTTGGATTGGGAATGGGATCAAAAATATTTACCCATGGAGCATATCTTAGTGTATTAGAAGGTTTTCCTGTAAGCTTTGCTCCTGTAACCCTTGGTAACCGTGTTTGGTGCCCTGGGGCAATAATAAATCCTGGAGTGACCATTGGAAATGATGTGGTTATAGGAGTGGGATCAGTTGTGACCCACGATATTCCATCAAATTCCTTAGCAGTCGGTGTCCCTGCAAAAGTAATTAAAAGTAATTACCCTAAAATTCCAAACTCAGATCAAAAATCACTTATTCTTCAAAAAATAATAAAAGAGGCAACCGAGAATTTAAATTATAAGAAACCCGAATATGAAATTGTTATAAAATATCATCGAAGTGAAAATGGTCAGCCTAAATGTATTAAGATAGAAATAAATAATAAAACACTTATTTACTCTTTTAATTCTGCTAATGATAATTCACCAACATTTTTAGTTGATATTGAGCATCATGATGGAGTACCAAACGAGGTTGAAGAAATATTCACAAATCAATTACGTAGATACGGAATAAGACTAAAAAAGGATTATTTCATTTAAAAAGCACTCATAACATGTTATCGATTTAAAGATCAAGGAGGAATACAATTATTTTAAATAAACAATATTGTACTCTAACTTGTGTAAGAAATGAAGAAAAAATAATTGGCCAAACTATTAAAGCAATTAGTAATCAAAGCATCAAACCTATGCATATAGTAGTAGTTGATGATGGTTCAAGTGATGCCACACCCCGAATTCTTGATAAATGTCGAGAGAAATTTCATAATATTACTGTTATTCGTCGCAAAAACCGTGGTTATTCAGCATTAGGGACATATATTATGGCAGATGTTTATAACTCTGGTATGCAATTCTTACTAAAACAGTCGAATTGGGAGTTCGTTGTTATTATTGGGGCAGATACAGTTTTACCCCCAACTTATATTGAAGATGTGATAACTCGAATGGGGAAGGAATATGCTGTCGCGGGTGGGAGAACAGATGGTCTTGAAAGGCAAAATCTCGAATATTGCTCTGGTTCTGGCCGAATAATTCACCGAACGATAATGAAAAGATTAGGTGGTTATCCTAGATTATATTGTTGGGAAGATAGTGTTTTTAATGTTGCGTGGATGCTAGGATATAAAACAGGACATTTTCCTGAAATATTTTATCATCAAAGGAAAGGTGGGTATGGAAGTCGCCGTAGCTATATTGGTTGGGGACGTTCTATGAAACAATCCGGATATCATCCTCTTCATTTAATAGCTCGTTTTCTTAATGTTATAATTCTAGATCGTGAATTGAAACAGGCAATTCAATTTCTAGTTGGATATTTTGCAGAATCTTATCCCAAAGGAATAGAATGGATTGAATGGCGTAGGATTGATTTTAAAAGACGATTAACAAAAAGAATATTAAGTATATTACCGTAATGCAGGAGTTGAAAACGTTTAAAACAATTATAAATGGATTCAAACATGTATTAGCTTTAAGTGCTCATACTGATGATGCTGAATATGGAGCGGGAGGTACAATTGCCCGACTTATCAAGGAGGGGTGTTTTGTGAGGATGATTGCTTTCTCATGGTGTGAAAATCGTGCATTAATAGATGAATTTGCTAAATCATGTAAGACATTAGGAGTTCAGAGTTACCAAGTGTTTGATCAAGAAAGAAGAAAATTCCAGCGTGATAGGCAGAATATTCTTGATATTCTAATTAATGAGAAAAAAAAAGAAGACTTTGATTTGATTCTTGTTCCCAGTCGTTTCGATACACATCAGGATCATAAAGTTATTGCTCCAGAAGCGTTTAGAGCGTTTCGTGAGGCTTCAATTTGGGGTTATGAGCTTTCTCACAATATTATGCTTGCCCATAATTTATGTTATGTGACATTAACAAGAGAAAATGTTCAAATGAAAATTTCAGCGATTAGATGCTATGAAAGTCAAGCTTGGAGACCATATTTTACCAATGATATAGTTAGTAATCTCGCACAGCTTCGTGGGGCTCAAGTATCAGCTAAGTATGCTGAAGTCTTTGAGGTCATCAAGCAAGTAGTTTGAATAGATTCTTTTAACAATTACACTATCAAAGGGAAGGTTTTAGCATTAAAAAAATACTTCTGATTTCTTGAATGTTTACTAAACGAAAACCAATTGCAAGTACTACAAAAATGCAGAAACTGAACAAAAATGAGGTGTAAAATAAGTTGTTGTTTAGAAAGAAAAATAACACTCCAATAGCTAAGCTAAACATCAAAGAAATCGCAATTCTAATAAATCTGGATTTTTCATAACTGACAGGATAAACTGACTGTGATAAATAGAAATTAAGGGCAAAAGTAACAATATAGAAAAGTAATAAACAAATAGCAGCTCCCATGGAACTCAATGAAGGAATTATCAGAATAATGAACGCCAAATGAAGAAAATGGGAAATAGAATTGAAGATACCTCCTTCCTTGGTCTTTTTTTGAAGTAACACTCCGAAACATGTGAGTCTAATCAAAGCTTGGAAAACAAAAGCAAATAAGATTATTGGAATTAGAATCGCACTATCTAAGAAGTCAGGACTTGAAAAAATTAGCACTAAAATGGGAGAAAATGCTGAAAGCATGAAAGTCAAAGCAATCATTAAGGTTAAATAAATCCTTGACATTTTATTGGCAAAATGTTGAACATAAGCATGATTACCCACATCAAAATTCTTCATGATTATTGTTGGATATGAAAGACTTACAATATAATCAAACATAGCAAACAGATTAGCAATTGAAAGGGCTACTGAATAAGTTCCGAGAGCATCATTACCGTAATATGCTTTTAAGAGGAGGTTCAAGAAAAAAATCTTAATAGAACCCAGAAATATGACTGGTAAACCTGGTAATGAATAATTAAGAATGTTTTTAAAATATAAAAGGTTAAATTTTGAAAAATCAGTCTGCAAAAATAATTTAATCAGAATAGGGATAATAAGAATTAGATAGCCTAAAATATTAGCTAATATAAGTCCAAAAACGGATAAATTTGCTACAATTCCAAATAAAATAGATCCAAGAAGAGTTAAAAAAGGAATAATAGTTTGTAAAGAGAAAAACATCTTTTTTTTCTGATGCGAGCGGTAAAACTCTAGTATTATGGTGTCCAATCCGATAAGTGTTCCAAATGCTCCTATTGCTACAAGATCTAAGAGATAAGTGTCACTTGTAAATAGTGTAATATTAGTAAATGCAAGTAAATACATAGAAACATTGGTAAGCACGGCAATTAACAAGCTTAGGATAATCCCGCTCATTAATATCATCAATGTTTTATTTTCGTCTTTTTCTGCACTAGATTCTGATGTTAATCGATAAATTGCAGTTTGTATGTTAAAAGCAATTATTGTGGCAAGTATCAATCCATTATTCTGGATGAAAAAGAAATATCCATAGTCACTTGTTCCTAAAAATGTTGAAAAAATTTTTACAAAAACAAATCCTCTTATTTTAACTAATATAACCCCTAGAGCTGACAGGACGAAAAAATCTCTTGCCTGTTGTTTAATAACTCCTATCGATTCCAGATCAGAGTTTTCCATGAAATCATCTTTCTTTGTTTTTACCTAGCATGCTTAGCAATTTCAAAATTCTAAAGAATTTAATAAACAGTTGATTCGAACATTTTCTCATATTCTTTGACTATGTTATTCCAATCAAATGGAAAAATCGAATTTCTTGCATTATTAGACATTTCTTGACGTAATTCAGGATTTGAAATTAATTCCTCAAAGCGATCTTTAAATATATCATAATCATTGCATAAATAGCCATTAAAACCATCCTTAATTATTTCAGGTATAGAGGTGGAATGTCGCGCTATCGTTGGTAATCCAGAAGCTAATGCCTCTAAAAGAGCGTTACTAAACCCTTCATGCTCTGATGGAAATAAGAAAATATCATGACTACGATAAAACATGGGAATCTCGCTATATGGTATAAGAGTAAGGGTTATATTAGGTAATTTTTCTGCTTGCTTATTAATTTCATCATACATCTCCCCTTGGCCAATTAATGAAAATTTTATGTTGGGAAAGGATTTTGCTAAATCTATTACTACTTCAGGATGTTTATGTGCCACTAATCTACCTATAAATAAAACTCGAAGTTCTTCTTGTTCAACAGTTTTTTTTCGGGGAAAAAATAACTCTGTGTCAATCCCATTATATATTACTACTGCATCTCGTTCCCATTCTTCTTTAATTTCTCTTGCAGTGGCTTTACTTACAGCATGAATTATATCTGCATCCTCGATAAGTTTATTGTAGGCACTTATTTCCTTGGATTCTAAGCGCCATTTTTCAGGTGTACCATGAACACTGAGTACATGTTTTACATTTTTATTACTTATTTTAGATATTTTTACAGATCTTAAACAACTTCTAATCAGTTTAGTGTGAATAATATCCGGTTTAAATCTATATAAACGGAGGGGCCAAATTTTATTTAGCGGTAATAGGGATATGTTTTTAGCGAAAACTTCATCATTTGAGAAGGCTAGGAATTGAAACTTTTCATGTGGTAATCGGGAGGCAATCAAAGTCCGATTTCTATCAATAGGATTCTCTGCATATTTATTAAGTTTATTTGGATGTATAAAGATTGCATGTTCAAATATTTTGATCATACGATATGCCTCAATTAAATTAGTGTTTAAACTGATTTATAATAGTTTCAACAATTCTTTCTGATGCTTTCCCATCAACTTTAAAAGCGTGCTCAGTTAAAAACTCCTGAAGAAATTTTTCATATTTAAATAAAAATTCAGGATCTTCTAATATCTGATGGGTTACTTTAACAAGCTGTTCTGGCGTATTTAACTCTAAAATCCCCTCTGATTTCAGAAAGCGAAGAGAACTTTGTCTTTTAGTAAAATTAACAACTCCTACTGGCTTACCTACAACCAAAGCGTCTAAAATCGTTGTTGAATGTTGTGAGATAAAGACATCACATATTTTTAAGATGGAAAGGATATTTTGATCTTTAATGATTCGAACTGGTATTTTAGCTTCTTTTTTGAAAAATTCATATTGTGATAGGTCCTCACGTGGATGAACCTTGATAATTAATTGAATATTAGATTGTTGATTTGCGAAGCTAATTAATGTATGAATAGGAGCAATTGCAGTTTCAAAAAAATCAGGTTGAGTTCCAAAGACTATTATTTTTTTATTTGGTGATAAATTTAGTTTTTTAATAATGTCTTCATTATTTATTTTATCCATAAGAGCGCTTAAAGAGTCATAAGTTGGATTGCCAGATATTATTACATTTTTCTTATCATAACCCAGCTTTAAAAGTAATTGTTCATAATAGGGACCATAAACAAATGTCTTGTCTGGAGTAAGTGGAGGAACAAAAGTAGGATCATCTTGATAATCTACTGGCTTATTGGATCCAATATCAAGTTCTGTAAAAAAACCATGCTGTAAAGCGAAAGAAGACACATTTATATTCTCCCTAGCACAAAGAGTAAGGGCTTTCCCAAAAGTAAAAAACTCGTTGATAAATAATATGACCTTTGGATTAATGATTTTAATTAAGCTATTGAATGTTGCTTTCCATTTTAATCCTAGGGGAATATATGCTTTTAGATACCACAAAATCCGTTTTCGGATAATATTAGAAAATACGATTTCTGAATAAAGAAATACTTCCTCTGTAATTAATTCTTGTTCAAGTTTGTTATATTGCTGTTTAAAAAAACTGAGCTCTTTCTTATACTGCTTTTTGGCATTTTTATCGTTATAAGTATCAAATATTACTAATATTTTACCTCCAGCATTCTCATTCTTTGCTTTAACTACTTTTAAATCTTTTCTGATGTCATTGACTTTAAAAATCTCAACAATTGGACTTAAATCATGCTTTCTCAATTCATTTGTTATATTTTCGAAATAATAGTCACCAAGCTCAAATTGGTTGGTATTTTTATTATAATATGACCTCCAAGATACAGAATTTGTTATAATCGCTACACATGAGTCTATTTTTTCTTTATTAAGTGAATATATTCTAGATATTATTTTTCCCCAAAGTTCAAACAATTTTTCCCTCAGAAATAAGAAATAAACTCCAAACCACCATTTGAATTTCATTAAAATATTCTTTTTAACTCTAAAAGAGAATTTTGGTTTTATCTCAAGAAATTTCTCTGATGAACTAAAAACTTGAGGGATAAGGTTTTCAAGGATACCTGATTCATCATACCATATGATTTTTCTTGGAGAAAGGTTTTTCTCTATTCCTTGAAGAATTTTTATCTGGAAGAATATTTCAAAGATTTCAAAACGAATACGACGATCAATAAACCACCAAAAAGAGTTTTGACGATAATTTAGAGTATCAAAAATAGATCCACTTCTAAAAACCCATTTTGAAACCCAATTTCTTGTTTCATCTTCTATACTCTCTTGGTCTTGTGTTAAATAAATATTTCCAGTTTCATGTTGAATATGATGCTTTGTAAGTGAATTATCTGAATTTAAATTAGTAGAAATTACAATATAAGAACTATTTTCTTTTTGTTGAGCTTCTTTTATCATTTTTAGAATTTTAGAATGGTTTATTTCTGATCCAATTAGAAAAAGCTCTTCAATATTTTTTTCACTCATTTGTATCAATTTTTTATTTTTTAAATTAGCAAGATCAATCAAAGAATAAAGTTAGCCATGTATTTAGACACGCAACCCTAAATAAAAACATAATATCACTGGTTTTCAAATTTTTCCGATTGTGATAAAGGTTTAAGACCTTTGTTTTATCCACATAATTTTCTAACATATAATGATTATTTTCCTTCAAATTGGCTATGAATTGAAGATCATCCTCTTTTAACCATTTAGTCTCTGGAACTGCAAATCCAATTTTATCACGACGATTTAAAATAGGTTGAGGAGTTATATTTGCCATAGCTTCTCTAAAAATCCATTTTGTTGTACCTTTTCTAATAAGATAATCTGAGGGAAGAGCTAATAAATACTTAACCAATTTATAATCTAGAAATGGAACACGAACCTCAATTGAAAACGCCATAGAATTACGTTCATCAAATCTTAACATATGTTGAAAATTTTCTGTTAAATTCTTCTGTAATGCACTATTTAATGTATTCCTTCGTAACCATAATGAAGGTAATCGACGTTTAGAATATTTTTGAATAAAATCCCTATTAAGATACTTTCTTATACCTCTTTCTCTTAGTACAAGTTTTTCATGAAGATAAATGGGTAATAATTGAATAAGAAATGATTTTATGCTTCTTTTGTATTTGGTCTCTCGTATTTCGGTGAGGAAAGTTTTCCAATGAAATTTTTTAAATAACTCAAAGAAATAATAAGCCGTTAGAGGAAAATAACCCGCCAATATTTCATCAGCACCCTGACCATTCAATAATACTATGGTACCTCTTTCAGATGCAACTCTCATGACACAATAACTCCCAAAAGCGGATAATCCCCCTACTGGTTCTTCTTGGTGCCAAATAAATTTTTCAAAATCCTTATTTATATCCAAAACAGTCGGAGTATATGAATGATTTTTAAACATTGTATTTTGAGTTATTATTTTTACAAATTCCTCCTCCGAAAAGGAAAAAGTTTTATCAAAGGCAATAGAAAAAGTTTCGAAATTCATTCTTTGTTCTTCTGAGATAATCATATTAACGACTGAAACAATTGAGGAAGAATCAATACCACCACTTAAATTTGAACCAACAGAGACATCACTTCGTAATCTCAAACGTACAGCATCAATAAATAAGTCCTGAACAGTTTTAATATGCTCTTCACAAGATTTTGTATTAAAACCATCTGAGTTTTTAAGATTCTGAACTTCTTTACCTAGATTCCAATATTTATAAAATTCTAATTTTTGATTGAATTCAAATATACTATAAGAACCAGCTGGAAAACGATGGATTTCTTTAAAGAATGTCTCATCAGTGCGATCAAGGCTCCCCTCGTTTAAAAAATCCCATATCAAAGTGTTATTTGGCGAGATTTTCTCTTCTCTTAGTTGGATGATTGGTTTCATTTCTGAGGAGATGATTAAATGCTCTTTATAGTATGAGTAATATAAGGGTTTGATACCAAATCGGTCACGAGCAATAAAAATTTCTTCTTTCTGTTTATCTAAAATGATAAACGCAAACATCCCGTTTAATTTTGATAAAATTTCTTTTCCAAAGATTTTATACCCGTTTAACAAAACTTCTGTATCACTACTACTAAAAAATTGTTCACCTTGAGCCAAAAGCTCCTCTCGTAATTCTATATAATTATAAATCTCCCCATTATAGATTATTGTAAACCTATTGTCAATAGAACTCATTGGTTGAATGGCATTATCAGAAAGATCAATAATCGCCAACCTATGATGGCCTAGGATAATAGATTGATCTGAATATTTATTGGACAGAAATTTTTCAGTTCTAACAGCATCAGGGCCTCTATGTTTCATTTTATCAAGGGAATCAAGAAAAATATCTAATGCAGGATAATTTTTAGAACCTATAACAGCTAATATTCCACACATTGCTCTTTCTCCTTCCAAAGAGTTATTACCTTTGGGAAGTTTAAAGACAATTATATTTTCTTTCTGTATTTGTTGATTATTATCCATCTTAAAAAAACGGCGATATGAAGATAATTTCTAATAAACTTTTAACTCAAATGATTTAGATTTTTTTCTTAACAAAAAATGCTTTTCAATAGTGGAGAGAAATAAAAATCCTTATCTAACTACTAGCTATAATTTATGAATAGGTCTTCATTAAGATCATTTAGAATTAATTCACAGCAACTTATTTCAGTTGAAGAAATGAGGCATTTTAATGAGAAAAATTGCGGTAATTACGGGAGCTCGGTCGGAATATGGAATCTTAAGACAATTATTAAATTTGTTAAAAGCGTCTACTGATATAGATCTGAATATCCTAGTCACTGGAATGCATCTAAGCCCCGAGTTTGGAAATTCAAGGTTGGAAATAATAAAAGATGGTTTTGACCCAGTAGCTGAAGTTGAATCACTTTTAAGTACAGATTCTGAGGTTGGAGTAGCTAAATCAATAGCTTTAGGGATTCTTGGTCTTACTGAAGAGTTATCACGAATTCAACCACATTTTACAATAATTTTAGGAGATAGATTTGAGATTTTAGCTGCTGCTATTGCTGCTGCTCACACAAATAGTATATTAGTTCATATTTCAGGAGGAGATATAGCTAGCGGAGTATTAGATAATTATTACAGACATATGATAACAAAAATTGCACAGGTGCACTTTACATCTTCTAAGGCAAGCATGGAACGTGTTTTATTAATGGGAGAAAATCCTGAAATGGTATTTATAACAGGATCACTTGCTTATGATGAGCTATTACACCTCGATACTCCGAAACGAAATGAACTCGCAAAAGAATTAAACCTTCAAGAGGAAAAACCATGGGGATTAATGGTTTACCATCCCACAAGGAGTGTTAATGAAAGCAAAATAGAGTTTAATGCTATTCAAGGGGCATTAACTAGAGCAATGGAGAAAATTGATTTTCAAATAGTATTACTCTTCCCAAATGCTGATCCTGGAAGCCGTGGTTTAATTTCAGACTTAAAAGAACAAAAGAATTCGAATTGGATTATTCATGAGAACGTTTCACGTGAAATTTATATCGGTTTGTTAAAAGAAAGTAAATTTTTAGTTGGTAATTCGAGCAGTGGTATTGTAGAAGCACCAGCGTTAGGTTTACCTGTTTTAAACATTGGTAAGCGTCAAGCTGGTCGTGAAAAAGGTGGATTAATTGTTGACTTGGAACCTGATCTAGAAACAATACTCAATTACATTCTAAAATTTATTAAAGATAAAGAAACCTCCCAAATTAAAAATAAAAGTAGCTCTCCATATGGTGATGGCCATGCAGCACCACGGATTTTAAATAAATTATTAGAGATTCCCATAGAAAGGAATGCATATCCCTCAGACTTTTATGATAATACTGATCTTGTATCAGCGTTAAGAAAGATAAAATCTTTAGATTTCAAATCCTTTAGTCAAAGAAGCATGTCAGTCTTTGATATTTTAAATATAAAGAAATAAATGGTCTAAATTTATAATAGATAATATAATTCGTGTGTTTTCATTTTTGGAAGTGATCATTGCTTGGTTAGAAAAATAGCATGTCTAGTGGTTCTTGATCTCGATGATACTATATTTCCAGAAATTGATTTCATTTTGAGCGGTTTTTTTGAAGTTAGTAGATATATAAGTCAAAAGTCTCATTATGAAGTGGATTATATATACCAAAAATTATCTACATTATTTAATAACAATATCCGTAACAATACATTTGATATTCTTATCGAAGATTTACAATTATCAAATATTCAAGTTCAAGAATTAGTTGAATTATATAGAAACCATAAACCTGTGTTAAAACCTTGGGAAGATGCACTATTTTTACTAGATTACCTTTCAAAATATCCAAATAAGTTTACACTATGTCTGATTTCGGATGGAATCGTTTTACAACAAAAAAATAAGATCAAAGCTCTAAAAATAGAACAATACTTTAAAAAGATCATCATAACAGATGAATTAGGGGGAATTGAGTATAGAAAGCCAAACCCTTTTGTGTTCAATTTATTATTAGATCAATTCAATATATCATCATCACAGTCAATATATATTGCTGATAACCCATTAAAAGATTTTATTGCTCCAAATGAAATTGGGATGCATACTATGAGAATTAAAAAGGCAGAAGGGATATATGCAAAATTCGAGGCTCCATCTGAATATATGAAAGCTCAAATAACAATAACTTCTCTAGACCAAGCAATTCAAGCAATCGAGAGGATTTGTACATAATAAAAATTGCAGGAGAATAAAAAACATGCCAGCTATCACTGTATTATTCATTCCAGCTGGTTCTGGAATTGCTATTTCAGGGATAAAAAGTATAAAGAATATAGAAGATATTAAAACCGTAGCTGCTGATTCTGATCCATTAGCAGCAGGATTATATCTTGCTGAGAAAAAATATTTGATCCCTGAATTTAATAATCCAAAATTCTTCTCTATTATTCAAAAAATTATTCTAAAGGAGAAGATAGATATATTAATTCCATGTTTGGATCCTCTCCTCGAAATCATAGCTAACTATGGTCCAACAAAACTTGAAAAGCGCTTAGGAGTAAAAATTTTAATATCACCCCCAGAAACCATAAAACTTACTAGGGATAAATGGTTAGCTTATAACCGGTTTAAAAATATTTTAAATTTTCCTGAGTCATGGATAGACTTAGATGATGTTCCCAAAGACACTTTTCCGCTTTTTATTAAACCTCGAAAAGGATCTGGATCAATCGGAGCTACTATTGTAAGGAATCAAACAGAATTGGAGTTTTTTTTCTCTTACCTAGATGATCCAATTATCTCTGAATATTTAGAGGGAAAAGAGTACACAGTAGATTGCTTAGCTTCTCCAAAAGGGAAATTAATTACAATCATTCCACGAGAACGGATTCAATCAAAAGCAGGAATATCCATTAAAGCAAAATTTATGAATGTGACAGATGAGATAATTGAAATCGCTAAAGAAGTAAATAAACAGCTCCATTTTATTGGACCTTTTTTCTTTCAATTAAAACAAGGTTCTGATAATACTTTGAAAATTATGGAGTTTAATGCCAGATTATCAGGAACAATGATCTTTTCTAATCTTGCAGGTTTTAATATTGTTGAGAAAGCAATCCGTCAGTTCAATGACCGAGATAATCTTATTTCAAATAGAACTCAATCTAATCCCTTACTCTTACCTGGCAAAGATTTTTTTTATGAGTATGAAGCAATGAGTAGGTACTGGGAAGAAATTCTGATTAAAACTCATGATTTGAAATCTTTGCAAATTGAGGAATAGAAATAATTGACCCAAAAGGAAGTATAATAATATGTGGAATTTAGATTTTAAAATTGGTATGAAACAAATCTCTGATAATTCACCAGCATTTATCATTGCCGAAGCAGGAATAAATCATAATGGGGATTTGCAGTTAGCAAAGCAGCTCATTAATAAAGCTTCTGAGGCAGGAGTGGACGCAGTAAAGTTTCAGACATTTATTGCGGAAGAAGTAGTAACAAATGATGCAAGAACAGCTACTTATCAAAAGGATATTACAGGAACAGAAAAACAAATTGACCTTATAAAAACTTTTGAACTTCCTCTAGAAGTTTTTGAAGAACTTTCGATTTATACAACTAAAAAGGGGCTGATCTTTCTTTCAACTCCATTTGATCTTCATAGTGTTGATTTTCTTGCCAAAATTGCTGTTCCTGCATTTAAAATTCCTTCTGGTGAAATTATAAATCCTTTAATATTAAAAAAGGTAAGTAAATATCAGATTCCTATAATCTTATCAACAGGGATGGCTACTCTTGGTGAAATAGAGGGAGCTCTAAGATATATTCGTCAAAATAATGAAACACGAGTAATTTTACTCCATTGCGTCACAAGCTATCCCACCCCTATTCATCAAGCAAACTTAAGAATGATTCAAACATTAAAAACGACATTTAAAACAATCGTGGGATATTCTGATCATACTTTAGGAATAACTGCTCCTTTAGTAGCGGTCACCTTAGGTGCTAAAGTCATTGAAAAGCATTTCACACTGGATAGAAATCTAGAGGGGCCAGATCATAAAGCATCTCTAGAACCAGCAGAGTTAAAAAATATGGTTAACGAAATAAGAAATGTAGAAGCTGCCTTAGGTTCAGGAATGAAAATTCCTATGGCAAATGAAGAAGAGGTAGCAAAAATTGCTCGACGAAGCATCGTTGCTGCAAGAAAATTAAAAAAAGGAGAAATTTTAACTGAAGAGAATCTAGCGTTAAAACGTCCAGCAGATGGATTATCACCATCATTCCTCCCTCTTATTATTGGAAAAGCTGTAACTAGAGAGATTAATAAGGATGAAAGATTATTCTTCCAAGATATAATTTGGTAAGCTTAAAGGAAATGACATAAATTAGAAGTAAAGGTATTATTTGGGTGAAAATTATTGGAAATATTGGGTTTAATTCCAGCACGTGGTGGTTCAAAAGGAATCCCAGGAAAAAATATCAGACTTCTTGCTGGTAAACCATTAATTACTCATACTATTCATACAGCATTAAAATCGGAACTAATTGACCGAGTTATGGTTTCAACTGACTCTGAGGAAATTGCAAATATTTCAAAAAAAGCTGGAGCTGAAGTTCCTTTTTTAAGGCCAAATAATTTAGCTGAAGACGATACACCGATGCTTAGTGTAATAAAACATTGTTTAGAGCAAATGACAACAATGAATTGGCATCCAGATATTCTTATATTATTGCAACCCACGTCACCATTTAGAAAAACCCAACATTTGGATAATGCTATAGAAAAATTTCTTGAATCATCAGTTACATGTCTGATTTCTGTTCGAAGAGTGAATGACAATCCTTACTGGATGAAAGTAATTAAAGGAAAATTTATTTCTCCATTCATAGAAAATACACACAATTTTTACCTTCGTCAGTCATTACCAATCATATACATCCCTAATGGGGCAATCTATATCTGGAAAACTTCTTATATTTTAAATTCTAATCAATTATTACCTAATGATACTGTTGCATATGAAATGGATGATTATTCTTCATTGGATCTTGATAATGAGATGGATTGGAAGTTTGCTGAATTTTTAATTAAAGAAAATTTGAATAAAATGCTAGAATAACAATATTGCAGAAAAAGAACGAGGATAATTATATTGAAAATACCATTATTCAAAATCTATTCTGATGAAAATGATGTAAAGGCAGTGAGTGAAGTCATTAAATCTGGAATGAGATGGGCAATCGGACCTCCTGTGGCGGAGTTTGAGAAAAAGATTTGTGAATATATTGGTTCTAAGTTTTGTGTCGTTTTTAATTCAGGAACATCTGCATTACATTCGTTGATGTTAGCCTATGGTTTCCATGAGGGTGATGAAATAATTGTGCCTTCTTTTACTTTTATAGCTACCGCAAATGCCCCTCTCTTTGTAAATTCAAAACCTGTATTTGCTGATATCGAATCTAAGACATTAGGATTAGATCCAAATGATGTCCTTGAACGAATTACAAAAAAATCAAAAGCTATTCTTCCTGTTCACTATGGTGGGGATCCTGCGAATATTTTCGAATTAAACGAGATCGCAGAAGATCATAATTTAATACTAATTGAAGATGCAGCAGAATCTTTTGGATCTACAGTTGATAATAAAATGACTGGGACATTTGGTAATAGCGCTTTATTAAGTTTTTGTCAAAATAAAGTAATTACCACAGGAGAGGGAGGAGCCATTGTCACAGATTCTGAGGTTTTGTACAATAAATTGAAATTAATAAGATCTCATGGAAGAGTTGACCAGGGAGACTATTTTTTAAGTTCATTGTCTGGAAATTATGTAGATTTAGGATTTAATTTTCGTTTATCTAATATACAGGCCTCATTAGGTTTATCTCAATTAGAAAAAGTGGAACGGTTAATATCTATGCGAATTAAGATCGCCCATTACTATAGTCAAAGATTGAATGCATTCAAGGAAATAATAACTCCTCAAATACGTCCAAATATAAGACATGTATACCAATTGTTCTCGATTCGCATTCCTTATTATTATCGTGACAGATTAATTGAATATTTGAGTCAAAATCAAATTAGCTCAAAAATCTATTTTTCACCAATTCATCAGACCTACTTCTATAAAGAAAAATTAAAGTATGATGTACATTTACCAGTTACTGAAACAATCTCTAAAGAAATATTGAGTCTCCCCATCTATCCTTCTATGACCCGTGATGAACAGGAATATGTTGTTAGGAGTATTGATAATTTTATTAAAAATTTCGAGAGTGATGATAAGGTTTGAATTCAGATTATTTTAAGAATAAAGTAATTCTAGTTACAGGAGCAGCTGGATCAATAGGAACAGAACTCGTAAAACAATTATTAAGACTTGATCCCAAGGTAATAAGATGCCTTGATATTAATGAGACAGAATTATTCTATCTTGAACAGCGATTTAGATCAGATAAATTGAGGATTTTTATCGGAGATATTAGAGACGAAAAAAGATTAGAACTCGCTCTAGAAAATGTTGACATTATATTTCATGCAGCTGCGTTAAAACATGTCCCATTATGTGAAAATAATCCTTTTGAAGCAATTAAAACAAATATTGTAGGAACACAAAATCTAATTCAGGTAGCAAGAGCAGCTAATGTAAAAAAAATTATAACAATTAGTACTGATAAGGCTATTAATCCCACCAATGTAATGGGTGCAACTAAACTTCTAGCTGAGAGATTAACTATAGCAGCAAATCTTTATATTGGAGATCGTAATATTTCGTATTCAACCGTCAGATTTGGTAATGTTTTAGGATCGCGTGGTTCGATACTCCCTTTACTTTTTAATCAAATACGCGATGGTGGTCCAGTCACTTTAACTGATCCAAAAATGACTCGCTACATCATGAGAATTGATGATGCTGTGAAATTAGTATTAAAAGCAGCGATCCTTTCTAAAGGAGGAGAGATATTTATTTTAGAAATGCCTTCTGTCTCGACCGGTGATCTAATTGATGCGGTTATAGAGGAAGTAGCTCCTCGTTTTGGGTTTTCTTCAAAGGATATCAAAGTAAAAAATATCGGATCTAGGGCGGGTGAAAAAATTCATGAAGAATTAATTAGTGAATATGAAATAACAAGTTCTTTTTCACTTAAAAATGAAGCTATATATATTTTAATTCCTAAAAATGAATCATATCATTCTAAAATTTTGATTGAGCATCATAAGGCACAAGGTGCCATCATATTGACAAATGAAACAAAAATACTCCATTCTTCTGCTAATGCTGTCAAATTATCAAAAGAAGATATCATTTCACTAATAAAAACGATTATTGACGAATATCCTAGAGACAATCTTTTCAAATAGTATCCTAGTATGATTTATGTTATTAAAAGAAAATATTTTTAGTTTTCACATTTCTAATTTATGATTTTTTATCAACAATGGTAGTTACTTCCTTACAAAATTGTATGGGAAAGAAGATGTTAAGAGAAATATATCAAATAGATGATAAGAATGTAAAATCACATATGAATTTGAAATCTGTTGAAGAAGAGCTGATTAAGTGGTTAGATAGTCACTCTTTTGATAAAATAGTAATAAAACCGAATTGGGTTGATATGAAACCTTTGACACGAACTGAACTAGATATATTTACTCTAGTAACTAAAATTTGTAGCGAAAAAATCAAATCCGTTCTTGTAGCAGACTGTCCTTTGGACAAAACAAATTTTAATAATGTAAAAGCATTCTATAAGTCAGCACTGTCAAATAAAAACATAAAAGTTCTTAATTTATCCAATGATGAGTTTGAAACAATTGATCTGGGAGAAAAATCGTTATTCATGCCTTTGATTGAAGTTGGAATTAAAAAATTCATGATGGGAAGTCAAAGGACAACTCCCCAGAAATATCATTTTGACACAAGACATGAATATGGAGTTAGCAAGATAATCTATCAAAGTGAGGGAATTATACACCTTCCACGACTAAAAACCCATAGACTAGCTGGAATGACCGGATGTTCTAAATCCTATATTGGAACTGTTGTAAAGAAATATTGGCTTCCTCATTATACACTTGATTATGATCAAATGCCCTTACCACGAGCTATTGAAAGACGTCTTAAAATTAAACAAGTGAAAGAAACATTACATCTCCCTACAAGATTTATTCCATATCGTATTCGCAAAGGTGTCCTTTCACTTTTACATGCACAAGACAAAATTGACTCGTATCTTCTTGGTGCAGCTTGGGAGGGAAATGATACAATCTGGAGAACCATAGATGATTTATTATTAATATACAAACGGCATCATCAATTTTACATTCTTGATGGTCGTGTAGCGGGACAAGGAGAGGGACCACTCTTACCAGACCCCTTAATACTTGATAAAATCTGGACTGGTATAAATCCGATAGCTATTGATAATGTTGGTTCCTTAGCATTAGAAGAAGCAAAAGCAAAGGCCCCTACTAGATGGACCTCCCCCTATTCACATAACAGAATAAAATTACTTCAATATTTTGTCACTGGTGATGCCTCACCAGTCAAAGAATATATTGAGAAGTAAGCTTTCTAATAAAACCAATAAAACTAAATGAAGTACTCGATAATAATAATACAAACTTAAGTAATAATTATAATTGAGATCTGAAAGCTTCAAATGTGCAGTTTAATAACCATTCGCTTTCCACTGGATTCTAAAGGAATACTAGTTACTTCTTGAATTTTAACCTTCAATTCCTTATCTATTAAAGACTCAATTCCTTGAATTGTTTTTTGTCTTATTTCAGGTGTAAATCGACTTAAAGGAACAACTTTTATCACTAATGAATCTTTATATTGATTTACCTGAAAATCCTGAATATAAGGACCATAGTCTTCAAAAAAGGAATTAAAGAATAAATAGGAAACTTTTTTACCTGAAGGTAGCGTTATAAAATCTGTGACTCTTCCTATGATTCTAGATAATAACTTGGAGGATTTACCACAATTACAGGTAGAAGTAGAAAATTCAGCAAGATCTCCTGTATCATATCTGATAAAAGGCATCGAAAAATTATCTAAGCAGGTTAAAATTAACCTACCAACATTATTGTCAGTATTTAGAGAAGGATCATGGACAATTTCTACTATAAAACTCTCTTCTATAATATGAAGACCATTGTGGCTTTTACATTCTCCAGCAACTAGTCCAAATTCTCTAGAACCATATTGATCAAATATTGGAGCATTTAAATTAGATTCAATCACCTTTCTCTGTTGCTTAGTAAGAGTTTCAGAAGTTGTAATGACACCTCTGATACCTGTAAGTTTGATTTTGCTCTTTTCAACGTATCTTGCGAGTTTTAGGATTGCTGAAGTATATCCATAAATAAAATGAGGCTTGAAGGATAAAATTTTTTTTAGCTTATTCTTATCTTCCATTTCCCATGCCAATATACATACTCTTTTCCTAAAAATACGGTTAATAATTCTTAATAGAAACGAATTTGGGCAATGACCAACTATCTGAAGCATCCGATCTTTATTTTTTTGATATCCAATCCAATCTTGGAAATAAAGATCATTTGCTCCACGAACTAGCCCAAAATGACGATCATTACAAAATTGAAAAGGTTCCCCAGTAGAACCAGAAGTACTATGATATACCCAGTCATCCTCAGACATATTTTGAGCGATAAGATCTGATAAGTGATTTTGACAGATTTTTTTGGTAAGAATAGGTAAATTTGACAAATTTTCAATAGTGAAATCGGTAGAATCGAAATTTTGGATCTTAAATAATTTCGAATAATACGGAACATTCATCTGAGCGTGCAAAAGTAATTTTTGGAGTTTTTTTCGTATGATATAATCCAATTCAGGTCTTGGAAGAGATTTATTTTCCTTTAAACCATTTAGAATCTTTTTCCTAAATTTTCTGTCATTAAGGTATTTTTTAATTCCTTTGATTCCACGATAGCGCATTTCAACAACATCTTCGAATGAAATTTATTTACCTTTAGAAATTTTCTTCTCAACAAAAATACAGAATTTTTGTCTTTTTATAATCAATGAAGGCATTGTGAACAATTTTCAGATTATATGTGAAAACAGCGAAGAATTTATGTTCAGAAGAATTACCGTAGATTATAGGATTGGTTATTACAATTTTTGAATCAGAATTTTTCCGTAAAGAGGAAGATCCTGTTTTTCTGTTTCTTTTTTGGGTTTTTTACTACTTTAAGGGAGAATTATAAGACTAATTAGCCGGAAAAGTACAATTTAAAAAGCAAAATAGAGTTAAACTATTCTTATGGGGAGAATCTCTCTATTTGTCTTTATTTTTTCATTTAACTAAATTTATTATTAGCAAGGAGTTTGGTTAAGGTGTCCTATTTTATTTAATTCTCCATTTATTAATAGTTAATTATCATTAAGATTCTACAGTTAATTAAAAAATTATATCCGCATTACTGCGTTTGAAAATTTTCCACTATATTAAAAAACAGAGCTTTTGGAAAGCTAAGTAACTAAATCCTATATGATGGAGGAATTAGGAATATGGACAGCACTATATTATTAACTGGAGCTGCAGGTTTTATAGGTTCACATACTTGTGAACGACTATTACAAGAAGATCATCAAATAATAGGAATAGATAATCTGAATAATTATTATGATCACCAATTAAAACATTATAATCTGAAACACTTACAAAAGTATAATAATTTTCAATTCTACAAGGAAGATATTAGTAATTATAATAGCTTGAAAAGCCTTTTCAAGAAATATGACATTTCTAGAGTAATCCATCTTGCAGCACAGGCAGGTGTCCGTTATAGCCTTGAAAATCCTTTTATATATCAAAAGTCAAACGTGGAAGGGACTTTGAATCTGCTTGAGCTATGTAGACAAAAAGAAATAGCCAATATTATCTTTGCCTCCTCTTCCTCAGTTTATGGAGACCGAAATAAGGTCCCTTTCAAGGAAGGTGAATATGTTGATAAGCCCGTATCAATATACGCAGCAACCAAACTAGCAGGAGAAGCCTTATGTTTTACCTATTCCCATCTTTATGATTTCAATATTAATTGTTTACGTTTCTTTACTGTATATGGTCCCCGTGGGAGACCTGATATGGCTCCTCATAAATTTGTATACAATATTTTAACAAGGAAAACAATTAAGTATTACGATGTTCCTACTGGTCAAATTGCACGAGATTTTACATATATCGATGATATTATTGATGGAATTATGTTATCCTTAACCTATTGGAAGGGATTTGAGATATTTAATCTAGGATTTGGCAACCCATTTCGGACAATAGATTTTATCAGGATAATAGAAGATCTAACAGGACTTAAAGCACAAATTGAGTTTATTGGACGACAACCCGGGGACGTAGCTATCACTTATGCTGATACAACTAAAGCTAAGACCCTTCTTGGATTCGAAGCCCACACATCGGTTAAAGAGGGGATGAGAAAATATTTAGAATGGTTTAAAGGCTATTACAATTTATAATTAAGCTTAAGAGCTTTTGGATCGTTTTAAATAACTTCCAATAGAACTATATCTTATATCTTTAGGGATTTCCTGTTTTACAAATACCCTTCGCCCATCAATAAAAATTTTCTGCTTCATTCCTTGGGTAATTTCCTGCAAATTGAGATTTTCATATTCTGGCCACTCTGTTAAAAGTAAACAGGCATCAGCTCCTTTAATACATTCAGAAATACTGGAATAGGGGATAACCTCAAATTTTTTGTATGGAAAGAGATCAATTCTCTCAATTTGAGGATCATGAGCACGTATAGTAGCACCAGAACGATATAATGCCTGAATAATATTAATACTAGGAGCTTCACGTATATCATTAGTCCCAGGTTTAAACGATAAACCCAA
>JAEOUE010000284.1 GCA_016839515.1 Candidatus Hodarchaeum mangrovi
ATCACTAAATTTACTATAATATCTCCTGATAATATCGAAAATGTGTTAGAGGAAGTAGATGTAGTTGCACTTACCTTGGATGGCCCTATTACTTCTATTTTAATTGAACGAGAATGTCGAAAAAGAGCGATTCCGATGTGTGAAACCTGGGCAGTACCCATGCTCTTTTCATGGTGGTTTAGTGAAGGGAGTAAGTCCTATGAAGAATTATACGATTTGCCTACCCAACATCTTTCTAACCAACAATTATATGAACTGGGAGATCAATTAAAACTAACCTCATGTAGATCCCTTTTTTCCAAGATAATAACCATGTTAAGTGTGGAGCAAGATTTTGATCGTGAGCCAGGCGTATATGAATTAATGATGAGAGAGCAGGTCGGGATTCGCTCCTTTGCTCCCATTGTACGACTTACTGCGGATTATCTGGTAATGGAACTCATTTTTACTGGGATTTTAAAAATAAAATCTATGACTTTAGCCCCTGCCTACAACAGAATTAGCTATTTTTAACTCTTTTAATTTAATTTATTTTTCATTTGTCATAAGATAATGTTTAAAGGAGGAAGCAGGGGCTTATTTGAGCTTACAATTTATGATATTAAAACGTATCACTAATTACCTTACAGCCTATCGAAGCTATAAACGGATGATTATTGAGAGTTTGCTTTATAAAATCATTTAATGAAGATCGAATATTAAGTGTATGAGCTTTTAATAGATTTTGATCTAATTCTTGGTTTAGCATATAACAAATAAATTGAAAGTATGTCGTGTAACTTTGTTCTATATCTTCATTAGAAAGGACATAGAATGAATGAGATAAACTGGTTCTAACTGCAAGCATTTTGACAAGAGCTTCTTTAAGACTTCCTGCCTTAACAAGGTGTGCAATTCGCTCAAGATTTGTTGCTTTTTCTCCTTCTGGTACATTAAATCGATCGTCATGATATTTTGCCAAAGCGGTAAAAAATCGCTGATAAAACTGATAATCATTGCGAATTATCTTCTTACCTTCATCAGTGGGAAAAGCTGACAACCAAAGACTAATATTGATTGCATCTAAAGCTCTCTTAATCTCTTTTGTGCAATCTGCCTTTTTATCATCTTCAGAAGAATTGGATACCCTTTCAGGGGTTAATCCAAGCTTTTCTTCAAGAATATGTATACGTGGTATCAATGTTTGTAAAAGAGTTTCTCGTTCATGGAGTTCCTGTTTTAGCCTAATAATCTCTCCATCATTTTGACCATTTTCACCAGTCTCATACATTTTATATTTTCTATCAGAATTAAATTTGATAGCATAAAAGGGAAAGAACTCTTTTAGATTGTTTAATAAAGTAATTCTTGAATGGAGAAGATATTCTTTTAATTCGGTACTGGTAAGTTTACTTGTGGTAAATTGGTTAATTTTTTGTTTCAATTCCTCTAATTCTTCAGGGCTTAATACAAATTGTTCCAATAACGTCAAAAGTACATCATCTTGATTCTTTTTCTGTTCTATTTGAGTCATATAATTTATCCCTCGATGAATAATTGAAATTTATCGAATATACGATTATATTGCTCATATAGTTCTGTACTATAGATTTTTAAATTCTTACCATCAATGCTTATAGTATCGCACATCTCTAAGAAAGAAGTGAGTTCTAAATAGGTTATGGTAAATCCTTCTACTAGCGTAAGCTCATTTAAGAAAGTTAAAAGATCATTTCGAGAAAGGTCATAAGAAATCCCATAATACGACTTGCAGACAGTATATATAAATTTGGGAAATAATTGATAAGCAATCTGAATTGCTTGGTCAAAATTAGCATGATTAATATGATTATTCATCTGGAACAATTCATAATACAGAATACTACTGTAACATTTTACTAACACATTCATTAATCTGTCGTGGTCTAAAGTTGCAATAGGGTTAGTAGATAATTCATCTTCTTCAGTGTCTTCAAGTTCATGATAATTATCTCCTAGTTCAGTCTCCTTATCACTATCAAAAGGAATAAGAACACTTTTTACTTCCGAATCAACTTTGACTTGAACCCTTCCTTCTCTTTGAACTTGAAAATAATCATCTAACGCCCGCTGATAATAGGGTCCGACTGCGTAGGATGTACGCATTGATTCCCCGCCTCCTGCTCTTCTGGGGTGGGCTTCTATAAGATATCGTTGTTGAATCAAAACATTGAATACGGAATCTCGAATTTCTTTCATTCGTTTTCGGCTTTTAGTAATAGTTAGCAATTTAGGACGAATTACTTTGTATAGCTCATCTTTAACTTTTGACTCGTATAAATGCCCTACTTTATCGGCTGTCCTCATCATCTTCAAAAATTTTATAATATCTTCAATAAGGCCTTTATATTTTCCAAAATCACGTTCTAATAACGTAGGCTGAGTTTTTTGTAAAATTCGCCGTTCACTGTCTTCAATATCAAATCCTTGATAAGACATATATTGGATTATATTTTCCCAAGGCATCGATGAAGTAGTTTCAAGATCTTTAAAGGGAATTCTAATCGGGAAAGGCTGATAAATATCTTCTCGTTTCACCACGGCTTCATCCGGTTTCATATCGGAAATATATCTCATCTGGAAGCTTTCATTGCGACTGGAGCTATACATTCCTTTGCCATGAAGTGCATCTAACCCCATAAGGTTGCCCATAAGAGCGAAATCGCGTTTATCTGTAGTTTTGAAGGCAATATAGTTGGCAAAGAAATTAAACACATTCTGATGAAGAAAATGAATCTGAGAGGTAGTCCCAATTAATCCGAAATTATGGGTAAAGAGAGGGTCCAAAAATTTATCAATCTTATCATAGATACGTTGTTTATCCAAAAAGTAGCTTTCAAATACCATATCAAGATTAGGAAGCATTATGAATTTTGGTAGGAACTTTCCTCCCGAATGAATATAATGAATAAATTTGGCTAAGATAAGGAAGTTATAAAAACATTGCGTATCGCGATTTAAAATCTCTGAAAGATCAATAATAATAGTTTTTTCATCGGTAAGAAATGTATATGGAGCGATCTGTTCACTCATCTCTTGAGAACCAATTACGCTTAAATCTTGAGGGATAAACTCATTAAAAAAATTAAGAACAATATCGGTAACGGGAGATCGCTCCCAGTCTTTTCGAGTGTCCAGATCTAGTCCTATAGTTTGGATATCTTTAGTAATTTGAGTTTCAGAAGTTTTAGACATTATAGTATTACGAAACAACTCCATAGCACGCTCATCCTTTTTGTAGCATAGAGCATATGCATCAAACATATAATCTAAGTAGCGTATATTATCTTTATCGTAAGGAATGTCAGAGGAAAGAGGATTGAGGGTTAAAGTCTTTTTAAGTTTAAAATAGAGAAATCGATCCGCATATTGAGTCGATTCACAAAGGGGAATTAGACGAGACCAATTACCGGTGGGATCAAAAATAATTGCAGGATAACCTTTTTGTAGCAATTCTACAATGATTTTCATGGCAGTAAAATCTCTACTTTGTACGGTTCCGTTGGTAATTAAGAGCGAGTGTAATTGCTCTAAGGTAAATCCTGCCAAGGTCTCCTCTTCTAAAATTTCGGTATTAATTGTATGACCAATGGTAATAAAATTATCAAGATATAGGGGGGTGTTGAATTCTGCGCCTATCCGTGTTTCCATCCCTTTTTTGAAGATGTCTGCAATCATTATAAGGTATAGCACAATCTTTCCCTGAAAAATTACATAATTAAGATGAGTGCCATTTTTCCGCAAGTATTTTTGCTTCACTAGTTCAAAAATAAGCCCTGATTCTAGTTTACTTTTGGTTAGAGGCATTAGATTATAATTAAAGTAATTTTGAGCATAACTAATGGTAAGAGTGGTCATTTGTTGCCGAAGAACGCTCTCAATGGAAAGAGTTTTTTCCATATCAAATGAAGATGCAGGTATTGAATAATTGGTTGATATGTTAAAGAGCGTATTCCACATACCATCGTGAAGTTGTAGCCATTTTTTTGCATCTGTTATATCCCGTATTCTTGAGAGAAATGTTACTCGTTCCTTCTCTTTCATTGAAGCAAATCCTTCTTTACGGAAGTGATGATAATCCAGAGGAACTAATTGATAGGTTATGCAATATGCAATTTCGGAGGTGGTAATGGCCTCATAAAATTTATCCGGTTTGCAATAGGGAGGACTGGCTACATATTCAAGATTGCTCATCTTCAATCCCCCCATCATCCGGTTCTCTATTTGATAAAATAAGGTATCGGGAAAACGGTGAAATCGAAAAAATGTAATATCATAGAAAGGATTGATAATTTGTACTTCATCCGAGTGAAAGATGGATTCCTTGAATCTAAAGGTAAATAACTGTCGGTTCCAAATTATAGAGAGTCCAAAGAAGCACCCCATACCAATCATAAAACAAATCAAGTCGGAAAATAGATATAACGTGAGCAAAATGGCTATGAATATTGAAATTCCTAATAATACACATGTTTTTCCGAATAATTCTATTACATGAGATAGTTTAACAGGAATGTAATCACTAAACGCTTTTTGTTCGTAAGGTAGTTTGAGAAATAGAGTACGATAGGCGTTAATCAAATGCTCCTTTCGTAAACTAATCAATTTAAAATGATAAAGATTTGATTTTTTGGCTTGGGTTAATGCTTTGCTATAATAGAAAAGTTTCTGAAGAAGCTGCTCTAATTTATGACGGGTAAGCGGTCCCTTAATATCATGAAATACGGCAAGATACACACAGATTTCAAATGGTCTCGAGGAGGATGCAGATATATCTGCCCCTTTAGGTTTTTTAATCACTTGGTAGGTGAAGGGTATTTCAGTATTGACTAAGGCCTTGATAAACTGAAACAAATTACCATGAACATTTTCAGCTAACGTTGTAATTTGGTAAATCTGCATTCCGATGGTAGTTTTTTCTTTGGTATTGGTGATACACATAATGGAATCATCAGCATTATGATACCAAAAGATTGTATCCTTAAATAGAGGAAAAGCATTACTACGAAAGAGAGATTTCATTCTAAATAGTTCACTGTGAAAAATAACTACAAAGGTCAAGATCACTAATACGGCAATTCCTAACCCAAAAGCGATGTTTTTGGTTGCAACCATAAGAGTAATAACAATTGTTAAAAAGAGAAGTACTCCAGAAATGGCGCGGGGAAGCGTTTCCTTAAGATTTACATCCCTATAGTGGGGAAGAAACCGCTCCCAAATGTAATCATATCGTTCCTCTTCGGAAGATTCTTCCTGATTCTTATTAATAGCTTTCTCTTTTCCTTTCTTAAATCTGTTAAAATCTTGAATAGATATATTTTCTCTGTTGTCCATCTTTAATAATCAACTCCTTTTATGATACCATTTTTTATTAATAAAACCAAATGTTAAGACCATAAGGATACATAGCAACAATAGCCACCCGATTACCGTGGTGACAAATCCAAAAATTAACATTTCACTAATACACACAATACTTAATAATAAAAAGGTGAATAAAATGCCTAAGATGCCATATCGCCCTCTATTCGATGTTAATACCGAGTAATCAATATTATCTTGCAGATTACCTGAAACATAGATTTTTTTTACTTTTGAATGAGCTTGTAATGATTTCTCTAAGGACTTTAGCTGTATTAGACGCATCAGGGCTTCTTGGTCTAACTTATTTTGTAATTGCGCTGTAAGACGCTTTTGATCTTGACGTATTCGGTGTAAAAGTAAGGGTTTAATAGGATTATTCCCTTTAGAGGGAGAATAGTTATGGTTACCCAGAAAAGACAATAACGAAACGGTCCTATTTTCCATAATATCACAATCTTTAAGATGTTCTTTTAGGTTGGGGACTTGAGTGTTTCTTAAGTCAAAATACAGTTGGGTAAGCTCCTTTAAGTAAAGTTCGGGAAACTCTTCTTCTTGCTTTTTACGTTCAAATAGTGTTTCTATTACTTTAATAATAGTAATTTGGGATGGTGTAAAGATACATATGTCAAAATTTACCTTAAATATTTTATTGATTAACTCCATGTAATCCGAAAGTTTCTCATTAGCTTCTTTCCTTCGTGGGATAAATCCAAGTTTAGTTCCTATATCATCTATTACATTAGACACAAAGAGATAAAGCACACTGGTAGCAGTTCGAATTTGATTTGTTCCTAGACTTAATTCAATGAACCGTCTTAATTTGATATCGGTAATAGATTGAGTCATGGAGCAGGATTCCTCCGTTTTTTTGATGCTAAGAATTGATTATAAATCTCTTGCGCTTCTAACACTTCAGGGGATTTAGGGTGTCTTGAATTCTTTGTATTCTTAATCATATGCTGTTGCTCATTAATTAATTCCATTTGAGCGATAAGCTTGTCTAAATCAAGCTCGTTTATAGGAAAGATATTAGCAACATCTAATTTCGGCACAATTTCAAATGTGTGGGCTAATTTATAATATAGGCTTGTATAGGGAAAACAGCACGCAAATGCGATCACTTGAAGATAATAGCCTAATCCCATTATAAAGTAAAATGCTAAATCTAATTCATAATCATAGAAGATCAAGAGAGGAAATAACAAGTTATTGGGAAACAAATACATGATGGGGAAAGCAACTATGAAAAAAACAAAGAGTAATAATACTCCCAAATTGATAATTGCAAATCCTTTGGTATGTTTCATTTTAGAGAATTCTTCAGCGCTATAAAATACTGCCCCAAAAGAAGCAATAATTAGCATTATAATAAAAAAGGCTGATAACGGAAGCGGTATTGAAGCATTGATTGGTTTATACCAATTATTTAGTTCAGTATCTAAACGTACCGGAGAATACCAGTCACTCAACAGAGAGTAACTCCAATCTACTAATACTGTACTAGAACTATCAATCCCTTGAAATACATACCAATCCATAAATAACGATATAAACGCACAAGCTACCCCTATTAGATAATAAATACGCATCGACCTAAAAGTTTGATTTGTCATGATGAATCCTATTATGCCTGCATAACCTTATTGTTGTTCTCAATAATTACACATATTTAAAGAAAAAATCCAAAAAAATGTAAAAAAATGAGCGATCAATCTTCAAAAAAGGATCGATATTTTTCGAATATCTCAGTATTTGGGAGCTGTGCAGCCAATTTTTGCGGCTCATTGGTAACAGAACACTCGTCTTCAGGTTCTGTAGGTATATTGTGTTTAGAAAATAGTTCACGGGTATTTAACGTGTGATATCTCTCTGGTTTGCCAAGACATTCATAGTCAAACTGTATCATAATATTTTCAGGATATTCTTCTTTTAATACTAGCCAATCCGCTTCCTCCAAATGAACTTCTTGCTGGTAATAGGGCGTCTCAAATTGAGTAGCCAAGACTTTTTTCACTAGATAGAAGCGATAATAAATATAAATCATCGCAAAAAGATAAATCCCCACGACCGCATAACCGATGTTTAAGAAAACTCGCAATAAGTAAAACCAATGAGTAATGAACATAATAAAAAGCAATGAAGTATATCCTAATACTAAAAACGAGGTCAATCGTAGTTTATAATTAAAAGAGCTAGATGCATCTTGATACTGTTGAACGGTAGTCTTGTCATGAACATGGGTTTCGAGGATTTCATATTTTGATTCTAAGAATTCTAATAAGTCAAGGAGGTCTTCATTATGAGCTACATGCAAGTTGGTATTGTGTTGGTAAGCAAACGGAAGGGTTTTTTCCATAAAATGCGGAGTTTCTTTTGTAAGTAAAATAGGTTCGATGAATATTTTGTATTGTTCTTGTCCTGAAGTGAGATATAACCGTTTTTGTTCTACACTTTTTTCTACAGCTAAATGTAAGTTCAAATATTTGTTTAAAAACTGAAAAAAACTGCCTTCTGATATAATGTCATGGAAAATTACATCTCGACAAGCTAAAAGTTCCTGAACCGAATGAATTTCACTATTTTGATGGATTTGTGATTTCACCCTATTTTCAGAAACTACTAGCATTCCTTCCTGGTTTTCTATTCGAACAGGCAAGAGCAAAAATAATTTAATATTTTTCTCAAGGGGGATTATTTTGTAAGCTAGATGGTTAATAGAATGAAATCTATGGTTTGGAATTAAGTGATATCCCTGCTCTTTAAGACTATTTTCTACTTCCTTAGCTATGCTTATTTGAAGAACAGATTTTGCTTTAGATGAAGAGGGTATTACTTTAGGATGAGAGGATGACGTTTTTTCTGGTTCTCCAAATTCAGGTATAATAGATTCACGATTATTCTTATCAATATTGAGAGAAGCATCGGAATAATTATTATCTATAAGGGGATATGGTTCTATCACTCTAGTGGTATCTTTGTTCTGTGTTTGCTCTTCTGGTTCTTCATAATTTTTTACATACATAAGTGGAGGTTCAATAGGGGCTACATCTTGGGTATTAGATTTTGACTTAGGGGGTTGAACTCCAGTAAGACGAGAATATTGATACCTTGTATCAAACCTTGAGTTTTGCTTAATTGAATCCTTCGGGAGATCGTCATCGTCATCATCTTCCTCTTCTAATTTATCTAGATCTGTTATAACATGTTCTTTACCGATTTCCATTTTTATTGCATCTTGCACAGAATTGAGAGATGATGGTTCACGATCTAATAATTTTTGATAGGGGGTAGACTCTTCACCCTCTACTAGCTTTTTTGGAGTAATTAGGGTGGCTTCTTCAGATTTGGTTCCTATATCTCCTTGATGTGAAGAAGCAGGCTTCCAAATCTCTCGATCTTCATCTACGTTAATATTTTGTGTTTGTAAATAGGATTTAGCATCTTCTATAAGTTTGGTTGCTGTTGCCAGCCCAAATCCTTTTATAGACGCCACTTCTTGAGGCTCGGATCGTGCAAGTTGTTGTATTGATAAAAATCCGGCATTGGCTAGTTTCTGAGCTGCGGACGGCCCTATTCCTTTTAGAACGGTAAAATCATGAACTACATTCATTGCTATATCTTCATTGAACTCGTCATCGAGGTCATCAACGTGAAGGGCTACCTCTATTTGTAATCGTAGCTCCTCAAACTGATTTACCCACTCTTCAAGACTATTATACTGAGCTACGTGTTTTCCTTTCTGTGCTAATGTTAAAGCTTGAGTAAAGTCTTCTGTTTCAATGGCTTGGAGAACTCCTTCATAGATATAGTCTAAATCCAAGCTTTTCTCTGCTGGTTGTATTACGGTCATAAGGATCAAAGATGATATTTTTTACCTGCTTATAAAGGAAAAAAATAAAGGAAAAAAAAGAATGAGCTTGAGACACTAGGATAAACATAAGGATAATTAAAAAAATAGAAGCATTTTTTTTCGATTTTTTTGTTTATATAGAAGTATTAGATATCAGAGATTATGGATAGCCATGGATTTCTTCATAATTACTTCATATCACTTTTAATATGTTATCTTATTTTTATTGTTTAGAAGGAACTATGTTGGAATCCCTTCTTCTTTTTTTCTTTATATACCGTCAATAAATCTTGTTGATAATGACGTATGAAACTTCTGAAGTACAAGACCAAGAAGGAGATCGGGGGGATAGGACGGTATTACCTTGCATCCATGAATGTCCTTTGTGTAAAAAGAAAGTGCGTATATCCATCGATTTTACTAAATTAGAACAACATTATAGTGAATTGGATGAAGTTATTCCGCATATTATCCTTCATGGAGAACCCCTTCATGCGATGTTGTGCTATGTAGATAGGCATATGGAAGTACGAGGAAACGGATATGTGGTGAGTATCGGAATCTCCAGGGATTCGAATACATATCAACAATTTACACGACTTTGGTCTCGTTCTAGCAGTGAATGTATAGAATAGAGCTATTATAGGGTATTTTAAATGAGTTTATCAAATTTTACAGAACCTAATGAATCTGAAGAAAAAGATAAGGAAATTTTTCAGTTTATTTCAGATAAACGCATTTTACGGGTATTATTCGAGCAGAAAATTTTTACCCTTCGAGACATCCAAAAAGAGGCCATCAAAAAAGGATTATTCTTCCGCAAGTCTTTCTTAGTTTGCGCTCCGAGTGGAAGTGGAAAAACCTTAATAGGTGAGATCTGTGCCGTAAATAATGTATTTCAGAATTTTGGAAAGAGTGTATACCTAGTTCCTTTTAAAGCACTAGCCACTGAAAAGTATATCCATTTCAAGAAACGATATGATCGCTTTGGGATAAAAGTGGAGCTTTCAATCGGTGACTATGATGTTGATGATACGAAATTGGAAAAGGCAGATTTGATTATAAGCAGTTTTGAAAAAATGGATTCTATTTTAAGAAATTTTTATGATAAAGACTGGATTTTTGAGATTTCTACGATTATTATTGATGAGATACATATTGTAGGGGAGGATTCACGTGGTTCACGATTGGAGTCGTTAATTGTGCGATTAAATGAATTTTTGCATAATCCTCAGCTTATTGGGTTATCTGCGACCATTGCTAACCCCGAGTTTTTTAATAAATGGCTCTCATCCTTAGGAAATACGACTACTCTTCTTTTTTCCGAAAAGCGACCTGTACCCTTACATTATAAGTTGGAAATTACACAGAATAAAGACTCAACTATCAAAAAATTGGTCAAAACTACTCTCGAAAATAATGGGCAAGTCTTAATTTTTCTTAATAAGCGAAAATCAGCCCAGCAGACCGCCCAAAATTTGAGAAATCTAGTGCGAATGCACATCGATACAACTGATTTAAAAACATGTAACCAACTTGAGAGTAAATTAAAGAATATTAAGGGAGGACATCCTGAATTGCGTAAAGTAGTAAAAAATGGCGTTGCGTTCCACCATGCAGGGCTTCTTCCTCGAGAGCGGAAATTAATTGAAGATTCATATCGAAAACATGATATTAAGGTAATGTGTGCAACTACTACACTCTCCGCGGGTATTAACGTCCCAGCACGAGTAGTGATTCTTAAAGATTTTAAAAAATATATTACTTCAGGCCATAATATTAAGAACTTTAATGGATTCCACGAAAATGGAGACGGATTCAGTTATTTTTTACCATTTTCCGCAAATGAAGTATTTCAGATGTTAGGGAGAGCCGGACGCCCCGGGCTTGATAAAGTGGGTTATGGTATTATTTTAGCGAAAGATATCGATGAACGAGATTGGATTGAAGACCACTATTTTCAAGGGCACTATAGTACAGAATATTTTCCCAAGTATAATGACCTTGTTTCAGGATTAAATAAAATATACACATTAAGAGAACAAGTACTTCTGCGTATTTATGAAGAAAGTCAGCTCTCCTTAGAGAGTTTAAAGACGTTTTTTGAGAAGACTTATTTTTGGTATGGAGTACAACATACGATGAAAGACCAGCATATCCCTATTGAGCAATTCCTCCTTATTAAAGAGATTACCCCTTTGAATATTTTGAAGTTACACGCTGAACCCGAAAAAGTTAAGAATTTACGTGTTGCTAATCATCAGATAAAAATTACGAAACTTACCAGCTCCAATCTCTCAGGGTATGTAAAGACTAATTTTGGAGTTTTTTTTTGTGAATTTGATCTAGAAATGGGCATTCGTTGTACTTGTGGGTTTGAGAACGGTATCTCTAATGCATATTCTGATGAGCAGTTTGCTTTCTCGTTTTGCGACCATATAACCGCCTTCCTTTTACATTTGATCGAGATCCCTGACGCTAACTTTTCAAAATACGTAAATGATATTATTCCCAAATCCATTAAACATCAGTACATTTTGAATTATCTCTTGGAGAAGGGATTAATTTTAAAACAGAACGATGGAACTTTTAAATGTACACAGTTTGGTAAGCTTATCATTAGACTGTATCTCTATCCTGTATCAGGGGTTCTTATCCGGTATAAATTAGAGCATACAGAAATGAGCTCTTTTCGCGACATTGTGAGAGAAGCTTATGAAGTGTTAAAAGCGGAAGGAAAGGTAAGAGATGATCGTATGCTAAATCCCTTAATGGATTGGATCGATGAAGTTCCAATCGACGATATCCTTGCTAACTATAAAATTATGGCAGGAGATCTATACACGGTTAGAGATAACTTAGAAAGAATTATTACGTTTATTGGCATTATTGCTATCCATCTTAGTGAAAATGATATCGAGATTCAAGACTCTATGATTCAAATAGCAGAAAAGTGCGAAACACTAAAAATCCGTATTCATTATGGTATCCAAGAAGAATTATTTGACTTAATTTTACGGTTAGATAATGTAGGGCGAGTTCGAGCGCGATTATTGTTCGATGCAGGATATCATACCGCAACCCAAGTCAGAAAGGAAAACCCCTTTATTTTAAATCGTAAAACAGGGATTGGAATAAACCTCTGTAAAAAAATA
>JAEOUE010000285.1 GCA_016839515.1 Candidatus Hodarchaeum mangrovi
AAAGCAATACCATAATTTCCCCAAACGCTAGAATTTTTCTGAATGTCTTCATTTTTAAGAGCTTCTTCAAATTTTCGTTTTGCTTTAGCCCATTTATTTCTTTTCAGAGCAAAAATTCCTGAATTCACCAGTTTAAACGGATCTTTTGCTTCTGTAATACGTGGGCTCAAATATATTCATCTCTAATATCTTTTAATGCGAATGATACGCATTAATTATATTCTTTTAATTAGGAATTTAATAATTGAAGTGATCTTCGACAATTATCTTAATTTATTAATGAATTTTAAATGACCTGTTAAAAAAAATTTCTTAAGTTGAGAAAATACAATTCTACTTTGGTGCACTAACATGTAAATGATTAACAAAAGGTACCTCTAGGAATAAATTTGTTAATACAACAAAATTTTTTTCTACCAGTTGATTTTATTGAAGAGTGAAGAGATAAAAAATGCTAATTAGAAACAGAATAATTGAACATCCAGTAAAATTATTTCTTTTCATTACATTTATTTATTCTTAGACTGTTTGGATGTTTCTAATTTACCTTATTCAACAGAATATATTAGAATCAACCGTGTTTTCATTAGAAACTCTTATTTTTGTCTTTATCGGAGCTAGTGGTCTAATAATTGTTGTTTTTTGTATTTCTTTAGCGAAAAATAAAAGAATTAGTATAAAAAGCATATTATTGAAATGTAAATTATGGAAATTCGGAATTTAATAGTATTTTATAATCATAATAATCCCACTAGGTATTAGATTTCTTGCTATTCTCATATATGCCATTTGAACACAGAAATCTTTTCATTTTGACTTAGAAAATTGGTATTTATTCTTTTTTTCTTTCTATTTGTTATTTTTAGCTGTTCATTGACTGAAGAAGCCTTCAAAAAAGCTCCAGCAATTGATCGGATCATTGTAATAGACAATTGCTTGTTATTTATGACCAGGAAAAAGAATTTGAAAAGTTAAGCTCCTTAATGCTTATAATTCTAAACCAAAAATATTTTATAATTATAAACTTATGGATCCAGAGCTAGAAGATTGTTAATCATATGCATAATCATTTTATGATGGCGTTTCTCATCTTCAACGATTGTTTGGAGAATCACCTTTAAGCCTGTGTTGTCAATTTTTTTTAATAATTCTTCATGAGCATGGATCATTTCTTTTTCTAATTCTGCGTGGATTTCTAGCTCCTTTTTGGAAGCTACCTGACCGATATATTTATCTGCTAAATAATTCCATAAAATATCTGGAGACTCTGCTTGAAGTATGTCTTTCAAAGTTTTCAAGATATAAGCATGTTTTATTGAATCCATGCGAATTTGATAGAACATTATTTGTGCACCTAGACTTTTCATTTCCTTCTCTTTCGCTTCACACATCTTAATATTTCTTAATTCTAACTCTCTGTGTTTTTCTAATGTTTCAATTAGTTTTTGTTGACTCAAAATAAATAACATCCTTGGTAATTGATTAATTTTAAATTTGTGGTCTTCAAACTTTTTCATAAATCCTTCTATTAAATTCATCTATTCGATAAATGTTGCACCAATCTTAAGGAACATAAAATAAGTCTTCTTAGAATTCATTGTAACTTAGAATTATCTACAGAATTAAAACGACAAAAAAATTAATGAAAAAAATTCAATTTCATTATCATTTTGATAAAAAATGTATTTGAAAACAGTTGAATTGAATATCATATAACCAATATTAAGTGTGAATAGAAAACAAATGTCTGATAGCTAAAGAGAATTAAAGAAAAAATGAAAAAGAGTATATAAACTAGAAATAGATACCTAAGTATTTACTTTTCAAAATCTAATCAATGGTTTACGACATTTTAAGGGGTTTTCAGTTTAAAAATAAGCTCTGTGCTTATTTAAACAATTTAATATCTATTTGATAAATATTAGTATTAAAACTCTTCTTTCTATTTATTATCTAATTCTAGCCTTCTCTTTAGAAATCTATCTTCTCCTTCTTAATTTAAATAAGAAAATAAGAGTTAATATTTGGAAAATACTCATTCTTAAAGAAATACTTTTATTAGTTGGATTTTCTGTCGATTTAATGCCATGAGCATAATAAATATCCATTTCATCGTTTCTTCCATCTGACCACACAACATGGGGAACATCATTAGAGTCCATACGAATGGTGAAGTAATCTCCAGGTCTAGTATAAACGTTTGAGGTAGAAATTCCATTTGAAATATCTATTGGATTGTTAAATAAAGGTTCACCAGTCTGAGGAAACTGTAAGCTTCGGTAAAAAGGTTTGAATGATGATCCTCCTTCATCATCATAATATACAATATGAAGGTTTCCTTGAGAATCTACAGCCATATCTGGTTGCCATTGATTTCCAACACTTTTAGGATTAACTTGATGACGTTTACTCCAAGTTAAACCAAGATCATCAGAATATCGAAGATAAATGTCCCATAACCCATATGGTTCAAATTTTTCTGCCCATAAAACATATAATCTATCATTTTGATCAAACTGAAGTACAGGTAGAGAAGCTTTTGATGGATTTTGATCTGGAGAGCTTTCAAACGTGCTATTTTGTCCATCTTGGTTAATATCAATAGGGAAGGTGAAATTTTGTCCTTGATTATATGAAGAGGTGACAAAAATATCTCCCCATATGCCACTTGTAAACCAAAACCATGCTACAAATACATTGTTATTACGATCTGTAGTGATGTAAGGAGCAAGATGATCAAGGGGATATGATATAGAATCTGTTATGAGACTAATTTCATTAAAAGTATTTCCACCATCATCTGAACGAGTTAATCGCACAAAGGTTGTTCCAGATGTCATGTTGATATCATCATAAACCACATATAATATTCCATCACTACTAGCTGTCATAGTTTCTTTGTCTGCAAACCCTATTCCATGACTAGCAGTTACAGGAGTCCATGTTTTACCATAATCTGTACTTTTTGCGACCGTTATTTGTGAAAATCCTTCCTCTAAATCAAGAGAATATTCTAAATAGGCATAATACAGAGTTTCTGTCTCTTCATACCAAACTAACCAAGGATCGGATTGACCTGTATTAGGAATAAAGTTTGGCATATTTAAAGGATCTGACCAGTTGACCCCATTATCAATTGATTTAGAGAAACTAACCCTGATCCCTGCCCCATTATGTGTGTTTGCATCTTTCCAACCAGTAAAAATAGTTCCATTTGCACTAACTGCTATTGTTGGTTCTACATGGTGTAGATATTTATCATCATCTCTTGACAATAATATATTTTCGGAAAAATCGATAATCAAGGATGATTTTTCATTAGCAATAATAGTATTTATTTGAGGTATCGTTAAGCAAAAGATTAGTAAAAAAACCTTTTTTTTCACTGATTTCACCTTTTTCAAAGGATTGGAGAAGTATCTTTTTTAAAAGTGTAATATAGAGGCAAATGTGTAGTAAAATTCATTAAATGCTTGAAAAAAGAGATGATCAAATTTGATTTACTAATTATGATTGAAGAAGCAATTTTCTGTATGTTACCGTTTGTCAACTGATGTTGAAGGCTTTATTTTTATTGTAATTCAAGCATGAAACACATCCTGAAGCTACATTAGCTGATAGAAAAGCAATTTGTATTTCACACGGGTTCATTTGGAATTGTCTCTATATTTGAAAATTCCTTTCAATTACTCACTTTTTTGTTTTTCTTACTAAAAAACCGAATCCTCCATCTGGACGAGGTTCCTTTTTGGATTAACTCATGACCAGTATTTCGAATCATTGCTGGAATGCAGAGGGGGCTCATCAAAGCATTTGTTTCAATTTCGATTATTTGACCAATTTCAAGTCCTTTTATTGCTTTGTATGCTTCTATAGCAGTTACGGGGCATCTTATACCGTCTAAATTTAATTTTTGATGAATCTTAGTATTGCTTTTTTCCATTTTTTTGTTTATCCTGACTTTAACTTTGGGGCATTTTAGTCTTATCTAGGGATAAATTTAAACTTCTATATATATTGAGAAATCAAGTTTCAAAGAATTTTGAAATCGTTCTCATAGAAACCAAGAGATTGCAACAGGAATCATTTCTTGCATTTTCGGTTTTTCAAGTAGAATTTCTTGCTTATTTTATTGAAATAATGATGAAAAATAATATAATTGATTAGATAGAAGAGGCAGCGTTGATCAAAATGAGGTTGATATGGTTAAAATTTATGGTATATAATGTTACCTTTCTAATAATTCCTCAAAAATTTGAGATAGCAGCTAGTTTGTCTTCCATTTTTCTAGGTTTATCCCGACGATCATCAATACGAATTTGAGTAATAACTCGTGAGGCACCAGCTTTAATAACAGCTTCATGAGCAAGTTTTGTTACTTCAAAAACCTGATCGAGTGTGTCTACTTCAATCACCGTTCCCATGGGATGATGGAAAACCCTAATATCTGGATGTTTATTAATTTCCTCAATAGCTGTTTTTACAAACCTACTCAAGCTAGTTCCTACACCAATAGGAGAAGTAGTGATTTCAGCAATAATTTTAGTTTTCATATTTACTCACAAACCATCAATCAACTATAACATTATAAAACACTTACTTCTTGTAATCAAAATTATTAATTGACTTTTGCATCCGTTCCAAAGATTTTATTCCTGATCTGCGATAATTATGAGCTCTAAACCTTTATGATCGATCCAAAACTGATTGGAGAATGTTCAAGAGTTCTTCTAGATCTTCTCTACTGATATAACGATCCTGTGATCTGTGAAGCATTGCATTTCGTCTTAAACGAATTTTCTTCAACGTTCGATTCTCTTGAGTAGTTAATAGCTTCTCCCGTAATAATGTATCAACAATTGATGGCCATGATTGATCTTCTTTTGGATAAACACTTCTTTTCCATAAAAGATTTCTAAATAAACCCTCAATCGACCGCCATGAGAAAAGAAAAGTCGATATATGTTCGTCATTGGAAATTTCATCCCAGATTTCTAATTTTTTTCTTGCGTACAAAATATCAATTTTAATTGACTCAGTTTCTTCTTCAGAATCAACTATTTCTTCAATAGCATCTGTGACTCCTTGACCTAAATAAAATTGTAATTCTAGTTCCTTTTTCTTTTTTGGAGGCAAATCTAAATGATTAAGCATCGAAGAATATTGCTCTAAAACTAAACTCCGAGTAATCTCTTTTCTGGAAAAATCATGCAATTCTTCTTTGATATGAGCTTCAATAAATTCTAAATATAATTTTGCGACTAAATCCCAATTCGAGGCTAATTTACTACCAATTTTATCAACTAAAGGAAATCTCCGGATTGAATCTAGCTCTAAATTTCTAGTTTTCACTCTGAGATTTTCAATATCAGACGTTGAAGAAAGATTATAGCTTGTCAATTGAATTAAATGTTGGAGTTGTCTTCTAGTGTGTCGAAATAATACAAACGAAAGAAACGTAAGTGATAAAAAGAGTAGAGCAAAAATAATGACGTTAATCGGAGTGGTAATCTGATCCATGTAAAAAAAGTCAAAATCAATCGAGTTAAATGCTAAATACAGAATAATTAGAAGATTTAAAAAATTAATTAACCCAAAACTTAGAGACAGAAGAAAAAGAACCTCTCTGAAAGAAAGCATTCGCTGATTAGCTACGTGCTCCTCACGGATAAAAAAAGAATCAATATAACCTCTTCGGAACAATTTAAGCAGTTCTGGTATTAATTCATCTTGAATACTTGTATGCAGTTGTTTAAGTAATACTGGATCTAAATCAATATCTTTCAATAGAAATATTTCATCAATATTTTTTATAAGAGCTTCTGAATATACCTGATTAACTCCTGAAAGTCTATAAATAAGATAAGGACTGTAGATATAGACAAAATAGACAGGGAAAATGAAAATAATCCCAGGGAGAAATAAGAATAATTGAACCTCATTTTGAGTAAAAAATAAATAGGATTGAATAAGAGTAATTTCATAAAAAACTGGAAGAATAATTCCTAAGATAAATCTACTTTCACGGAGACTCATTTTTTTCACGTTATTTGTACTATTTTATGAACTATAAAAATATATTATTCCTAAGAATAATAATTATTCAATGAATAGAAATATAATGTTATTTTAACAAAATTAGGTATAATGTAAATAAGTACTGAACATTAGTCTCCAGTTTTTAAGCAGATTAAAACGCGATTGGTTGAGCTTATATTTCTAGGAGATGTCCTCCTAGAATATCCATGGCCCCAAATGTAACGGAAAGAGTGGTTAAATTTAAACGGATTTTGGTACAATAATAATCATAAACAAAAAAGCAAAAAGCAATGGATATTCCTCCTATATGCTTCCAACGATCTGAAAAGAAATCATTGGTAGTTTAGAGAGATAAAATTAGTCATTGAATGAAAAATATCAGTTAGTCTCGAGATCCCTTGCACAAATGATATATTTTAAATTTTGGTTCAGCTCATTATAATAACGTAATAGAAAGGAGAATCATGAAAATTATGTCTAGTAATATTGCTCAGAAAAGATATATGCCAAAAAAGGTTTGGTTAATCTGGTATCTGTCTTTAACTCTTATTTTTCTCCTACCAATAATGGATAATATGAATAATATTGCAGGAGTTTATTCATCTGTTTTAATTTCCTTTATTTTTAGTTTACAATGGGGGTTTCACTTTCTCATTGGATTACTAGTTTTTGTGACGGATTTTGTGACTGGTAGGTCATCCTTCTACCACATTCAATTAACTGCCTTCTATTTTTCTGTAATTATTAGTTTTATTTTTTATAACGTGGGACTATTGATAGTAAAATTTTATAATCAGAGACAAATTTCACATAATAAAATTTCATATTATTTATCTGGAATGTTGTTTCTATTCATTGTTGTTCCCCTAACTTGTTTTTTAACAATCCAGTTTGCTGAAATGCCCTTATCAGAACCTCCAGTTTCATTATTTTATGATTTAACTGAATTATTACCATTAATATTAATTTTTACTTCAATTTTTTTCTTGGTATTCCTTGGAAGTTGTATTTTAGTTTTTGATTTCTATAAAAAAGCACAAGAGAGAGGGAAGTAAAAAATCCTATAGGATGTATGAGAAGAAATAAAAAAAAGAAAAGAGGGAGAAAAACCTTGTTACAGGTTATCTGCCTTATTTGGAAGCGGCTAATTTAATGTCGCTTTCTTTGACTGTCTTTCGACCAGAATGACGGGCAATTTCAACTGCATATTTGGCAATTTCCATACCCTTGTTGGTCAAGACTTCATTAAGGCGGTCAATCGCGTCAGCAGAGACACGATGGGCCCCAGCATTACGAATTAGTTTTTCTACACGAGCACGTGCAAAACCAGACATATTCTTTTCACCTTTTCTCCGTAAAGTTGTATGTGAGTAGTTTTTCTCTCACTGATGTAGCTTAGTTTTCTTCTCCTTTATAAAGTTTGCTCTACTGTGGGTGAGTGGTTACTCACTAGCTTCAAAGCTTGGCTAGCACTTTTCAGTCATGTTGAGTTGGAGTTTTGTTAGAGTCACTCACTTTCTTTAAATGGTTGGAAGTTCCAATGTGCGTACTCTCCATGAGAGATCTTTTCAAGAAAAATTTTTTTGTATCCAGTCATTTCTCACAGCATCGGATCATGTCTGCAGTTTTATTTCTCTTCATCTCCTTGAAATTTACTCCTAGTCTATCAATCTCCCTTTGGTGAAAATAATAGATAAAATTATACCCCATCCTTCCTTCTTAATTTTTCCGGGTGAGGTCTTTTCTATGATGTACCACCCTTTCTTCCAATCTGATGCATCGGATATTCACTTGCCTCAATGAAGTCTCGGTCTATATGTGAGAGGATGCACCAATTGAATGAACTTTATTTCATTCATTGTCATATCCTTTTCACTAGATATTGGTAATAAAGTGATTGTCTAGTGTTTAGGATTAATCTCTTCAAAGGACGATTTTCTCTTTTAATTTCTCTTTTGACTTTAAATTTTACCTTAACTCCCTTTAATATGACTCTTTTCATTTTATTTAAAGTACTGAGTTATGTGCTCCATTTATTGAACGAATTTCCTTTTTTAAAAGTTCTAAATTACGATTATAATAGTATAGATGAGGTGTTGTGAGTTCTAAATCGAATTCAAGGATTTTTTCAGGTGTCATTCTTTCAAGGTGCATCATTATAGCTCTAAGACTATTCCCATGTCCTACCATTAGAACATTTTTTCCATCTCTTATGTAATTCATTACTGAACTCTCTAAATAGGGAATGATTCGTTTTTGACAGTCCTTTAAACTTTCCCCCCCTGGTGGTTTTTCATCATAGCTTCTTCGCCATTTTCTTACAAGCTCCTTTCCATATAATTGAATTACTTCACCTTTATTTTTTCCTTGAAGTGTTCCATAATGTCGTTCATTAAGGAGGTCTATCTTTATCACTGGTATATTCCAGTTATTGGTCTCCAATATAATTTCAAGAGACTCTCCAGCTCGTTTTAATACAGAAGTAAATGCAATATCGAATTTTAATTCAGAGATTTTTTTAGCTGCTTTTACTGTATCTTTTTTACCCTGTTTAGATAAAGGAACATCTGTCCACCCTGTGAAGATATTTTGATAATTCCAAGTTGATTCTCCATGTCTTATTAGACATAATAAAGCTCCTTTCACCATTTAATACCTCTAATTTCCTTTAAATCAAAAACTTTTTCTTTTTCGTTTTTATCAAATAAATTTTGGGGAAGATTGTTAAGCTTAATCAAATGGTTGGATTATTTGCTTCAGGAGTGATATTATGGTATACAAGCTAGTGTTATTACGTCATGGTGAATCTACATGGAATAAGATAAATAAATTTACTGGTTGGACCGATGTTGACCTTTCTGATAAAGGAATTGAAGAAACTCACCTTGCAGGAAAAGTTTTACTTGAAGAGGGGTATCAGTTTGATATAGCTTTTACTTCTGTCTTAAAACGAGCTATCCGTACATTATGGATAACTCTCGATGTAATGGATCTCATGTGGATCCCTGTTTATCGTTCATGGCGATTAAATGAGCGACATTATGGTGCTCTTCAGGGTTTAAATAAAGCAGAGACTGCAGCTAAACATGGTGAAGAACAAGTTTTAATCTGGAGGCGTAGTTACGACATCCCCCCTCCTCCCCTCTCTGAGAATGATGAAAGATATCCTGGGAAAGACAGGAGATATAATGAACTATCTAAATCAGAAGTTCCGTTAACTGAATGTTTAAAAGATACAGTTTTCCGTGTTCTTCCTTATTGGCACGAGGTTATTGCTCCAGTCATTCATTCTGGTAAAAGAGTGTTAATTGCTGCTCATGGAAATAGCTTACGAGCTCTAGTAAAATTTTTAGATAAAGTCTCAGATGAAGAAATCTTAAAATTAAATATTCCTACTGGAATTCCTCTTGTTTATGAATTAAATAAAGAGTTAATACCAATCAAACATTACTATCTAGGAGATCCAAAAGTTATTCAACAGGCAATGCAAAAGGTTGCTGATCAGGGAAAGGTAAAATAGAAAGATTACTACTCACTTTAGCATATACAATATTTTTCCCTTTTCTTCTTTTTTGTTGATATAATTCAGTTTGAAAAGCTGTTCTAGATATTTTTTTTCTGTTTCTTTTTTTCGATGTGTAATTTGTGCAATATTACCTGCTTGTACAGGATCGTTTAATCTTTTCAAAATTAAGAATGTCCGGTTTAAACGTCTTGGGACTTCAACATAAGTAATTTTTTCTTTTAATTCCAAGGCTATCTCCCGACTTATGACATCTACCTTTCTCGATGTTAATAAAATATTAATAGCTGTTTTTACTGTAATAAGACGATTTTCAGTTGTCCCACTTTTTAAAATATCTCTTATTAGATCATCTGTGGGAATATGACTGTTTTTAAATATTTCAAGAGCACTAGGAGTTATTTCAAAGTTAAGTTTCCCCAATTGAGTTAAAAGGTACTCATCAGACATGTTTAGCATTCCATTATAATTCAATAATAGATTGATATACTGAAATGAGTATCTTTCTCAAAAGGATTTCTAATAATGGATTAATGTGTGATATAATTAAAAACTAAAGATTGGGACTTTAAATTATCCACAGACTTTTAATGGCTTCTGATTTCCAATGTAAATAATGAAAGATTTCCAGAAAATTAGTAAGAATTGTATATATAGGAATGTATTTTTTTGTTCTTATTGGGATAAGGATAAATCAGAGTCAAAGGAACAAAAAACTCAGTGCCATTTTTTACACTGTCCTATTTTTTCTGGGGAGCTTAGAATTACCACTGAACCTTTAAATAATCTTGAAAATCCCAGTATAGTTAATTTTACGGTTGATGATTTTGACAACAAACTTCGATCGGTCCAAAATATAATTGAAGAATTTAGGAAAAATGACCTTGAGTTTTTTAAATCATCAGATAAACCTTTATCTGCAATAAGCGTCAAATCAATGATTAAAAGGATGGTTTGCGCGATTTGTGGGGAAAATATTGATGATGAGAAATATATTATGATCAATGATCCAACTGGAGTTCAAATATATATTCACTCTAAAGGAAAATGTGCTATACGATTTGATAGGATAAAAGAAACAAGAGAAAAGTGGTTATCAACTCTCGAGATGGAATGATTAGGAAGAAAATTAATAAAAAGAAATTATGGATCCTTGCTTATTTCCTGAAATCTCTTTATATTCTGAATTAATTAAGCTCGATTCTCATGGATATTGTTTAATTCTAGAATTTCACAAGATTTAGAAAAAATTTAATTTAAATTAGTAGGTTGGATTTAATGAAAGTGCAAAAATTGCCTAGTTCAGAAGATTTTGTTAAACTAAAATTCGTGACAACCCCATCATTGTCAAGAAATGGACAGAAGCTTATATTTGCCATTCGTCAAGTTGATGAGAAAAAAAATCAATATTCTTCGGACCTTTTTATGTACGATGTTTCTCAAAACCATATTATTAAATTTACAAGTGGAAATTTTGTTGATACAAGTCCCCAATTTTCTCCTGACGGAAATAAAATTGCATTCTTAAGTTCAAGAGGAGAGAATGGTATGCAAATCTTTTGTATAGATGTTAATGGAGGTGAAGCTATCCAAGTTACTAGATTCCCTAAGGGGATTATTAATTTTGTTTGGAGCCATGATAGCCAAAAAATTCACTTAATAGCACGTGTCAAAGCAGAAGAATTAGAAGAGTTGACTTCTAATAAAAATTTACCTCCTTCATATGTTTTGGAACCATCAGAATTTGTAGCATTCAAATCAAGTAAAGAAGAGATATCAAGATTGAAAAGTGATCCAAAGGTGATCAGAGATGGTTATTATCGCGAGGGAACGGCATATTTAGAAGGAAGGTATTCACAACCTTTTGTAATCAACGTGAATGGATTTAATGATGATTTTTCTTTCAAACCAAATCACAATCTTCTTTATATTGGTGAAATTGGATTTCATTATACATTAGGAGTTTTTACAAGGGATAATTCCTCTATAATTCTTTCAAAATTTCAGGAAGATCCTACACTTTCAATGAAGCATGATATAGAGAGAATAAATATTATTGACCCTAAGAATAAAGAGTTAATTGGGACAGCTTTTGGATGGCTTAACAATTTTCAAATTTCCCCAGATGGAGATTTAGTTTCTTATGAGACTATTCGAGAAGACCAAACTATTTATGATGATAATCAGGTATTTTTAATAAATTTGGAAAAACTAGGTTCGACTAATATTCGATGTTTAACCAAAAATTTTCCTAGATCAGCGAGTCAATCTCAATGGATAAGTAATGATTCACTCCTCTTCCTGAGTCCAAGTGAGGGTAGAATTAATATTAATAAAATAGATATAGAAGATGAGAAAGTAGATTTAGTAGTTTCAGGTGATCGAAATATTAATTCTTTTTCAGCCTCATTAAATAATTGTGTTGCGTTTGAAGTTTCTCATTTTTCTAGCCCTAGTGACCTTTATTTCATAAATTTAGAAAATTCAATAGAAAATCGTGTTACTAACGTAAATCAAGAATATTTGAGTGAATATAAACCACCTCAATTGATCGAAATTCAATTTGAGAACGGTGGATTCCAAGAACAGGCTTGGCTCTTCCTCCCCTACGCTCATAATGGACATGATGATTTACCTGTAATTTTTGAAGTTCATGGTGGTCCTGCAGTTATGTGGTCCCCTCATGAACGAACAATGTGGCATGAATGGAATACATTTGTTTCTAATGGTTATGCTGTTATTTTCTGTAATCCTCGTGGTTCTGATGGGTATGGAATTGAGTTTAGAGCTTCATGCTTTAAGAATTGGGGGTATTTGCCCGCTTCAGATATTTTTGCATGTATTGATACTATTTTTGGGAAATATTCTTTCCTCAATCTTAACCAGCTCTTCTTAACTGGTGGCTCTTATGGAGGCTATATGACTACATGGTTGATTACACAAACGAACAAATTTAAAGCTGCAGTAACTCAAAGAGGAGTTTATGACTATTTGGCGTTTAGTACGACGACTGATATTCCTCAATGGTTTGAAAGACAATATGATGGTGAAATTATTGATCGGTTCAAAGAGATATGGACTGATCAACCAATAGCTCATGTTCGATCGATTTCTACTCCATTACTTATAATTCATTCTGAAAATGATTTTCGTGTTCCAATTGTAAGTGCAGAACAACTTTTTTGGCTATGTAAGAGATATAATAAAGAAGTAGAATTTGTTCGTTATCCTCGAGATGGACATGAACTTTCACGGAGTGGGGAACCCCGTCATGTTATTGATCGAATAAATCGAATACTTAATTGGTTTGCTAAATATAATCACTAAGGAGAGTAATTAACCTGGCAGTAAATTTCTGGAGACGCCCTTTCTCTGGAAGATCAGCTATTCATGCTAAAAATGGAATTGTAGCTTCTTCTCAACCTTTAGCTTCATCTGTGGGCTTAGAAATTCTAAAAAAAGGAGGAAATGCTATTGATGCTTCAATTGCGATGGCTGCGATGTTGAATGTAGTTGAACCTTTTTCAACAGGTATCGGAGGTGATGCTTTTGCTCTAATCTATATTCCAGGTGAGAAAAGACCTTTAGCAATTAATGGATCAGGCTTTGCCCCAAAGTCTCTTTCTTATAAATATTTAACTGAAGAATTAGGGTTGACATCAATACCTTTAACTGGATTTCTTCCTATCACTGTTCCAGGGGCTTTAAGTTTGTGGGAGACAACTCATGAAAAATTAGGAAAATTATCTTGGGAGACTATTCTTGCCCCTGCTATATATTACGCTAAAAATGGTTTCCCAATAAGTCCTGTTATTGCACAAGTATGGAAAGAATTAGAACCCAAGCTTTTTCTTAATGAAGGAGCCACTAATACTTATTTAATT
>JAEOUE010000286.1 GCA_016839515.1 Candidatus Hodarchaeum mangrovi
AACTAGTACTGCGTTATGCAGAAAAAGATGATCTAGAATTTATTAGTATTTTATCAGTTTCAGAAATGGATAATGTTGTGACTGAAGCATGGCAAGGAAAATTTAATTGGAAATCATGGTTTAGAGATATTGCTGAGGCAATAGAAGACCAATTTCAGCGTGTTTTTATCATACTAATTGATGAACTCTCAATTGGTTATTTATGGTTGAATGAAGAATCCGAAATCCTTTGGATTACAGGGTTTGTAATAGGTGAGAAATGGCAACATAAAGGCGTGGGAAAAGAGATTATGGATTATTTGATAGAAGAGAGTAAGAAAGCAAATAAAAGAGGAATTGAGCTTGGAGTTCAACGTAACAATCTTAAAGCATTAAATTTCTACAAAAAATTAGGATTTAGACCATATGAATATTTAAAATATGCTAATACTGACCTAGTGCGTTTAAGATTGATAGTACCAGACAATTTAACATATTATTAATATTAATGTAAAATCAAAGTTGAATGCTACAGATCGTTTTATCTGTAATTATATCTTTAATTACAACTATCGATCCTTTTTCGAGATAAATAGTTAGGATGGGGATTCCATCTTCTTTTTCAATGTTTAAACGATCAAATTCAGTAGATTTTAGTGTTTCACTTGCCTTAAAAATAATTTCTTCTAATGAATTGGCTACAATATCAAAAGATCGATAACCACGATCAAATGGTACAGCTAAGTAATATTTCTTAGATTGATATTTATTTCTTTGTTTAAAAGTGGCAAAAAAATTCCGAACAGAGAAATCCAAAAGTTTTGCTTGGTCTTCATTCCAAATCTTGGACAAAAGAACTCAACCCTGCATGAATTTGAGATTTATTAGGATATAATAGAATGTTTAGTTAAAAGGTTATTGTATTATTATTGCAAAGATATCTATCATATCCTATCCTATCTTCCTTTTCATGATCTTAAGATCAATGGAGCTCCTATAAATGCAAAATCCTTTGCAATATGGGCAATATCCCTCCTTAATCCTCTCAAATAAATTTCAGTCTTCCATTTTTCAGGGAATATTTCTAGAAGATTAGACTTTATATTACGAATTCCAGGAATCATAACCTGATAATCACTTTGAGGTTTTTCAATAATAATTTCATTTTTAATTTCCGAGGTGAATTCAGAAATAAGGATTCGCATTGGAGAATCAGGAGCATCAAAATTCTCATATCTCTCAGTAGCCTTCTTTAAAAGCATCAAAGATTCTTTTAATGGAAATACTAATTGTGCTAATATCAATCCTCGACCAAAAGCTCGTCGACGTGCCCCATCAATATCGTCCTCTCTGGGTCGGAGTGCATTGAAAGGAAATTCTTGAAGAAAATCATTAATAATGAAATTATGCATAGGAGGGAAGATAAATGGTTCCGTGTTAAAATGGCAATCTAACCATTGCTTTTCAGGTATTAAAAGTCCAGTAATAAATCTTGAATCCGTGGTAATTGCTCTTTTAATCACTGAAAATCTAGTCCAGTATATTCCCGCCCCATATAGAAGAATAAAGGATTCTCCGTTCTTAAGAATTCGTGTGAAGTCCACTGGAACTAAGATAACACTTGTAGTATCTATAAATACTACATCTTGAGTTTTATAATTCCATTTTCCTTTGAAATTATTATCAGCAAAATTAATCCAATCAGATATTACAATTAGAGACTTTAATCTTCCTAAAGCACGAGTAGTTGTATCTAATGAGCTTCTTCGCATTTTTACTTTCATTCCTAGGTTTTACTGAAATGGAATAAATTATTCGATTTTAGGTGATAGATTCTCAATAATAAATGTTAGCTTATTTGTGAAAAATCAAAATCCTATATAGCATCATTTTTCTAGATTCAGGAGAATTTTAGAAAAAAAAAGAAGTTATAGGTTATCTTTTATCAAATCCCATAAACTATTGGTATTGAAAAAAATTCAATCGTAATCGCGTTAATCAGATAAATTAAAAATAACATAATTATAGCGATCCAAATTGAAGATTGCCAGACTTCACCTTTTTCAGGGATTAGCAGATATTTAATTAAATATACGATCGCTACAAAGATAAGTACAGGCACTAATCCTGCTGCAGCTTCATTTATGAATGGAAGTGATTGGACAACTCCAACGATTGCACCAATAACTAATGCTACTAGAATTACAATAATTGCTGCGATAACAAGAAGCCTAATGACATAACCTTTATCCATATCCTTCTTACCAATTATTAATCTGGTTCCTAAATATAAAAATATAGCAACAAGGATAATAGATATTATTAGTAGAATTAATGTAACTGGATCACTTAAATCAGCTTGATTTTGTTGTAAGAACATGAGTTTTTCATCACCTAATACTAATTTTAAAGCAAAGATGAATATGTTAATTAAACATATAAATACATTCGCTTCAACTGAGAACGAGCTAGGACTTTTTTGAAGAATGTATTTCTATAGTCTTCTGAAAAGCACTTTCTAATAAAGCAATAAATCCATCCTGAGAAAATTTTAAAGCTGTTTTGTATGCATTTTTTCCCATTGTTTCTCGGAGCTGATCGCTTTCTAAAAAAGTCATTATTGCCTCTGAAAAGGCGGATATATCTCCTGGTTCGACAAGAAATCCATTGTTTCCGTGTTCAATATTATCCAATACCCCTCCACCCGCAACTCCAATAACTGGTAGTTTTTGGCTCATTGCTTCTATTACAGTAAGTCCTTGGGTTTCTGTATCACTTGGGGTGACCATAAATTCTCCCATTTGATAAACAATTGGGAGTTTTGTGTGACTTATAAAGCCTGAAAATGCATAATTCTTAAGATTTAAATCTATGGCCTTTTTTTTATATGAATTTAAATGAGGACCATCTCCAACAATAAGAAGAAATGCAGCGGGATACTTTTCTTCTACTTTTTTAAATGCATGTAAAACAACTTCAAGTTTTTTTTCGAAGGAAATCCTCCCACAGTACAAGATGATACGATGTTCTGGTTTAATCTTGAATCGTTTTTTTAATTCATCTTGAAATTTTACATCTTTCGATGAATCAATAGTTTTTCTAAAGAAGACTCGAGATATCATGTTAGGTAAAGAATAAACTGGAGGGGATACACCGTGTTTAATTAAATCTCTTTGAAGCGTTTTTGAGGGAGTGATAACAACATCAGAGAATCGGTAATATGAACGCACATAGAACCAAACCGCTTGAGAAACTGCTTTAGAAAATCGTTCTGCTTGAAATCCACCAATTAAATGTCCTGAATATCGTACCAAATCTGTATGATATGTATTTAGCAGAGGAAGATCATTGAATACCCTTGCTGATAGGATAGCGCCATAACCTAAAGAAAAAGGTGAATGACAGTGAATAAAATCAAATTTTTCTTTTCTTAAAGCATGAGTAAATCTCAATGTAGGATATGCTATATTATAACCAGGATAGGGAGGAAAAGGAAAGCTTTTTATCTCATAGATTGGTACATCTTCAATTTTAAAAGGAGTGGTTTGCTTTAATTTAGGTACAAATATTACAAACTCATGATTATCACGTAGATTCATTACCTCATTGATAATCGATATAACTACCCCATTTAGGTTTGGTACCCATGAATCTGAAAAGATAGCAATTCTCACATCATCAAATCCAAATTTTTTTATTAAGAAGCAGATACAATTTGATTTTTTTTTTTGATATTTCTCTTTATAATTAAGAAAATCTTTTAGTAACTGAATAAGTCTTATGGTTCATCTTATAAATGGCGATTTGCGCTCTTCATCGTATAAAGACAAAGATTATACTTTCCATTTGATTAGATCTTTAATAGATAACAACTTGCCAAATTAATTATAATTTACTATAATATCATTGTTTCTATTGAATCAGTAGGTTTTTTAATCTTTTTAAGCTCATTGATTAGATTGAGAGGAAAATCCTGTGGATTTGGATTGCAACCAGCAGCCATTCTATGCCCGCCACCATTAAGCGCTTTAGCTACAAGAGATACATCATAATTTTCCTGTTCTGACTTTTTTACTCTCAGACTTATTTTAAGAGGTTCTTCAGGTGTTTTCATATATACTAATGCAATTATTGCAATATTAAAATGAAATAGAGGTTGAAAAACCTCTTTTGCTAATTTTTCATTGATTTTTCCACGAGTATCAAGGATTAGTATACGTGGAAATATCTGATATTTTTCGATAAATGAATCTATCTTTAACCGTGTTTCTGAATATTCTTTAGCCACTTGCTTATACTGGAAAGCCAACCACTCTGTTTCTAGAATATTCTTTCCTTCCAATGCTAATAAATTACTAATATCCCTCATAACTATATAATTACTGTTATTCAAGTTTAAAATTACATCTAGAGGTTTATATTCCATTGGGAGCTGAGCGGTATCAGCTAAATTTCCAAGCTCACGAATTTGAAGGGCAACAGGATCATCTGAAAACTTTAAATATCTAAAAACTAATTCAGTAGCTGAAGAGGCTTTAGGATTGACTAAATCATCTTCAGACATGCGATTATTTGTTACTAAATCCTCATAATTTGATTTATGATGATCTATATTTATTGATCTCCCAATTTTAGGGAGATCACATGTGTAATCTGGAGAAAATCCTGATTGATGTAATTCTTTCGCTTCTTTAACCGATGCATACTGGATTTCGACATTATTTCCATATTTTCGTATAAAGAGTGCTGCAGAACAAATTCCATCGAGATCAGTATGAGTTACAATAATCATAACTCTTGACCACATTTAAAACAATATTTAGATTCATCTTTATATCGAGGAGTTTTGCAAACTGGGCAAACTGACATTATTTCTAGCCCTTTGTGTTTGGGTTTACTTTTCTTTTTCGACATCTCATAATATAATCTTTGTTCAACAGGTGAGGTCTGAATAGGTTTCCTAGTTGATAAAAAATAATAAACAAGTGCAATAAAGATAAATCCACCTAGCAGGAAGATGGTGAGAAAGTCAGGCATGCTTCCATCGAGCACATAGAATTCTAATACTCCATTTATAGGTACTTCATCCTGAATCTGTAAATTGATCCACAATACCGCACTACCTGGAGCTTTTGGAGTCCATTTAGCAATATAAATATTATTTTTACTTATGAAGGTGCATTGAGTATAGGATCCATTAGCTTCAATAATTGTACCATTAAAGGATTTTCCCTCAAAATCTTCCTCAGGAAAAGAGATTTGAATTTGTGTTTGTCTTTTAGATTGCGGTGGGTCTGATGTAAGTAAATAGCTATAGCGAATCTGTTGAGACTGAATCATCCATTTTACTAATCCAGTTATTACTTCCAAATTTTTACTATTAATTTGATAGTATAATGTTAAATCATCGAAAGAAGAAATTCCTCCAAATAAGATAACCTTTCCCTTATTAATTGAATCCTCCCAAAATCCAGCAATTGGAACCAATTCATTCTCATTACGAAGATCAGGTGCCGTTGCTAAAACCCTTGCTCCTTTCGAATAGTCCACTGATATGGATGTGCCAAAATAAGAGAATTTTAGGTCATTTTGATTGAAAATCCCATAAGAATTATTAATAGTTGCCTCATTAAAACGTTCAAACGTTAAAGAGCTACTGAAATATGGATCTGTAACAATATTTAATCCGTAAGCTTGTAATAACCTATTAATAGAGCTTTGATTTGATAATATTTCTGTTCCCTCATAGATATATGATGGATATGAAAAAATTAACAAGGAGTTTCCTTTTGATACCCACTCCTGTATTACATCTATTTCCACATCTGATATACCATATTCAATATCTGATAATATGAGGATTTGTGTATTCTGAAGATCTTCAGTATTAATGCTCTCAGAATTGACCCTCTTTAATGGTCCATAAGTATTTTGTGTTTTTATTCCTCCCCAGACATTAAATCCGAATTTCCTTTCTAATATAAATTGAAGAAGACTATAGCGTCCTGTTGGGCCATCAGGTATAAATGTATCATTGTCATAACCTTGATAGAATAATATATTTCCTCCTGGATATCTATTATTTACATTAATTAGGAAATCTTTTAGAACACTACTGGTTTCATTATCCCACACCGTTTCAAACTCAAATGTGATATTTTTAGAATATT
>JAEOUE010000012.1 GCA_016839515.1 Candidatus Hodarchaeum mangrovi
TATCACCCCCGTCTAATAGGATATATCCATCTCTAGGCATAAAATCGCTAATATCCTTCACTAAACGTTGTGGCTGGATGGGAATTTTATCAGACGATCCTTCTCTCTCAACTCGTTCGTAAAATTTTTGGAGTTGATCCTGTACTTCTTCAACCCAAGGACTTTGAGCTCTGGGAGTATTATTTAATTTTTCGCTTGCGAATTGGCCTAGTTGTGTAAGAACTCCTTTTGCATCCCCAACAATCGGTACATCTATCGCTCGATTTCTTCCAATTTCTTCTGCTTTAATATCAACTTGGATAAGTTTTACATCATCTCCAAAACAAGGCATGTACCCAAAATTCATCATTCCTGTTATTCTTGCACCTAATATTAAAACCACATCCGCTTTTTGGAGCAATTTAGTTCCTGGACCATCCATTGGACTTGCTAATCCGAAAAATAAAGGACTTTCAGGAGGAAAACAACCATTACCAAAACCCCATAGTCCTACGGGGATTTGTACTAAATTTGCAAATTTCAAAAGTTCTTCAGAAGCTCCAGATAATCCTACTCCTGTACCCGCAAATATTAGAGGGCGTTGAGCTTTTAATAGTAAATCTAGTGCTTTTTTAACTTGCCTTTCATTTCCATAAGGACCATCAAAAGCTCGTAGCATTTCTACAGGTCTGAATGCTTGTTGCACTATATCCAATTCATCGTCACATTCCTTTACCATAACATCAAAAGGGACAAGTAAGAGAACTGGTCCCGGACGTCCAGTAGATGCAATTCTAAAAGCCATATTAATATATTCAGGTAATCGTTCTGTTTCATAGCAATATCCTGCCCATTTGGTAACAGGGCGAAAGGCTGGAACAACATCGATTTCATTAGCCGCTAATTTTTCAAATTCCATCAATGGAGTAGCTGTACATAAGGCAACTAACGGAATACTTGCATCCCATGCAATTGGTATTGAGGGAAATAAGTCCGTAATTCCAGGACCCGATTGAACAGAACAAACTCCAACTTTACCCGTAGTAAGATAATACCCCATAGCTGCATGTCCGGTTGCTTGTTCGTGACGAAAATCAATCAAGTCGATTCCGGTTTCCGTACATTCTTTATCGTGGCAATAATTATAAATCATGTCATTATCTCCACATAAAGTCCAGATGACTTCCACTCCTTGATTACTTAAAGCGCGAACAATTAATTGCGCTCCATTTACTTTTACCATACTTTCCACCAATTATTTTTTCTTTTTTTTAAAAATATAATAATTTATATTCTAGTCTTAAAATTTTATAAAATTATAAACCTCCATTAATTATTGAGTCTATTAAGTGGTCTGTTAATTTTTTCACTGTTTTTCTCGTATCTTGAGCATATTGATTAAAATCTTCGCTATAATAAAGTTCATTAAATAGGCGATTATTGAAAAAAGAAACAAGTCCATGAAGCTCAATCCAGATTCTTAATGTTAGAAGTCTTGAATCTTTCTTGTGCAATATAGGATTTAAATTAATATACTCTGAAATGACCTTATAGCTGATGTCAAGAATTCTAAAAGCTTTTCTAGTCTGATATTCTACCAATGCTTCGAAACCTGTACCTACGTAATCAGAAACTCTTGCATTATTAAACATGATATTATATTGATGAACCCGTTCTGGATGAGTCCCGAATTCAATATACTCTCTAACCAATGCTTTTATCTTGTCAATAGGGGTTGATGCTGAGTTCACTGCGTTTTTTACCTTGTGATATAATATTTTAAATCCATTGTTATCCAATTCAATAATAATATTCTCTTTGCTACTGTAGTAATTATAAAGATTTGCGGGTGACATCTCAGCTTTCTCAGCAAGCTTTCTCATTGAAAAATTGTCAATTCCTTCTTGATTAATAATCTTTAAGGCACATTCTAATATCTCTTTCCTTATTTTCCTTATCTGCTGAGTTTTCCTCGCTGGTTTAGGCATAATCCTTGGAGATTTATAAATTGAACATCGTTCAGTATATAATTTGATGAATTAGTATATAAATATATCGCTATTTGTAGAAACCAA
>JAEOUE010000287.1 GCA_016839515.1 Candidatus Hodarchaeum mangrovi
GAAAATTACTTGAAGTGTATGGAATGACTGAAACCTCTCCTTTAACAGTGATGAATCCTTATCGTGGAGTCAAAAAATTGGGAACAATAGGATTACCTCTCATGAACACAGATATTAAACTTGTTGAACCTGTAACCAAAGAACTAGTTAAAATTGGAGAACCAGGTGAAATTTTAGTTAAAGGACCACAGGTAATGAAAGGTTATTGGAAAAAGCGAGAGGAAACTATGAATACCATCGATGAAGATGGATGGCTTCATACTGGTGATGTAGCCATTTTTGATGAAGAAGGATACCTTAGATTAGTTGATAGAACTAAGGACATGATTATAGTTGGTGGATTCAAAGTATTTTCCAATAAATTAGAGAATGTTCTTTCAGAACATCCAGCTATTCAAATGGCTGCAACGATAGGTGTACCAAATCCTGAAAGACCAGGATCAGAATATGTTAAAGCCTATATTACAATTTCTCCTGATCATCATTATAAGAAAGAAAACCCAGAAATGCTTAAACAGGAATTAATAGACTGGATTAGAACTAAAGTCGCTCCTTATGAAGTCCCTAAGTTTATAGAAATCCGAGAGGAATTACCTTTGACTCTTGTGGGGAAAGTAGACAAAAGACTACTACGTAATGAGAAATAAAAATTCTCTCCCTCATGTAAGTGTATTCTTTATTTCAATCTTCTATTACGAAATCCAATATTAACAGCTAAAATTATTAATGCAAAGATAAACCATTCAAAGGTAAATACAGTAGTCTGAGCTTTTGTTGTGGTCTTTCCTGGATATATTATAGGATCATTCTGACCGATCCATCCACTATTGGGAGCAGTATCCTTTACGACTAAATCCACTCCCCCATTTGCAAAAGCTTTTATCCATTTAAACGCATCTGTTCCCGCAGGCCCTTCGTACTGAATTGCATCTGTAATATCAAATGAAATCGTATTTGCATTAACTACTGCAACATCCTGATTTGGATCACTAGCTACCCATGTTTTAGTTTGTAGATTCCACCACCATGCACCAGTTTGTTTCTGATAATTATCATTTACCCAATACCTAGATGCACAAAAATAAGAATCATTTAGCCATGAACCATTGTTGTAATACCATTTAAAATGAGCACAATATTCCCAAACTTCATCACTTGTACTTTGATATGCACTACCACTTGTATCAACGAAAATATTGTAAGTATACCATGTATGTTCAGTATTATTAAGAGATGGAGTTTTTACTAGGGTGATCTTAAGTTGTGTAATCCCAACGTCAAGGCGAACAATATCGACATCTGCTACTTCTGAATCCCCACTTGGATCCGTCCCGTATCCAGCTTTTATGAGAGTCATTGATGAGATTATGGTCATCATTAGAAAAATCAAGAGGAAATATTTAGTCTTAGATTGGTTTTTCATATTCATTCCTTACATTTTTTAATCAAAAATTGATTATATATATGAATATGGACAGTGTTTGAATCTCAAGTATTTAAACAATAGGTAATGAATACTAAAACTAGATGATGGGAAATTATTGAAAGCGATTCAAAAATTAGAAATTCAGATTCTAGTCGAGAATGTTTCTGGACCTCCAGGTACTCTTGGTGAAGGTGGATTTTCAGCTCTAGTGAAAGTCCATTCAAAGAGCGAAGAATTTAAGATTTTATTCGATACAGGGCCATCAGCAGTTTCTATTTTGAATAATATTAAGAAATTAGAAGTGGATCTGACAACTATAAGTGCTATAGTGTTAAGTCATGGTCATTGGGATCATGTTGGAGGCTTAATCGAGGTTATCCCTTTAATAAATAAGCGTGTACCTTTGATTTGCCACCCCCAAGCTCTTTCACCAAAATGGTTGATAGACAAGGGAGAATCAATAGATGTAGGAATTCAAGGATTTGTTAATTCACCTGAAGAACTGAATGAACAGATAAAACTAATGATGACGACATCACCTTATAAATTTACAGAATCGATAATGACAACTGGTGAAGTACCACGAATTAATAATTTTGAACTTTTATCAGGCAAACTTAAGGAAGTTAAAACTCTATTAGACGGAAAAGAAGTACCAGACCAACTTCCTGATGATCTCTCATTAATTTTTCATTTAGTAGATGATTCAGTAGTGATTCTCACTGGATGTTGTCATTCTGGAATTATTAACACTATTGCGAAATCAAAAATCCTAACGAATTCTAGTAAAATAAGTGGAATTATTGGGGGATTACATCTTCATGATGCGTCTACTAATAGGTTAAATGAAACAGTACGAGAATTAAAACAATATCCCATTAAAAAATTAGCTCCTTGTCATTGTACAGGATTAAAAGGAAAAATTGGATTATTTAATGCCTTCAATAAAGGATTTATAGATACAACGGTTGCCTCCTTGGTCACTATTGAAGTAATGGATGATGTTTTTTAATCTGAACAGTTTATTCCTAGAAAAAATAACCTGAAACATACTAAATGACACTAACTCAAGAGAAACCATATTTATGACTCTTAAGATAAACCTATATGGAGTAACGATTGGAACAGAAATCTCACGGTTAGAGCAATCAAATAAAGAGAATCATATAGAAAATATATTGGTTAGATAGAGAATATAAACGAAATTATTCAAAAATGCTTTGGTGTAGAATTATTATGACAAAATGCGATTTTTGTGGAAGAACATTTTCTGAATCAAGATGGAAAGGAATCGGAAGAAAATATTGCTCTTCTGATTGTTACATGAAAGGTAACGCTCTTGTGAACCTTATTTTGTCTCTCTTATTTTTCATACTTGCTATTATAATGCTACTCTATTCCTCAACAATTCCACTTACAGATATTACCTATTTAGTTATTGGCGGTTTTTCATTGGCATTAGCTCTGTTTCTTTTATTTTTTGGCTTCTATGGGTATGTCCAAAGGAAAAAACCTAAAGATTTCTAACCTAGGTATAAGTATAACTTTTGATTATAGCATGAAATGCTCAGTTCTTTGAATAATTTCATTTTGGAGTTCTGGAGTTAGATCAACAAAATAATCTGAATAGCCTGCAACGCGAACAATAAGATCTCTGTACTGTTCTGGGTGTTGCTGAGCTTTTCGTAGTGTTTCAGCATCAACTACATTAAATTGGATATGATGTCCATCTAATCGAAAATATGTTCGTATCAAATTAACTAGTTTAGAAATACCTTCGTCAGTAGCGAGTAATTGTGGGGTGAACTTCTGGTTTAAAAGAGTACCTCCTGTTCTGAGATGATCAATTTTAGAGGCAGATTTTATTACAGCTGTAGGTCCCTGCTTATCGGATCCTTGTACAGGAGAGATTCCCTCTGATAATGGGGTACTAGAAAAGCGGCCATCTGGGGTAGCGCCTGTCTTTTGTCCAAAGTAAACATGAACAGTAGTAGGAAGGAGATTAATTCGATGAGAACCTCCCTTTATATTAGGTCTTCCATTAACCGCATTAAAATAACTTTCAAATACCCTAATCGCGAGATTATCGGCATAATCATCATCATTTCCATATTTAGGCGTTTCAAAGCGTAATTTATCTTGTAATTCTTCAAAGCCCTCGTAATTTTTCCTTAATGCTTCTAGATATTCCCTAATTGTAAGGGTTTTTTGATCAAAAAGATAATACTTTAATGCAGTTAAACAATCAGTAATTGTACCTATTCCAACACCCTGAATATAGGAGGTATTATAACGGGCTCCTCCATTGTTATAATCTTTACCATTCTTAATACAATCATCAATTAATAATGATAAAAAGGGTGAAGGCATATATTTTGCATAAAGTCGTTCAATTAAATTATTTCCCTTGATCTTAATGTCAATAAAGTGATTTAGCTGCTTTTCAAAGCTATTATACAAATCCTCAAAGTTTAGCCAATCATGAGGATTTCCTGTATTAATCCCTATATATTTCCCTGTTAAAGGATCTATCCCATTATTCAGGGTTATTTCAAGAATTTTAGGTAGGTTGAAGTATCCAGTAAGAATATAGCTTTCAGTTCCAAAAGCTCCTGTTTCAACGCAACCAGATGCTCCACCATTACGAGCATCTATTATCGATTTTCCTTGCCTTAGTAATTCTTGAATTATTGCATCTGTATTAAAGATAGAAGGCTGGCCATAACCAGTTTTAATAATTTTCAAAGCTCTTTTAAGCAATTGATCAGGATTTTTCTTACTAACCTGAACCATTGAGCTAGGCTGTAAAAGCCGCATTTCTTCTACGACATCTAAGATTAAAAAGGATATTTCATTTGTAGCATCTGATCCATCTTCTTTTAAACCCCCCACGTTAATTAATGAAAAGTCTGTATAAGTTGCACTTTCTTGAGCTGTTACTCCAACTTTAGGAGGGGCTGGTTGATTATTAAATTTAATCCAAAAGGATTGCAATAATTCTTTAGCGAACTCTGGGGATAAAGTTCCATCTTCTAATCCTTTTAAATAAAATGGGTACAAGTGTTGGTCAAGGCGACCAGGATTAAATGAATCCCATGTGTTTAGCTCCAGCGTGACCCCTAAATGAACAAACCAGTAATACTGGAGTGCCTCCCAAAGAGATTGAGGTCTTTTAGCTGGGACATTTTCACAATTTTGTGCCATCTGCAACAGTTCTTGTTTTCGATCAGGGTCAGATTCTTCTTCTGCATGTTTTCGTAATGCTTTAACATAACGATTTGCATAAATAATAAGTGCTTCGGCTGCAATATCCATTGCTTTTAACTCTTCAAGTTTATCCAAAGCTTCAGGATCATTATAGAAATCTAATTTATCTATTTCATCTTTAATTTCTTTTCTGAGATCATTAAATCCTTTTTGGTAGATTTTTTCCCCTAAAACAGTATGACCAGGGGCACGCTGTTCTTGAAATTCGGTAAAAACACCAGCTTCATAAGCATCAATCCACTCAGAAGGAACAACTTGAAAAATACGTTCTCGTATAGACTTTCCTTTCCAAAATGGAATAATAATTAATTGGTAAAGACCCTCGGTGTCAGGAGAAACTTTGAACGAAATTTTTTCTCGTTCATTAAGTATTTTCAAATCAGAAGTTGAATGGATGCAAAGTTCTGGATATGTTGGAGTAGCTTTTGGTTTAGAGCCTTTTTCTCCGACAATTAATTCTCCAAGATTAATACATAAATGTTTATGCTCTAATATATACTTAAAAGCTAAAGCTCTTTCAACAGGAATCGAGACTCCTCTTGCTAATTCATTTTTATAAAATTCTGTTAAAAGTAAGGCTCGTTCAGGATCAAGAGTGGGGATAGCTTTCAAACTTTGCTCTCTTAATAGCTTTATCCGTGTATTCATTAATTACCCACCAATTTTTACCGAAAATCCGACATCTTGAAATTTTTGAGCAAGAACCTCTATTTGATGATCTGAGGGGGGTTCCAAATTTTTTAGAATATTATCTCTTCTTAATCGTTTATATTTTGATAATCCCGTTTTATGATATGGTAACAAATGAACAGCTTTAGTATGTTTTAAGTGAGTCATAAAATTAAGAATTAAATCAATATTTTTAGTTGTATCAGTTATTGTAGGTATAACGGGAAATCGAATTACTACTTGAATTTTCTCGTCATCTAGCATCATCAAATTTTCAAGAATTAATTTATTTGATACTCCAGTATGTTTAATATGTTCTAAATCATCTATTAGTTTTAAATCATAATAAATTCTTGTTATTTTATCTTTTACTCGTCTAATATCAGTCCATTCAGCATATCCACATGTATCTAAAGTTGTGTCAATATCTTGGCTCCAACAATAATCAGATAAAGCTTCTAAAAAATCTATTTGAAGGAGGGGTTCTCCACCTGAAAATGTTACTCCCCCCCCTGATTCTTCATGAAATAAACGATCCTTATTAATTTCTTTGATCATCTCTGAAACTGAAACAGTATATCCGATTGTTTCTTCATTATTCGCAGGTGATACAATTCGATAAGATGGCTTTAAGACTTTTTCAGGAGTAATAATTTGGCTTTCAGGATTATGACACCATGTACACATTAAGGGGCATCCTTTGAAAAAAATAGTCGTTCGAATTCCTGGACCATCATGTATGGCATACCTTTTTATATCAAAAATTGTACCAAAATTCTTTAATGCAGATTCCAAGCCAAAATAACTCCTTTATGAGAGTATCATTTTGATCCAGTTTGTTTATAGCTATTCTATTAATCTGAATATAAGAAATTAACCACTTAATTATTGATATTTATTTGATATATCCATCTATTTTGTCACATTTACTTAATTTTTTTTCTTAAAAAGTTATTAATCTCTATGAATTTAGAAATATAAGTCCAATAACAATAATTACAGGTCTTTTTATAAAACAAAATGGTCAGAGAGGGAATTAAACAATCTATTCCACTGATTATAATTTATAATAAATTCATTTTTCTAAGATAATACCAAATAGGTATTATTAAAATTATACTAAAGATTAAAATAAACCAAAATGCTAATGGATCTTGGGAACTTGCACCAAAAGGAAGCATTACATTCATTCCATATAGTGAAGCTAATAAGGTTGGAACCATTAATATTAGAGAAATTGATGTTAAAACCTTAATTAAATCATTTTGATTATTTGAAATGACCGACGCATATGCATCTAAGCTGCTTTCAATCAAATCTCTATAAATTGATAATAAATCTGCCTGCTGATTTAAATCAATGGATAGATCTTCTAAGTCATCCAATAATTCTGGTTGTTCTGCAAATTCTTTTACTCTCTGTAACTGATAAAACACTCTTAAATTACCTCTTAGAGCAGCATCTAAATATGTAGCATCTCGTGATATCTTAAATACTTCGCTCACTTTTTGAGTTTTTACGGATTGAAATATTTCTTCTTCAATTTGTGATAATTCATGATCAATGCTGTCTACGCTTAGTTCAAAAGCCTTCACAACACTTTCTAACCAATCTAACAAAACTAATGTTGTGGGAGAAGTTCGACGTCGTCGAGACCCTATGGGTTTTCTTACTCTCTTTGTGGCCAAAATTTGCTTTTGAATAGTAATTAAATGATTAGTAAGGAGGAATATAACTGCAGGACCTGTTGTATGAACAACTGAACCATTATTTCTCGTTGTTGGTACCCTAAGTACAATTTTAGTGAAGGGAGGATCATATTCAGGCTCATATTCGAAGCGAGGACGTTCATCCTCATCTAGTGCATCCTCTAAATCTTCAAAAGGTATTTTAAATGTCCTTTGAATCGTTTGTAATTCATCACGTGATGGATTAGTACAAATTAACCATGTGGGGACATTAGGAAGGATTCCTTGAATAAATTCTGTGTAAGTTAATCCAGTCTCTAAATTCTTTATTTCAATCATGGGTACACCTCCTATAGAAAAACACAGCTTAATTAATTCTCTTCACTATAATGTATGAATTATCCTCGATTTATTAAGCTACGTGAGGAGGTAATGTTCCATTGATTTAAACCTTCCTTTTATCTATAGGTTATTTAGAATAGGAATCGAGGTTTAAACTGTTCCAAAACTCTTCTTATTTGATGTAGATCTTCTTCTAATAATTCAAATTTTCCTGCATTAGCATTCGCTTCAATTTGATCTAAACTTTTTGCTCCAGGGATTGCCGTGACTGCGATGTCTTTAATTAACCAGTTCAATGCTACTTGAGCAGGAGTAACATCATATTTTTTTCCTATTATTTTTATGAGATCTAAGAGTGTTTTACCTCTTTCAAGGTTCTTTTTGCGAAATAAAGTATTAGTTCTTCGTGTTCCCTTAGGAATATTGTTAGGTGAATATTTTCCTGTCAGGAAACCTTGAGCCAAAGGACTATATGCCATGAGAGTGACTTTTTCCTTTATAGCATATGGAAGGAAATTTTTTTCTGCTTTGTTCCTAGCTATGGAATAATTTATTTGATTTACCTGGATTCGATGAAACTGCATCTTTTGTTGTGCTGTTTGAAATCTCTTCGTGGAAAAATTTGAAACACCAATGAACCGAATTAATCCTTCATCAACCATTGACTCTAAATGATGGAGTGTTCTGCCAAGAGGGAGAATTGGATTGGGCCAGTGAATGAGATAAATATCTATATATGATGTTTGTAATCTCTTCAAACTTTTCCGGAGAGCACGGATACTAGATGAGGGCCGGATAGTTAATGGCATAAATTTTGTTGAAATGATTATTTGTTCCCTTTCATATCCTTTGATTGCTTCTCCGACAATTTTTTCTGAGTTTCCTCGACCATATACTTCAGCTGTATCAATTAAATTAATCCCAAGGTCAAGTGCTCTGTGAACTACTGCAATCGCATCTTCTTTTGTGAAATCTGTTCCATAACCCCACCCTGATGACCCAAATTGCCATGTTCCCAACCCAATCTGAGAGATTTTAGTTGAAGTATCTCCAATTGTTGTATATTTCATTTTAGCTCTACTTTATAATAAGAAAAAATTTATCTAAATATACGAGGATAGATCTATCACATTTTAAAAAAAGATTTTATTCATTTATTTATTATCTTTTTCAAGTAAAATATTTTCAGGATTTATTTTATCAATGGTAGCACCCTCAATTGATAATGATTACTTAAATATTATTTCAACTATTGCTAATTCACCAGTTCGAGACAAAGGATATACTCGAACATATTACAGTTATCCAGCAAAATTTTTGTCCCAATTACCTAAAGAGCTTATTAAAAATTTCACCAAAGAAGGAGGCTTGGTATTTGATCCATTTTGCGGAGGAGGAACGACAGGCTTAGAATCAATGTTGTTAAATCGCCGTTTTATAGGATATGATATTAATCCTTTTGCAATCCATGTTTCAAAAGTAAAATGTACCTATATCAATCCAAATGATCTAATGCATACATTAGTAAATATTGAAAACGACTTTAAACATCATTTTATGATTGAAACTAGTCTTTTTAATTCTGATGAACAATATTGTCTACAATCAGAAATTATTTATCAAATAGACAAAATATTTACTTTAGTTGCGACTTTAGAAGATGATTTTAAGGATTTTTTTAATTTAGCTTTAATTCATTTGATCAAAATTGTTGGGCGAAGAGACTTTAAATTACCACCGAAGAACTCAGATAAGTATATATTCAAATTATTTTACCAAAAGAGTTCTAAAATGATACATGGAATGAAGGAGTTACCGAAAATTGTTTCCTATCATCCTGAATTCCACTTAAAATCGAATTTTAATACACATCTCTCGAATAGCTCGGTTGATTGCATTATTACTAGTCCTCCATATAAGGGGAAAGACATAGAATATCAAGAACTACAGATTCAGCGTCGTTCTATCAAACGGAGTAAAAGAACATATGTTATTTCTCGAATTTTAGGCACTGTACCTTTATCAAAAAAAGATTTAACCTGGAAGGGGGAAAATGGAAATTTATATTGGGAAAATAGTTTGAAATCAATTCAAGAGTGCTACCGTGTTTTAAAACCAGATAGATTTTCTTTTTTCTGGACATGCTTTAAATCAGTGGCAGAAAAAGGTCAATATCTTGAGCAGCTTAAGGACTCTGGTTTTAACTTATTGAAGATCATTCCTGTAAAATTAAGCCATGACCGTGCAGCATCAAGTCGTTCCACTCATCATCTTCGACCAACTAGCATGATGCAACAAGACTTTCTATGTATTACCCAAAAGTAAGGAAATTTTTTACCCATAATATGTAGGTTGTTCCTGTTGTTCCTGTTTTATATTCTGTGGACCAATATTTATATCACCATGTTGTTGCTCGTATCTCTTGACATGTTCACCCATCCAGAGCATCATTCTTTTGAATACTGCTGGACTCATTTTGATTGTCGCCACAAATCTATGTTCGACCGTGTCTAGTACTATTTGACCTGGTTGTTGGCCAATTTGGGGGACTAAATGATCCTGAAAAAAACTTACATGCGCTTCATTCGGATTAAGTCCTCCAAAAAATCCTGAGATGGCAAAACAGGGTACATCATCATATTTAACTTCTCGGTGAGGTTGTCGGTGCATTATTTTTTCCTTCATTTTCTAAGTATCTCAATTAAGTCTTTGAAGATGTTGTTTTTCCAAATATATAAGTATTGGGTTCATAGATTCTATATATGTGGGTTTCACTTGCAATTTGATTATCACGACTTATCCTTATATGATGCGCGTGATAAAATGTGTGATGATATTATCGAAGCATATGAGATTGGGGAGAAGGAAGTTCAACTCATTCATGGCTATCATAAAGGTCTATCTATAAAAAATTATATTTGGAGCCAAGATGGATTACAAAAAGATCTAAAAATAATCAAACCAGAGATAAGGATACATAAAAGCAAGGGAGAGAATAAAGGAGTGACAAGAATTATCTTCATTAAGTAATAGATTCTTATATTCAATCATAGCTAAATTTATCCAAAAACCTTTGAACCATTCCAAAATTCCTTATTAAGTAAGGGATTCAATTATTTGATTCAAATTATACCAATATTAAAGCAAGTGGATAGAAATGGAATTTATCATTGGAGTTTTATTAATAGTTATAGCTCTAAGTATAATTCTTGGCCTTTCTATCTATTCTTTAATCCAAGTTATGTTTTTAGGTCGTAAAAGATTTCTTTTAACTCCAATTCCTGGAGCTAAAAGAGAAAAAGGGGCAGATGCAGTATTAAGTGGGGCTGATCTTTCACGAGACATGACCGTAACCCAAGCTACAATGACAGGGGTAGGAGCTATGATTGGGGCTGGTATTTTTGTTTTAACTGGAATTGCTGCTGGAATTGCAGGGCCTGGTTTACTAGTCGCTTTTGCCTTTAATGGTGTTGTTGCCTCACTGATTGCTTTAGTGTATGCAGAACTTGGTTCTGCAATACCAGAGGCAGGTGGCGGATATGTTTGGGCTCGTGCAGGTTTAGGTGAGTTAAATGGGTTTTATTCAGGTTGGATGAGTTGGTTTGCTGCAGCAGTTGCTGGTTCTCTCTATTCATTAGGATTTAGTGCTTATTTCGTTGAGTTTCTTGTAAATTTGGGTTTAAATTTCTCAAAAACTGAAAGTTTTATCCTCCAAAAATTAATTGCTGTTATTGCAATATTCATTTTCTTAATTATAAATCAATCTGGGTCTGCTGTAATGGGAAAGGCTGAAACATGGATTTCAGGAATTAAGGTCCTAATCCTTGCTTTTTTCATTTTAATTGGATTTACAATTATTTTTTCAAATCCACAAACCTCTATGTCTAATTTTGAAGACTTTTTCCCTACAAAAGAAGGATTTTTTTCAATATTTCTTGCAATGGGCTTTACTTTCATAGCTTTTGAAGGGTATGAGGTTGTTTGTCAAACAGGAGAGGAAATATACGATCCAAAAGTCAATATTCCAAAATCTGTAATTTTTTCAATTCTAATTGTTGTACCTATTTATATTTTGGTTGGTATTGTTGCTTTAGGCGCATTTACAGTTGAAGGACAATCTACATGGCAATTCCTTGGAGAGAATCAGGAATTAGGACTATTATATGCAGCAGAGAAAATGCTTCCTGGATTAGGACTTGTTGTAATATTATTTGGGGGAATTTTTTCTACCCTATCAGCTCTTAATGCTGCAATATATTCCTCTACTCGGGTTGCTTTTGCTCTAGGCCGTGATGGTTCTTTACCAAAAATTCTAGGATCTGTTTCCCCCAAGAATCATACACCAAAGGTTTCAATTGGAGTAACTGGATTTATAATAATGTTTATTGCAGTAATTATACCAATAAATATCGTTGCAGCTTCAGCAGATTTAATTTATATGGTTTTATTTTTTCAAGTTGTAATAGCAGCCATTATAATTCGAAATAAAATGCGTAAATCCAAGGTTGGTAAATTAGATTATGGGTATAAAACTCCACTTTTTCCTTTAGTTCCATTAATGGGGGGGATAATCTTAATAGTCATTTTTAGCTTCACTATTCTTTTACATCCCGAAGCATTAGTTACAACCATTCTTTGGCTTCTATTAGGTTCTATAGTCTATATCCTTTATGCACGGGATAGAAAACCCATTGAAGCAATTTCCAAACTTGAACGACATGCACTTCCAAGAGCAGATTACATCCCAGAAGAATTTTTTACCACCTACCTCCACAAAATTTTAGTTCCTGTAAGAGGAATTCGAGAAATCGAATGGGATGCTATTCGAATAGCGATATTTATTGCTCATGAGTTTGGTAATGAAATCACGATATACCATTATGGTAATCAACCTGAAGAAGTATTTAAACCATATTGTGAAGAATTAGACCGCCTAAAAATTCGTCATGAATGTAAAATCGTTCGGCCTCCAACAAAAAAATTATCTGATAACGACCTGATTCAACATTTAATTGATATCGCTAGTACAGGGGAATACCAACTAGCTGTGGTACCTACTCGAATAAAAAGACGTTTTTGGCAAAAAAGTACCTCTTTTCATGCCCTTCGAAAGATGCCAATTCCTGGCTTACAAGTCATAGCAAATAAAAAACCCTCTACTACGAATCTTCTTTTTAGGAAGGTTGGTGTATTAACTCCGGGTTCAAAAAGAGATCCATTCCTTCTTCAGCTTGGAATAGCAGTGGTATCTTCTATTAGAATGTCAGAGTTAATTGCATACCATTGGACCCGAGTACCTAATTTAATCACCCCTAAGGTTATGGCTGAAGCCCCAGGAGTTCAAAAAGATATTGCTACCTTCCTCAGTCATATTGGTGAAGCTCTTCGGATGGGGGTGCCCATTGAGCAAAGACATGTTTTGGGTCATGATTTTATTCGTTCTGTTGAACAAGTTGTTAATAAGGATCAGCTTGACCTTCTTCTTATGGGATTCGGGAAACCACGTCTTGGAAGAAAACCTTCTGATCTACTAGCTAAAAAAATCAATTGTACTATTGTAATATTTCATGGGCGGCCATATTTTGTGAAAGATTGACTTAGTTGTTTTATTAATTTAATAGAAAAAGTTATTTGATTGTTAGAATAGCATCTTCTTCAAAAAAGATGAATTTTATTACCTTTACAATTTGTTAATTTATAAAATAAGGATGTATAAAGCATGGTTTTAGAAACTCCCATTTCAATATATTTGCAGGATAAACATGACATACCACAATCAATAGAGTTTGCGAAATACGCAGAGAACAAAGGGTTTGATGCAGTTTGGCAAGCAGAATCCCGATTGGCACGAGTAGCTACTATTCCATTAGCTGCTATGGCTGCAGTCACTAAAAAAATAAAATTAGCAACAGGAGTAGTCAATAATCTTACCAGAAATGTTGCTTTAATGGCTGCTACCTTTTCTACAATGGATCAAATGGCACCAGGAAGATTTATGGCTGGAATAGGTGCTTGGTGGGAACCTCTAGCAACAAAGGTTGGGACACCTCAAACCAAGCCAATTAAATTGATGGAAGAATATGTGACGGTCATGAAAAAATTATTGAATATGGAAACCGTCACTTATCAAGGAGAATTTGTTAAAGTTGATGGAATCCGATTAGATATCGTTCATGGTGATCCAGATAAACCTCGTGAAGTTCCAATACTCATTGGGGCTACTGGAATGAAAATGATGGAATTAACTGGGGAATTATGTGCAAAAAAATTCTGTGATGGAGTTGTACTGAATTACATGGTAACTCCGCAATACAACTCTACTGCACTTAAACACCTAGAAATCGGTGCAAAACGTGCAGGTGGTTCACTCGACGATATAGATAGACCTCAATTAATTGTATGTTCAATGAATCATGATCGTACTATAGCATTGGATGCTGCTCGGGAATTACTCACTCAATACATGGGACAACAACCACATCTTATGAAGGCTAGTAAAATGCCCCAAGATATATTAGATAAAATCCATGCTGAACTTACTTGGCCAGCTACTAAAGAACAGATAAGAAAGGCTATGAGGCATATTCCTGATGAGATAGTCCAAAAAATTACTGCTAGTGGAACACCGAGGGAATGTTTAGAACAAGTTCAACAGTGGATTGATGCAGGATGTACATGCCCTGTATTATATCAATTAAGTGATGATGTCCGCCTAATGATTGACACTTTTGCTAAGACATAAAACAGATCCACTTTCTTTTTTCCTTTCTATCCACCAGAAACAATTTCGACAAAAAGAACTAGAATCCCAACTAAAATTCCAGCTAAGACCATTTTAAGTCCATAAAAAATAATATTTCCTCTTGACATCTTTCCCAAGTAACTACCCAAAGTAAAGAGGGTAATAGAAGTTGTTAGAAATGAAAATAAATATGCTAAATCTATATCAAGATTAAATGCCAACGAGAATACAAAGGGGATAAGACTAATAGCTGCAGCTATGAAGGGACTTATTCCATCAACTATTGCGACAAATATAGAAGAAACATAAGCAGCGTCTTTTACAATAGTATCATCAAAAGATTCTAACATAAATTCCTCAAATTTTGCCATTTCATCTTTTTTAACTGCATGTTCAGTCAAATAAGCTCCGAACGCTCCTGAAATACCCATGGCAATACTTGCTCCGAATCCTGCAACAAGTAAAATACGTGAATCAGAAATCCCTACAAACCAGCTTCCAATGATAATACCTAAAACTGTTAAAGCCCCATCAAAAGAGTTCATCACCATATAACGACGAGCTATCTCTCCTGATCCTCCTAAGGAAATGAGCTTCTTTAATTTGTCGAAAGAGTTCATTGTATATTTATTTCTTCCACATATAATTAATTTTGAATAGAATGATGATTTATATAGTAAATCAATATCAAATGACTCATTATTCAATTTAGGCTTTTAAATTAACTATTTGCAAATCGAAACAGTTCTTAGCTAGAAAGGAATTTTTTTTAGGAAATATTGTTAAAAATTGAAAAAAAAAAGGACTCTAGGACAAAAATTAGAGTCTTTCTACCACGGTAGCAATACCAACACCTCCACCCCCACATAAAGTTTGAATTCCATATCTCTTCTTCTCATTTACTAAATAATGACACATATCACTGAAGTAATGAACACCAGAAGAACCTATAGCGTGGCCAGTAGCTATTGCTCCGCCATAAGGGTTTACACGTGGATCATTGTATGCATAATTAAAATGTTTAGCAAATGCCAGACATGGGGAAGCAAATGCTTCATTAGGTTCAATACAATCCATATCCTTCATCTTAAGATCCCCAGCACGCTTTAGTGCTCTTTCTTGGGCAGGGATTGGGCCAGTAAGCATAATCATTGGATCATCACCTGCAACAGCTGTAGCTAATATTGATACCATTGGTTTGAGATCTAATTCCTCTGCTTTTTCTCGTGCCATAAGCATTACTGCTGAAGCACCATCAGTAATCTGAGAAGAATTTCCTGCAGTTACACGACCATTATCAGGACGAAAGACCGGTCGAAGAGATTGAAATTGGGTCCATGCTGTTTCGGGATCATCAAGAGCTATTTCTCTTACTGTTTGATCTTTGTTTACTATTTGGGATTCAAAACTACCATCAGGATTTTCTATCTTCACTTCAAAGGGAACCACTCTTTTTTGATAATTGGTTTCATCTCTCATTGCGATTGTAGCCTTCTGATGACTCCATAGACCAAATTTATCCATGTCTTCACGAGTCAGGTTATATTTATCTGCTACAAGTTCTGCTGATTCTCCTTGAATAAAACTCATTCTGTTTTGAAGATCAGCCATCCTTGTTTCAGAGATATGGGAGTATATTTGATCAGTAGGGATGAAAGTTCCTATCTGAAAATCTATGCCCATTGGATAATGAGTCAAATTTTCTATTCCTGCAGCAATCATTATATCGCCATCTCCCACTTTTATTGCGTTGGTACAGGTATTAATCGCTTGTAATCCAGCATTACAATAACGATTTACCGTAGCAGCAGCAACAATATCAGGAATATTCTTTGCCATCAATTGTGCAATTCGACCAACATTAGCTCCTTGATCCCCGATTTGTGTCAACACTCCAACATGTACATCCTCAATTTCAGCTGGATTAAATTCTGCAGATTTTGAATGAACTCTATCAACAAGAATCTCTAAAACTCCTGCGAGCATGTCTTGCGAGGACATATTCCGATAATATCCCCCGTATTTAGCCATTTGTGCACGGCTAGATTTTCCCATTGGCAATCGAATAGCTTCAATTGCAACTACTTCTCGAACCTCACGCTTATTCATTTTAAAAACTCCTTTTTTTTCTTTATTCTAGGATATATCTTCCATTTAGTTCAGTTTCTTTTATATTTTTGCTCCTAGATACAATATAATCATACCAAACTAAAAATTTGACTTATAATGGTTATATTCTCCGAAATCAAATTATATATATTCCAGAGTGAATTCTCGAGAACTATGTTTCAAATTGATTATGAAACAGCACTAAAACGAATGAAATCGTTAATAGCGACTGTATTACCAGATTTTTATCTAGATGTGATCATAAATCCTGAAATGCCATATAACAGGCTAATAAATGAATTTGATTTGGTGTATAAACGAGGTGGAGGTAATCTATTAGGACCAAAAGTTCAATTCATTCCTGGAGGAAATGGAGGAAATGTTGCGATTGCATTTGCAGGTTTAGGAGCTAAAACTTTCTTTTTGTCAAGAACTTCTCCTTTAGGAAAAGTGTTAATTGATTTTTACATGCTTCCCTTAGGTGTTAGTCCGATTATTAGTCAAACAGGCGAAATTGCTAGTTCAATAATTTTTGAAATCCCATCTGAAGGACAAAAAAACAATGTAATGCTTTCATCCGCAGGAAGTGTTTCTGATTTTTCATCAATGGTTTTAACACAAGAACAATGGTCTACATTAGCACAAAGTGATGTTATAGTTATTACTAATGCTCAAAATCTTGTGATAGAGGATTTAATTGAAGGTATCCTTAATAAAATTAAAGAAGAAGCAATAATATCCGTTGATTTCTCCGATTTGACTCCGCATAAACAAAGAATTAATGCATTTCATTCAAAAATTCTTTCTCATCCTAGAAAAACTCCAAACTTCATCATGGGAAATGAAAATGAATTCCTTCTTCTATCACGATCAACTTCTAATTCACCTTCTTTCGCAACAAAAACATTATCTCAAGAATATCCATCGATTATTTTCGGGCTCCATCAAGCAAAACATGCTGAATTATGGCAGGATGGTGAAAAACTTGCGGATGAACCTTGTTTCAAAATTCAAGTATTATATGCTACAGGAGCAGGAGATTCATGGCACGCAGGCTTTCTTAGTGCCTATAAAATGGGTTTTGATTATTCTGATGCCACTAAATTTGCAAATGCAGTAGCAGGTTATAAAATTTCAATAGGAAAGGTTGCTACTCTCAAAGAACTCTATACCTTCACTGATACTCACAACCAATATCTTTAGATTGATATGTATCATTCATAGGGGTGAATTTAAAACCTCGATAAAGATGACACGAAAAATTGAGAATAATAACTTGTTGTTACTAAAATCATAAAATATTTCTTAAATGTGATCAATAATGGCAGAGAAAGACAATTCCATTTTAATTGTAGGTACAGGAACAATAGGAGAACCTTTAACAGGATTACTTGCAGATTCAGCAATTTCTAGTAATCTTGGTATTGATGAATTGATTTTTTATAAACATACACCCAGATTGACTGATAGACCAATGTTAAGAGGTTTATTAAATAAGGGAAAAAATACACACATGTGTACACAAGTCGAAAAGTTTGATCAGTTTCGAGGAATTGGCATTGAACCAACTTACACATTTGAAGAAGCACTGGGACGAGCAAAGGTAGTTGTGGACTGCTCTTCTGAAGGTATGGGAGTCCGTAACCGTGAGTTATTCTATGAAAAAATACAGAATGAGGTGGTAGCTTTTCTTGGACAGGGGAGTGAACATGGCTTTGGAATCCCCTTTGGGGTCGGTTTGAATGATGAGGTGCTTACCCGGAAGGATTCTAAATTTATTCAAGTAGTAAGTTGTAACACTCATGCAGGTTCAAGAACTCTAAAGAATCTTGCTTTTGATAAGGATGGACGAAGTATTCTCAGTGAGGCCCGTTTCATCTTTATGAGAAGAGCAACCGATGTTTCTCAAGAAGGTAAGTTTATTGCTGCTCCCAGTGTGGGCATTCATAAGGATCCTACCTTTGGTACTCATCATGCAAAAGATATTTACCGCTTATATTCGACCCTAGGATATCATTTGAATGTTTTTTCATCTGCAATAAAATTACCCACTCAATATATGCATACTTCCTATTTTAATCTAGTTTTAGATAAAAAAATTGTTTCGTGTCTTGAAGACGTTATTGATCGATTTATTACTGATCCATATGTCGCTGTTACTAATAAAACTGATGCCAATGTTATTTTCTCCTTTGGAAGAGAGTATGGTCATTATGGACGAATATTAAACCAAACTGTCATTGTTTTACCCAGTTTAATGGTCAGACAAAGTGAACTTTTTACTGATAAGGTAGAAATTGTAGGTTATTCGTATACTCCACAGGATGGGAACAGCCTCCTTAGTTCTACATCTGCAGTCGCTTATTTCTTGAATCCTGAAGAAGTTATTCTTGGTGAACCAATCCCCTGTCTGAAACCATATATGTTCTCAGAAGTATAATTCTAAAAAAGATAATATCTAGAAATTTAGGAGTCTTCATAAATCAAAGATTCACTAATATTTTTGAGCTATCTGGGATATTTATAATCCAGATATAAAATTTAAGATAAGATCATGTTCCCTTTTTCAAGGTGAATTACTTTGATTTTTAGGAATAAAATTCGCTGGACTTCCTTAATTTATGAATTTATAATATTATTCCTAATAATTTTCAGTTTACTACCAATTGAGCTAATAAATTCAATTAATTTTCCAAAAAGTGAAGAAAAAACTAATGAACAAGACATCCCCAATTATTTCAGAATTCCTAAATTAATGAGAGAGGAAAAATACCATCATCCTGATTATGTTGATACAAATGATCAAAGTAATTCTTCATCTGACTCTAGGATAGATTATTTTGTTCCTGATTGTAAAATTGGTCCTCAAATTGGTATAGGAGGAGGGAATTTTTTAATTAATGAATATTCAAATTTATCAAATTCAGAGAGTTTACAATTGATAGATTCTTCTATTTTTGCAAATACCCATACTGATTCCTTTAATATCATCATTCCTGACGGTTATTCAAATACAACTGGTTGGTTCAATATTACTAATGTTTCGTCATTATCAGACTGGCGGCATATTGAAAATGACCGAAATGGAGATTTCAAACTCCCTTCAGACCAAGTAAGCCCACCTGATTTTGAGGAGGTTGCAATGGAATTTTCTGTTGTTGAATCCTTCTTCAATCTATCCTCAGTTAGAATCTATTTGACATTAATCCAATCAAGTGGGGAAGAAGATCCAACAGGAGAGATTTTAATTGTGAACGGAACATGGAATTCTGCCCAATCTAGATGGGAACCAGATACATCAGATGTATTGGGCTCGACATCGTTATTGGCTATTTCAGGGTGGCGAACCTATAGTTTTGGCTCAGATATTACCTTAAAAAATAACAGACATTATTATATTGTTCTAAATGATACAACAACTACCGATGCAATATGGGAATGGGGGGCTCAAAAAGATCCAGCAGCGAATGATGCCTTCAACGATTCAGAGGACGAGGGATGGTTTTTCTTTAAAAATAATCATGGGGGAATCTGGTATGATAATGTATTTACTGAAAAATATGACTTGAATCTCAGAATACAAGGGACACCGGTGGAATTTAATGGGAGTTCCTACACACCCAAAATATATTATACTCCGCAAAGCTTAAATTTTATTTACAATAATTCTCTAGAGGAAACTCCCTTATCGAATTTTCTTTGGTTTGAATGGAATGGAACATCAAATAATATTCATAGGTTTTATACAAACACTTCGGTGAGTTTTGATCTTTCTTGGATAGTTAATATCTCCTCAAATAATAATCCTATACCTTTTAATACCTCATTCTTAACACTGAATGGTAGTATGAGCCAATGGTATCTATACTTCACAACAACAACCATTGCAACCTCAAATTCCATAAATAATAGAACTATTTCGATCACAGAATTACCTGATGACTGGAATGCTACAATTATATATCTCAATGGATCAATAGATTTCAATACTACTTCCTTGGGAGGACTAAACAGTTCGATCAGTTATTTGAACCAATCAAAATCAATGATGATTAAATCATCTTCAATTGATGCGTTTTATTGGAATATTAGCTTTCAAGCCCCAAATTATTTTTATAAAATGGAAATCAGTAGAGAAAGTTCTATTTTAAATTTTCCCTACGAAATAAATGCTACAGATATTCTAGAAATTGAATTCCAAGTAGGTTATTCTGGAAATATTACTTATTGGATAGATTCACCAGATGGTAGTAATCTTCTCAGTAAACAAAATATTAATTCTACACACACTGTATTTAGTGATTTATGGGATGTAAATAGTACTATTAGCCAAACAACTGAAATTAATGGGAGTTATCAAATTCAGGCATTTTGGAGAAGTCCAGATGAATTAAAAGTGGGGACTTATACCAGGAAAATTGATATATTTGTTAATACATCCTTGACAGTGTCATTCGAGACAAAAATTATTATTGGTCAGTTATTCAACATCTCTTCAATCTACAAAAGTTTGCATAACTCTTCTAATGTCCTCAATGCGCAAATTATTTGTAAATCTAATTGGACTTCAGATACATATATGAACCAATTACCAGATCTAACATATAATGCTTCTTTTAAAACCACTGGTAGATTGGCTGGGGAAATTGGAGAACTCATAATTACTACTCAGGTTCGCTGGTTTGTTAACTGGACAACAGTAATTAATGTTAAATTCATTGAAGATTCTTTTCTTTCTATAAATGCCACTAAATTATTTTTACAATGGCGAGAAAATACTACATTGATGATTGAATTTAACAGCACGAGTTCAGAACGAATTATAGATGCAAATATCTCTTTCAACGGTGATTTAAACGATTTTTTCGAGGATTATGGAATATACCTCTACAAACTTAATTCAAGCGATTATCCAGGAATTGGTACCTATATTAATCTTAAAATTAATGCATCACATACTAATTATGTATCCCAAGAGACTTTTATCAATCTAACGATTACTCCTGGCAAAACAGATGTAATTTGCAATTATATAGGCCTACCAATTTCAAATCTGACTGAAGGAGTGGTTATCCCTTATTCCAATTACTCTAGCGATGATCTATTGATTAATTTTCAATATTATTCTTCTTTAATTGGAGATACTATTAATACAGACACAATTTTTGTAGCTTCATCTCTTCCCTATATTAATCCTCTAAAAGAGACTAATTTAACATGGACTCTTGAAATTAGACCAAATATGACTGGTAATTATCTGATAAATGTTACTTTCAATGCTAATAATTACAATACAAGTTCTTTCATCTTTAATCTTACTTTGGTGAAAGCTCAGACGAATTTACCCTCAAATGTAGAATCACCTTCGTTTGTTTATTATAATGAGTATGAAGATTTCTATATTATATACAACAATACGGATTATAATGAGAGTATTACAGGCTTAACA
>JAEOUE010000288.1 GCA_016839515.1 Candidatus Hodarchaeum mangrovi
ATGAAGTTTTAGAGGGGAAGGCTTTACAAATTTACTGGTATCTGTTGACTCACCCTCAAGGATTAGCAGGAATTCGAGAAATCCAATCTTCTTTAGGATTTGCCTCCTCAGGGACGGTAGCATATCAAATCAAGAAACTAATAGATGCTGGTATTGTTACGCAAAACATTCAGTCTGAAAAGTACTCCATTAAACAGGAAATTAAATCAGGTATTTTTAGTTTTTATATTCGTATTGGTTATCGGATGATTCCTCGTTTTTCTCTCTACTTATTTCTCTTTGTTCTCGGTTTATGTCTGTACTTTTTCTTTGTTCTTACTCGTGGTGATGCTTATATTACTGATCCTAGTAGCTGGGTATTATTGTTCTTTCTACTTTTGGGTATTTTTGCGTTTATTATCGAATCTTTACGTATCTGGAAAATGCGTCCTGAATAATTGCTAAAGAACTAAGAAAAGCGAAAAAATGAAAAAACAAAATGAGGTGTAATTTGTGAAACTATTTATGAAAAACATAATGAACGATATTACTGTGAAGCGAGGCTTGTGGCAAGTCTCCTTTCTTATTTCAATACTCCTTTGGATGAGTTTGGGAATGGTTATTCCCACTAGCGTAGCTAATGCAACCAATGTCACTGTAACGGTTGAATGGGAAGTTTTTTTCGGAGGCCCCGATGATGATTCCGCATTAGCCTGTATTCAGACTGCAGATGGTGGTTATGCTGCATTAGTTACCACTGAAGAAAGTCAAACGAGTTTGGTCAAGTTCACTGCCAATGGACAACAGGAATGGAACACGACTTTCTGGTACGTCGATGGTGCTGGCTGGACTCAAAAGATGGAAAAACTTGTTCAAACCCCTGATGGAGGATATGTTATTTCAGATCGATTTGGTGCTTGGGGAAATATGAATCAATTTCTTCATAAAAGAAATGCTACAGGGTACCATGAGTGGAACAGTACTTTTGGAGGAGGGTGGGCTAATTCCATAATATTAGCGGAAGATGGCGGTTTTGTTCTTACTGGTGGCACCGACAATATAGACAATCACGACGTTTGGCTAGTTAAAACAGATAGTCAAGGTCTTCCTGAATGGAATCGTACCTTTGGAGGAGAAGGTCTTGAAATAGCTGGTACTATAATTCACACTTCTGATGGAGGGTATGCGATTGCTGGTTCTAGTATTCTAGGGTTGCTTAAAACCGATGCTAATGGTACCGAAGAATGGCACACAGGACCACATCCTCCGTACTTCCACCGTATAATTCAACTTGCAGATGGTAGTTATGTCCTTGGAGGCGAACTAGAAGAAGATTTGTGGCTACTCAAAGCTACTTCGACAGGGGAATATTTATGGAATGTGACCTATGGTGGTCCATGGTGGTCCAGAGATGTCATGCAATCTTTGATTCAAACTGCAGATGGTGGGTACCTCCTTGCTGGTGATTCCTATTACCAATCCAGCTTACACTATAATATGTGGCTAGTAAAAACTGACGCAGCTGGACAACAGGAATGGAATACCACTCTTGGTGATTCCGATCATGACAGGTTAACTTCTGTTGTTCAAATGTCTGATGGAAGTTTTGTGATTGCAGGTACAACTCAACCTCCTGGTAAAACGGATACGGATATGTGGTTACTCAAGGTAAAGGTAGCTGAGGGGACTACTACAACAACCACTACAAAACCAAGTCCTGGATTTGAATGGATCGTTCTTTTCTTTACTCTGTCTTTTCTATGGATTTTATCCTGCAAACGAAGACACTAAGGTGTCTTTCCTACTTTTTTTCCATCATGATCCCAGTGCAAACTGCTCAATATTACTTGAAAAAAAATGTAAAAAAAAATGAATACGATGAGGTATAATTTGTGAAACTATTTATGAAAAATGTAATGAATGATATTAGTGTTAAGCGAGGCTTGTGGCAAGTCTCCTTTCTTATTTCAATACTCATTTTGATGAGTTTGGGAATGGTTATTCCCACTAGCGTAACTGATGCAACCAATGTCACGGTAATGGTTGAATGGGAAGTCTTTTTCGGAGGCCCTGATGATGATTCCGTATCAGCCTGTATCCAGACTGCGGATGGCGGTTTTGCTGCGTTAGTCACTACTGAGGATACTCATACGACTTTGGTCAAGTTCACTGCTAATGGACAACAGGAATGGAATACTACTTTTCCGGGTGCATTTGTTCCAAACAATCTAGTTCAAACTTCTGATAATGGATTTGTTTTTCAATCTCTTATCGGAGTGTTTGGTCAAGATACAGATGTCTATCTTCAAAAATTTAATTCTATCGGTCAATCTGTATGGAATAGTACTTTTGGAGGAGCTCAATCCGATTGGATTAATTCCATGATACTAGCGGAAGAAGACGGTTTTATTCTTGCTGGTGGTACAAATTATAATGATACTTCGGATACATGGTGGGATTATGATATGTGGCTCGTAAAAACAGATTCTCAAGGGATTCCTGAATGGAATCACACCTTTGGAGGAGAAATGTCAGAAGTAGCGGTAGAGATAATTGAAACATCCGATGGAGGTTATGCCCTTGCAGGAAGAACTAATTCTTATGGCTTAGATAAAGATCATGCTTGGCTAGTTAAAACTGATATGAACGGACAACCAGAATGGAATAAAACCTTTGATTGTGATATAATGGCTAATGATCTTATTCAAATTTCGGATGGAAGTTATATTTTAGGAGGATATGAAACTAGATGTCTTATCAAAGCTGATTCAAATGGTAATCAGGTATGGTATTATAATTATGACACCTTAAACGCAGATTCAATTTCCTTTAGGGATGTAATTCAAACTAAAGACATTGGTTATCTTCTAGCTGGTGATACTGGTGCAACTTATGGTTCAGATCATGATTTGTGGTTCATTAAAACGGATTCAAATGGTATTCACCAATGGAATACTACTTTTGGTGGTTTGGGAGATCAAAGGTTAGATTCTATTATTCCTATGTCTGATGGAGGTTTTGTGATTGCTGCAACGACTCGACCTATCTCAGCTGAAGACAGAGATAAGGATATGTGGTTACTCAAGGTACAAGTGAGTGAAGCTACTACCACCCGCGCCCCCGGCTTTGAATGGATCGCTCTCTTCTTTACTCTGTCTTTCCTATGGATTTTTTCCCACAAACGAAGACCTTAGGTCTTCTATCTTTTTTTCATTGTGACTCCAGTGCCATCTGTAGGTCAAAATTAATTACTTAGAATTTAGGAATTTTCTCAACTTAGAATTACTCGTTATAGATTTTTCATTCAATTAGGCTACCTTTTAATAACTTTAAATACAGATTTCTTTGTTTTTTTGATCCTTTAGGAGATATGATGGTTTTAAATCTATATTTTACCAATGAGAAATTTTGAAAACTTTATCCAAGCAATATTAAAATACCTAACTTTAAAAGCTTCAATCGACGGATAATTGGATTAGCATCTAAATTAGGAATGGAGTAATTTTTTGTGGAACTAAAGACAAAAATTCGACTTATTTTGTATTTCTCTGTAACAGGGATGCTTGGTTTCATCGTTTTTATTCCTGAAATCATCTATGGATATTTTCTAGTAAAAGCAACAATACTCTATGATAGCATATTAGTGATTGGCTTATGGTTATTTTCTTCAATAGTCCTAATACTGTTATATGCTCTTTCATGCTTCACTTTCGGAGTAATCCATTCCCAGATAGTTTGTAAATTATTTTTACCTCCTATCCAATCTGGAAAATATCATCATGATACTGATATGGCAAAATTATACGCTGTCAATATGGTATCCCCCTCTATTTACAAAAGTATGCTGAAAGCCTTTAGCTTCATCCCCCACTTGTATTCTATGATGTTAGGGCAAGCTCTCCGTTTATATGGATTAAAATGCGAGAAAAATATTTATATCTCCTCAGGAGCTGTGTTAGATTCTCATCTTGTTGAAATAGGAGAAAATACCTTTATTGGAATGCGTGCTATAATTTCCTCTCATGTAAATGAAAATCGGTTCTTAACTCTTGCACCTGTTAAAATAGGTCGTAATGTTACCATTGGAGGATATTCCATAATTGCTCCTGGAGCTATTATTGGAGATAATTCTATTATTGGTGTAAGTGCGTTGGTTACTAAAGGGCAAGTAATCGAACCGAATTCTGTATATGCAGGGATTCCTGCAAAATTAATTCGGGTTAATACTCCAGAAAAGGATATTAATAACTCCTAATTATCTATATTCGATCTCACAGCTCAAATGGATATCTCGTGAGGAGCTCCCAATAAACACTTTAATTCGACCTGAATCTACCACCCAATCGTGTGTCTGAACATCATAGTATGCGAGATCTTGAGCTGAAATAGTTATTTGTACTATTTTTTTCTCATCTGGGTATAGAAAAACTTTTTCAAAACCTACAAGCTCCTTAATAGGGCGTTCAACCTTGGGAGAGAGATGTGAAGTATAAACTTGAATTACTTCTGCTCCTGCTATCTCACCTACATTTTGAATTTCAACTGATAATGTTAGTGTATCTTTTAATGTCTGTATAACCTGTTTATCAGTATTAACAGAGAAGAATTTGAATGTGGTATAGCTGAGTCCATAACCAAATGCAAAAAGCGGATCAATATCAAATTTATCGTAATGACGATATCCAATAAAGATTCCTTCTTCATAATAGACCTTTTTCTCGTTTAGATCCCCGGGATAGGTTCGTGGCGACTTATGAGCAGGACTATCTGTTATAACCTTTGGGAAAGTCAGAGGAAGTTTTCCAGAAGGATTCACTTTTCCGAAGAGAATATTTGCTATCGCATTACCCGCTTCCATCCCTCCATACCATGTTTCAATCACAGCAGGAACCTCATCAATCCATTCACTCATACTAATCGGACTTCCGTTGATTAAAATCACAACAGTATTTGGATTGAGATTTATTGTCTCTTTAATCAATTTAATTTGTTCGTGAGGTAGTTCAAGCCTTATTCGATCCGCTCCTTCCGTGTCATAACCGATTTCAACCTTTTCTTTCTTCTTTCGGCGTAAAGCACTTATAATATATTCTCTCCTCCCTGATTCTTTATCATGATTTAATCCTAGAAATAATAAAACAATATCTGCTTCTTTAGGATCAGATATAATTTTTATCTTGTTACCACACATATTTTGAACCCCTTTAAGGGCTGTTATTTCATATGGTGGTTTTACTGCTGAACTACCCCCATAAAGCAACTTTCC